>DASYKC010000153.1:0-1551 GCA_035995885.1 Caldimonas sp. | reverse complement strand
CCCAGAGCACGTCGAGGTTCTCGAGCACCGGCGCGAAGTTCCAGCGGTAGAGCGTCGCACCCATCAGCGCGCCATCCCTTCGCCGCTCGTGGCAAGGCGCCGCTCGAGCCCGTGCACGAGCTGGCTCGCCGCGAAGATGACGACGAAGTAGATCAGCGCCGTCGCGGTGAAGACCTCGAGCGGCCGGAATGTCTTCTGCGCCACCTCGTTGGTCTCGAACAGCAGGTCGGCGTACGAGACGATGGCGACGAGCGTCGTCGTCTTCATCAGCTCGATCGCGCGCTCGAGGAACGCGGGGATCATTCGCTTGACGGCCTGCGGCAGGACGATGCGGCGCATCACCTGCGGCGGCGCCATGCCGAGGGCGCGGCCCGCTTCCCACTGGCCGCGCTCGACCGAGACGATGCCGCCGCGGAAGACCTCGGCGAAGAAGGCCGCCGACTGGATCGAGAACGTCAACACCGCGGCGACGTAGGGCGTCATCTCGACGTGGATCAGGATCGGCAGCGCGAAGAAGAACCAGAACAGCTGCACCAGCGGCGGCGTCGTGCGGAAGACCTCGATCACCGCGCCCGCGGG
The DNA here is from genome assembly GCA_035995885.1 of Caldimonas sp. GTDB lineage: Bacteria > Pseudomonadota > Gammaproteobacteria > Burkholderiales > Burkholderiaceae_C > Schlegelella_A. The sequence goes on along the minus strand of DASYKC010000153.1, from coordinate 972 downwards.
CCACGCCAGGAGGCGCCGCGGCGAGAGCCGCATCAGCGCCAGCACGAGGCCGAGCGGCACGCCGAAGGCGAGCGCCGCACCGGTCACCTTCAGCGTGTTGAGGAGGCCGAGCGCCAGCAGGTCGGCATTCGCCCACACCGGGGCGAAGTTCCAGACGTGCATCGGCGTGGCGGGAGAAGAAGGGTGCGCTGGCTCGGCTACGACTTGCCGAGCATCTCCTTCATCACCGGCGGAGAAGCCTTGGGGTCGAGGCCGAAGCCGACCAGGAACTCCTCGTACCACTTCTGCGTCTGGCCGTTCGCATAGAACTTGCCGATCTCCTTGTCGACCCACTCGACCCAGGCCTTGTCGGTTTCCTTGCGGACGGCGACGCTCGACGCCTGCGATTGCGCCGGCGTCGGCACGATGATCTTGCCGGCGCCGAGCTTCTGCCGCGCCGCGAGGAGCGGCGGGTGGAAGAGGCACACCGCATCGGCGCGGCCGGCCTGGAACGCGGCGATCGCTTCGGCGTTGCCGGGGAAGCGCGAGACCTGCGCCTTGGTCACGTTCTCGGTGAGGAACTTGTCCATGCTGCTGGCCTGCGGCACGGCGATTCGCACGGCGGGCTTGTCGAGATCGGCCCACGCCTTCACCGGCAGATCGTCGCGCGCCAGCACGGCGAGCGAGTAATACAGCAGCGGCGTCTTCGGGAAGTCGACCGCCTGGGCGCGTTCGGGCGTGGCGTCCATCATCGACATCATGTCGATCTTGTTGCCCTGGAGCGCGGCGATCGCCGTGCCCCACGTCACCTCGACCGGCTCGAACTTGACGCCGAGATCGGCGGCCATCTGTTTGCCGAGCGAGACGCCGACACCGGTCGCCCAGTCGCCGGACTTCGGGTCCTTCGAGTACCACGGCGGCGCCTGGGTGACGCCGACGCGGAGCGTTCCGCGTTGCTTGATCTGGGCGAGGGTGCTGTCGGAGGCGGCCTGC
>DASYKC010000152.1:0-31235 GCA_035995885.1 Caldimonas sp. | reverse complement strand
CAGCAAACGCCGGCAGCCATCGAGCACATGCGAAAGCGACAGAGCGAGAAGCAGCGAGAACTGCCGGGGATGCAGTCGCCGTCGCGCGCGACACCCGACCGGGTGCGGACGCGGCCGGAGATCGAGCGGATGCGGACGGGTCCCGAGATCGAGCGCTAGCAGGTTCGTGAACTCGTGCGCAAAGCGAATCGGATCACGGGGAGTGGCGCGCTAGGGGACATGACCTCGCAAAGGTCGCCACTCAAGGAGTTCCCCAATGAAGGTATTTCCGTTTCTCCTGGCGCTTGCCGCCTCGTCAATGGCTCAAGCTCAGATGTCTTCGGACATGAGGATGCCGATGCCCGCAAAGGCGACGGCGTCGGCGACATCGTCGTCCACTGTCCTTACGGAGGGCGAGGTGCAGAGTGTCGATGCCGGCAAGGGGGTCGTCACGCTCAAGCACGGCGACATCGTCAACATGCAGATGCCGGCCATGACGATGGCGTTCGGCGTCGCTGGCAAGAAGATGCTCAGCCAGATCAAGGCCGGCGACAAGGTGCGATTCCATGTCGAGATGCTGAAGAGCGCTCCGACGGTCACCCACATCGAGCCGTCTCGCTAGGCGAGCAGGCGAAGTTCCTCTAGCAGGCATCGCGGATGCCTAGGGCTCTTTCACCTAAGGAGAAACGTCATGGATAAGATGAATCAATTGATGGAGCAGTGCATCGCCAACTGCACCGAGTGCCACCGGATCTGCACGGAGACCGTGGCTCACATCCTTCACGGAGGCGGCCATCATTCCGAATCGAAGCATCTGATCGCGCTGCTCGACTGCGCCCAGATGTGCGCGCTGTGCGCAGACTTCATGACACGCCAATCGCCGCATCACGGGCACGTCTGCCCGGAGTGCGCCGAAATCTGCAAGGCTTGTGCGACCCTTTGCGAGGCACACACCGACTCGGACGGGCAAATGGCACGCTGTGCAGCCGCGTGTCGCCGGTGCGCTGAAACCTGCGAGGCGATGGGCAGTTCAATGGGTTGACGCTTGCGCGCAGGCTTCGACGCTTGGAGCCGGCCGGCGTCGAGGGCGGGGGCCGTGGCCTTCGTCAGTGCTTGTGTCCCTGAGGGATGTCGGCAGCTGAGTCCTTGTCAGCGTAGCCTCGTGCTGCGTTGTACGCGGCGACCTGGATTTCCGACAAGACACCCCGTGTCTTCAAGTGAGCGGAGAGATGAGTGGCGCGCAACTCGCCGTTTAGCCCGGCGATGCGCTGGGTCAGGAATCGGATCCCTGACTCGTCTGCGGTTCCCCCCTTGAAGGCCGCGTCGAGCTCTGCTTCGGCGTCGATGATGGACGCTCCGAGGCGCCGAGCGGCGGCGCTCATTTCCGAGCGAATCGCCTCGATCGCGATCGACTGCATCGGTGTGATATTCAGCGTTTCGCGCAGTTGCAACACGTGAAGCGGCCCGGGAGTGCCATTGAGTTCGGCGGGTAAGGACAGGCCCATTCCTCGACCTTCGCGCAGATCCTCGACCTGCTCCGGAGAGAGCGCCTTGATGTCTCGCGTCTGGAACGATGCGTAACCGTCGGCGTGCTGCGCAACCGCCGGCGACATCGCGCAAACCAAGAGCGCGGCACACGCAAGAGCGGATCGATGCATGCGGGCTCCTTGATGACTAGTTGCGGGTTGGCGTTCGATTGTGCGCGTGGCCACGGTCAGGCTCGTCTTGGACGGAGGCAACCCTCTTCGGCATCGCCCGGCGTCGTCAATTCCAAGGCTTGCGTCGCGACCCGCTACTGCCCGGGACGCACGTACGGCTCGACAACGTCGACCGTCATGGCGTAGCTGCTCATGCCCATGGAGAAGTCGGAGCGGCTGGCGTGGAGACGACCACTGACCCACACGTTGTCCATCGTGCGCCTGGGCGCGATCTTCATGCTCGTCGTTTCTCGATTCGTTGGCTAGCCCGGACCGAACGCATAGCTCACGTACTGGGCGTGCGTCCAGGAAATGACTGATTCGAAGACGTGTTTTTCGCCACTTCGACCTGGGATCGAAAACAAGCAAACAAGACTGACGTCTCCATCCTCGCCCATGAGTCGGATCTTGCTCCCCTCGTCACAGACTAGGGGGGCACCATCAAGACGCGGTGCCATCGACGCCATCGTGTCGTCGTGGCCTCCTGAAAAATTAATCTGGAGGCGGTAACGCCGCGTCGCTCCAGCCGGCTCAAGAGAGCACGTTACAGCTCTGGTGTCGAAGGTAGGCGCTTCCGATTCGCAAGGCGGCTGGCTTGGCGTGAGTGACGGGTTGGCGTCTGCTGCAAGCCCAGCCCCAGCGCAAACTGTCGCCGTCAGAAAGACTGCCGAACATGTTGCTAGCTTCCGTATCAACTCTGGTCTCCGATCCATTTGGCGGGTCTGTTCGACGGCACGAGGGTGCGCTGCGACCCTAGCGCCGCTGGGTGACACATGGATGACGAGCCGAGCCCGCCGTTGACCAGACAATGCCCTGGCGCAGCTTGCGGCCCGCCGGCGAGGGGACGGATATCCGTCATTGGGTCTTCGGGATGGCGGCGACTTGTTGCACAGTCGCCACCGACCTCTCGCCCTGTGGTCGCCTGTACGGGGAACGGGCAGGGGAACTGCAGAAATCAGCACTGACGCGCGCCAGCCGTTACGCGGTCTGCCGGCTAATGTTCGAGTCCCTCCGGGGTCGCGATCTTCTTTGCTGTGTGACAGTCAGGACCGTTCGCTGTTGCGGCGGGCTCTGAAGGTCAGGGCTGCGAGTCCCAACAGCAACAGGGCGTTGGTACCTGGCTCGGGCACCGGCGTCGTCAAGGTCACCGAATAGCTGCCGTCATGCAGCGCATTGGGATCGCCGAGCGAGATAAATCCGTCACCTAACGTTCCGGTGCCGAGATTCTCGGCAAATGACATATTTGCGAACGTGCCGATCGCCACCTCATAGGTGCCGGCGGCCAGCATGGCCGAGTAGCCGAAGTCGCCACCCGTCGAGAACGCTTGCGCGTAGTTCGAGTCAAGAAACGTCGCGCTTGCACCCGATCCGGAAAACAGGCTGAAGTAGGGGTCAACGCCGCCCGCGGCGAAGCCGGTGCTGACCAGCGTCACTAGCCCGCTGAGGCTGGTCGTGAAGGTGTACAGCGCCACGTTGTTGGCGATGGAATTCGAGTCGGCAAAGTCGGGCGCGCCCAGATCACTGCCGACCAGCGCGCCGTTGCCCGCGTCGCCCAAATTACCGCTCAGCGATGTTGCGCTGGCGGCTGTCGCGACAATGATCAAGGCCAGGGCGGCGATCGTGTCTTTGAAGATGTTCATCAAGTCAGTCCTCTCGTCAAATCCACGGGGAGTCGTCGCTTGCTTGGAACCCACTCGCCGCGGGGTGACGACCCAGCTAGCGCCAAGCCACCTGACCGCCTTGCGATTACGGTGAACGCAGGAGGGTGACGGGCCGATCCGGCGTCGCCGCGGCGCCGTAGCCTGGACCGCCAGCATTTGAAGGTATCGCGGTTCCCACTGGCGAGCGAAGCACCGTGACCATGCCGGACGGTGAAACCTCGACGTCCTCGGCGAGAACGCCTGGCGGCAGAGCGACGGCAGGTCTGATCGCCGGCCTCGTGATCACCGTACTTGACTGCGCGAGGGACATCTGCGCCGGCTGACGCACAGATGTCTCACGGACGTTGCCAGTGGGAGACTCTTTGACCACCGGCGCGGCAGGCGCGACCGGATCTACCGGTGCAGCCAGCGCAGGCGACGGAGCAGGTGCAGACGGACCTGCGGCCGGTCGAACGGTCGCCAGCGTGACGTGCTCCGGCGGCCCGGAACCGCTCGAGTCCAGGGCCGACCAGCCTGCCCACGCCAGCACCGCCAGTAGCGCGCCCAAACCGGCTGCCGTCACCGATGCCCGTGTCCTGCGGAGCGAGGGGCTAAGACGCTCGGCGATCAATTGGCGGCGGTGTAGTAGCCCTTGACGTCGACGTTGACGCCGGCCGAATCGTTGAAGTCAGCGTCGTCTGCGAAGAAGTACACCGTGCTGCCGGCGTCCGCAACCATGAACGTGTTATGACTTTGCAGATAGCGCAGCGCCGGCCCGCTTTGCGCGGACCCAAAGGGGAATCGCTGGGCCACGCCCGTTCCGTTGGAGATGACATCGACCTCGATGTCCGTCAAGCTGCCGTTGCCGTTATTGAAGCCGGTCACGCTGGTGATGATTAGCCGCTTGTCGGCGGGCACCGTGAACGACGCGTAAGTGCGGACGTTGGGAAAGACGCGAGTCCCGAAAGGGCGCGTGACGCGTTCGTCGACGGCCGAGACCGGGACCGGGTTCGCGCTCGTGTTGGTGACCGACACCAACGCCGCGGCAACCGCGTGGACTTGCTGGGACAGACCCAGCGCCAACACAGCGCATGCGCCGGCGGCCCCGATCAGGTAGGGACGCATCGTTCGAAGGCTTGTCATCGGCTCTCCTGCCTGATCTTGGTTAAAAGTCCATCGAGGATGGATTGACCCTGTCGACAAGTCAATCCCCTTAGGCATGGGGGTCCGCTAGTGCGGGGCGGTCCGCTATTCAGTGCAGGCTGGACTGGTCGATGCAACACACTAAGCAGCCGCTTTGGCAGAAGGAGTGTTGCAGCGGCCGGTCACTTGGGCGCGGCCTGAACATCCGATTTTGGTCGACTTGCTCGGGTCTTTGAATGGCCCATCGACGCCATCGTGTCGTTGTGACCTCCCAAAAAAAAAACCTGGAGGCGGTAACGCCGCGACGCTCCGGGGAACGGGCAGCGAACTGGAGAATCCGGCACTGGCGATCGCCAGCCGTTATGCGGCCTGCCAGCCAGTCTTCGAGTCGCTCCGGGCCAGAACAGCTCTGCGAAGCGGTAATAGAGCCGGTTCAACGTGCCTGTCGGCACCCGGAAGGCATCGCTGGATGTAGATTGACGCGCTCGCCGTAGACTGAGCCGCGCGTCGCAGCTCGTTTCGTGCCTGGGCCGAGAAAGTGGACACTGCCAGACCCGCGATGAGCGAGTTGCCGACCGTTTTGGACGGAGACGGCCAGTCTCGCCTTCGGCTGCGGCAGCTCGATCAGATCCTCAGCCACTCCGCGGTCGCCGCCATCCTCGCGACGGTGTTCGCGGGGTTGATCGCCGTCTTCTTCGAGCCGATCTTCGGCGCTGTCTGGGTCCACATCTGGTTCGCCGCCAAGGTGACCAGCGCCGTGCCGCGACTTCTGCTCGCGCTCGGCTACAAGCACAGGCAGCTTCGCGGCGCGATCCAGAAAACCGGCTCCGTCTTGTACTTCACGATCGCCCTCGACGGCATGGTCTGGGGACTGGCCGGCCTGGCGAGCGCCCGCGCTCCGGCGGATTCCGCATCCGCGCTCGTCGCGTGCCTGGCCGTCGTCGCGACAGTGGCGACGCTCGGCCTTCAGGTACGACTCCTCGCGACCGCCATCTTCGTGACGCCGATCCTCGCGCTGTCGGTAGTCGGCCTTCTATTGCGAGTCGACAGCCTCGGCCTCTTTGCATCGGCGGGGCTGAGCCTGCTGCTCGTCCAGCTTTGGGTCTCCGGGTTTTCCGCCGAGAGAAGGCTCGCGCGTGAGTTTCTGTCGCGCGAGCAGCTCTCGAAGTCGCTGCAAATTCAGCTCGAGACCGCGGAACAGTTGAAGGAAACGAGCGAGCAACTGCGCCGGCAGAGCGCCGTCAAGTCGATGTTCCTCGGCACGATGAGCCATGAGCTTCGCACGCCGCTGCATGGCATCCTGGGCGTGACCGCGATGATGAAGCGCGATCAACAGGACACCGACTCGGCCTTTCGGCTCGGCATCGTCCAGGCGCAAGGCGAGCACCTACTCGGCCTGATCGGTGCCTTGCTCGACGTGTCACGGATCGAGACTGGGCGCCTCGAGCTCCACAACGCGACCTTCGACCTCAGCGAAGAGGTCAAGCGGCTCGCCGACCTGTACAAGGAACGGACGTCCGAGACGGCGATCTCCTTCATCCTGGACGGCCACATTCCGGCCGCGTGCTGGGTCTCGGGCGACCCTGCGCGCATCCGCCAGGTGCTGCACAACCTGTTGGGCAACGCCGTCAAGTTCACCAAGCGCGGCTGGATCAAGCTCAGCGTGGCCAGAGGCGAACGCGGCGAGATGGTGTTTGCCGTGGCCGACACCGGACTCGGCATCCTGGCCTCCGACCAGGCGGCCATCTTCGAGGCTTTCCGGCAGACCCCCGGGCCGGCCGCACAGCCCGAGATCGGCACCGGCCTCGGCCTGACGATCGCCCGGGAGCTGGCTCGGGCGATGGGCGGCGACGTGACCGTCGAGAGCGTCATCGGCGTCGGATCGAAGTTCGAATTCCGGGCGCCGCTGCCGGCGGCCGATGCGCCCCTGGCCGAAGACTCGGGCGCTCGAAGCGCGGAGCGGACGCCGCGCTCATTCTCCGGGTATCGCGTCCTGCTGGCGGAGGACAACGACGTCAACGCCTTGATCGCCGAGGCCGTCCTTCGACGAATGGGCGTCGAGGTCTCTCGCGTCACCGGCGGAAGTGGCGCCGTGTCTGCCGCGATGGCCCAGCAACGGCCGCATCTCGTCCTGATGGACGTGCACATGCCGGACCTCGACGGTCTCGCCGCCACTCGCGAAATCAGGCGCCAGGAGGACGCGGCTCGAATTTCGAGAGTGCCGATCGTCGCGCTGACGGCGAACTCGAGCCGCGACGACATGGCGGCCTGCAGGGCGGTCGGCATGAACGGCTTCCTGGGCAAGCCGTTCACCGACGACGAGCTCGCGCTCGTCCTGGCGGATCACCTCGGTCCAGGAATTCCCTTCGTCGACGACGAGAACGACGACCTAGGCGGAAGCTACGAGGCTCAACCGTGGGCCGGCAGCAGCGGGGCGGTTCATTGACTCGATGCTGATGTCGGGGTGGTCGGTCTCGACCATGAAGCGCAGCAGGCGATGCTCTTCCTCGTGCCAGTCGCGCGCGGCATTGCGGACGTCCATGACGAAGATGCGATGCGGCAGGTTCCAGCCATGCCCGAGCGGCACCAGGCGACGGTCCTCGTACATGTCCTTCGCGCCGAGATACTCGTACTGCTTCATCAGCCCCGGCTTGCGGGCGCCGATGACAAGCCAATGGACTTGCATCGCAAGGCAACGCAGGTAGCCGGCTTTCCACAGCGCCGCCTTGGCCAGCCGATCGGCGCCGGGCGTGATCACCAGCCGGCTCATCTCGCATCGACCGCCGCTGCGGGTGAGCCACTCCGGCATCTGGAGGTACTTCTCGATCTCGACCTGAACGCCGCCACGCGTGTTGTCCTGCATGCGCATGGTGCCGATCGGAGCGCCCGACCCCTTGTCCTCACACAGGAACACCGCCGTCCAGGGCGACAGATCGATCATGTCGGGTATCGCCATGTGCTCGCGCAGCGCCGGCGCGTGATGACCGTAGCCCGAGGCGCGGACATCGCACACCTTGGCCAGGTCTTCTTGCGTCTCGACCAGCCGAAGCGTGAAGCTCAATGAGTCGATGGACATCGGCCCTCCCCGAATCTCGTCGTCTTCGCGCCTGGAAGCGCGGCCTCTGCAGTTCGTCGCTGCAGTTCAGGTGCGACCGGGGCCATCCTACAGGTTGAACGCCGATCGCCGCTCAGCGCCGCTCGTACTGCGTCGCGCCGAACAGCACCTCGCGCTCCTTGTCGCTGCGAAAAGGCTTGCGCAGCCCGGCCAGCACCTCGACGCCGCGCTGCACCGCCGGCCGCGCGGCGATGCGGTCGAACCAGTCCTTCAGGCGCGGGAAATCGGCCCAGTCGATGCCCTGGTTCTGCCACGAGCGCAGCCACGGGAAGATGGCGATGTCGGCGATCGTGTACTCGTCGGTGGCGATGTAGGCCTGCGTCGCGAGCCGCCTGTCCATCACGCCGTAGAGGCGCCGGGCCTCATTGCTGTAGCGATCGATGGCGTAGGGGAGCTTCTCGGGCGCATAGAGCCGGAAGTGATGCGTCTGGCCGAGCATCGGCCCGACGCTGCCCATCTGGAACATCAGCCACTCGAGCGTCTGGTAGCGGCCGCGCAGGTCGGCGGGCAGGAAGCGGCCGGTCTTGGCGGCGAGGTAAAGGAGGATCGCGCCCGATTCGAAGAGCGAGATCGGCCGGCCGTCGGGGCCGTCGGGATCGACGATTGCCGGGATCTTGTTGTTGGGGCTGATCGCCAGGAACTTGGGCTTGAACTGGTCGCCGGCGCCGATGTTGACCGGGATGGCGCGGTACGCGAGGCCGCACTCCTCGAGCATCACGTGGACCTTGTGGCCATTGGGCGTGGCCCACGAATACACTTCAATCATCGCGTTGCGTCCCGGGACAAAGAGAATCGCGCAGAGCGCGCCGGCGCACGACTCTAGTGGATCGGAGACGGTCATGCTCGGATCGATCAAGGGCTTGTTCGCGCGGGCCGCTCGCCATGCCGAGGGCGACGCGATCGCCGGCTGGGCCAAGCGCGCCGGCCATGTCTACAAGCGCGAGAAGGACGGCGACGGCTTCGCCATCGACGGCCAGTTCGATGCCAAGCCGTGGCGCCTCGAATGGGGCGGGCCGCAGCGGCCTTACATCGACGGCCGCGAGCTGCGCCTGCGCATGGTGCTCGGCGTCCCGCCCGATCTGCAGATGCTGCTGATGACCAAGCCGCTGCGCGAGCGTCTCGCCAAGGACGCCTTCGATCAGGCGACGCAGACCAACCAGACCGCGCTCGACGACACGATCGGCGAGGAAACCCGCTGGCTCGTCGTCTTCCCCAAGATCTCGCTCGCCGGCTCGCAGATCCTGCGCAACTGCTTCGCCGGCGTCTCGAGCCTGCCGCACGAAGGCCAGGCGTGGCTCGAGGGCCCGCTCGCGCACGGCCTCGAGCGCGCCGCCGCGACCTGGCTGAACGCGCAGCCGCCGTTCCTGCTGATGACCTTGCGCGGCCGCATCTACCTGCGCCTGCAGCTCGCCAGCGCCGACGAGGGCGACATCGCCGCCGCCGTCACGTTGTTCGGCATCGCCGCCGCCGCGGCGCGCCGGGTCGCGCGGGCGCGCGGCGACGAGCCGGTGAGCTGGGCCGCGTCGACGACGAGCGCCTGGCAATCGCTGCCGCCGGCCAGCGACCACCGCTGAAAGGGGGCTCTGCAGGAGCCCGCCCCTTCCTCCCGGAGGAAGGGGAGCGAAGCGGGGAAGATCCTGTCAGCAGAGTGGGTCGTCACGCTACGCGTGTCGACCCAGCTCCATCTTGGCGATCGCGTTGCGGTGGACTTCGTCTGGGCCGTCGGCGAAGCGCAGGGTGCGCGCGCCGGCGTAGAAGCCGGCGAGCGGGAAGTCGCCCGAGACGCCGCCGCCGCCGTGCACCTGCATCGCCCAGTCGATCACCTGACAGGCCATGTTCGGTGCGACGACCTTGATCATGGCGATCTCGGCCTTCGCCGCCTTGTTGCCGGCGACGTCCATCATCCACGCCGCCTTCAGCGTCAAGAGACGCGCCATGTCGATCCGGCAGCGCGACTCGGCGATCCGCTCGCGCGTCACGCCCTGCTCGGCGACGGTGCGGCCGAAGGCGACGCGGCTCGACGCTCGCCTGCACATCATCTCGAGCGCGCGCTCGGCCAGGCCGACGAGGCGCATGCAGTGGTGGATCCGCCCCGGGCCGAGGCGGCCCTGCGCGATCTCGAAGCCGCGCCCTTCGCCGAGCAGGATGTTCGCGGTCGGCACGCGGACGTTCTCGAACAGCACTTCCATGTGGCCGTGCGGCGCGTCGTCGTAGCCGAAGACGCTGAGCGGCCTGACGACGGTGATGCCCTTGGTCTCGGCCGGCACGAGCACCATCGACTGCTGCGAGTGGCGCGGCGCGTCGGTGTCGGTCTTGCCCATGAAGACGTAGATCTTGCAGCGCGGGTCGCCGGCGCCGCTGGTCCACCACTTGCGGCCATTGATGACGTACTCGTCGCCTTCCTTCCGGATGCTTGCCTCGATGTTGGTCGCGTCCGACGAGGCGACCGCCGGCTCGGTCATCGCGAAGGCGCTGCGGATCTTGCCGTCGAGGAGCGGCTGCAGCCAGATGTCCTTCAGCTCGGGCGAGCCGTAGCGCTCGATCGTCTCCATGTTGCCGGTGTCGGGCGCCGAGCAGTTGAAGACCTCGCTCGACCACGGCACGCGGCCCATGATCTCGGCGAGCGGCGCGTAGTCGCTGTTCGAAAGGCCGAACTCGCGACCGCTTTCCTTCGAGCCCTTGCCGCCCGCGGTGGGCGGCAGGAACAGGTTCCACAGGCCCTGCGCGCGCGCCTTCGGTTTCAGCGCCTCGATCGTCTGCAGCGGCGTCCAGCGCTTGCCCGCCTTTGTGTTGGCCTCGATCTCGTCCTCGTAGCGCTGCTCGGCCGGATAGATGTAGTCGTCCATGAAGCGCAGCAGCTGGGCCTGCAGCTCCTTCGTGCGAGGGGAATAGTCGAAGTCCATGGCGTTCTTTCGTGGTGAAGGGGCGAGGCGGCGCGGCTGACGCCTCAGCTTTGCTGGGCGATGCGCCAGCCCATCTCGGCGAGCGGCCGCGCGCCGGCGGCCGACTGGCGCGCCTGCGCGCTCGACGCCGTGCCGGCCTCGACCCGCTTGGCGATGCCCTGCAGGATGCCGGCGATCCGGAACAGGTTGTAGGCGAGGTAGAAGTTCCAGTCGGCCATCACCGCGTCGGCATCCTTGCCTTTGCCGATCCTGCCGGTGCGCTCGCAATAGCGCCGCACATAGGTCTTCTCGTCGGGAATGCCGAGGCCGAAGTGGTCGAGGCCGCCGATGCCGCGGAACGATCCCGGCGAGATGTGCCACGACATGCAGTGGTAGCTGAAGTCGGCGAGCGGATGGCCGACGGTCGAGAGCTCCCAGTCGAGGACGGCGACGATGCGCGCCTCGTCGGGCGCGAAGACGAGATTGTCGAGCCGGTAGTCGCCGTGGACGATCGAGACCTGGTTGTCGTCGCGCGCGCTCGCGGGAATGTGCGCCGGCAGCCATTCGATCAGGCGGCTCATCGCTTCGATCGGCTCGGTGATCGACGCCTGGTACTGCTTGGTCCAGCGGCCGATCTGGCGCTCGAAGTAGTTGCCGGGCTTGCCGTAGTCGGCGAGGCCGACGCTCGCCGGATCGACCGAATGGAGGGCGGCGATGACGCGATTCATCTCGTCGTAGATCGCCGCGCGGCCCGGCCGGTCGAGCGCCGGCAGCGACTGGTCCCAGAAGACGCGGCCGGCGATGAACTCCATCACGTAGAAGGCGCGGCCGATGATGCTCTCGTCTTCGCAGAGCACGTGCATTCGCGGCACCGGAACGGCGGTGTCGGCGAGGCCGCGCATGACCGTGAACTCGCGGTCGACGGCGTGCGCCGACGGCAGCAGCTTCGACGCCGGCCCGGGCTTGGAACGCATCACGTAGGCGCGCGCTGGCGTCAGCAGCTTGTAGGTCGGGTTCGACTGGCCGCCCTTGAACTGCTCGACGACGAGCGGGCCGGCGAAGCCGGGCAGCCGCTCGATCAGGTAGCGCTCGAGCGCGGCGGTGTCGAAGGCGTGTTGCTCTGCGACCGGCTTGGTGCCGGTATTGGCTTCGGGCTGATTCATGGGCTCGATTGGAGACTTCCGGGTCGGGCGCTGCAATCCGCGCCGACCCCGAGTCAGCGGTTGGCGATCGCCAGGAGCTTCGCCTTCGACAGGACGACGAGGCGGGTCGGCTCGATCCGCACCGCGCCTTCGCGCTCGAAGCCCTTCAGCTCCTGGTTGACGCGCTGGCGCGACGCGCCGAGCAGCTGGGCGATGTCTTCCTGCGCGAGCTGCAGGCCGATCCGGATCTCGTCGCCCTGCTCGACGCCGTAGCTGCGCGCCAGCAGCAGGATCTGCTTCGCGAGCCGTGCCGAGAGCGGCAGCGTGTTGAGGTCCTCGACGGTGTCGAAGAGCAGGCGCAGGCGCCGGCAGTTGAGGCGCAGCAAGGCCTCGTAGAGCTCGACGTGGAGCGAGAGCAGATCCTTGAAGTCGGCCTTGCGGACGACCAGGAGCGTCGTCGCGCCGTGCGCGTTGGCGTCGTGCGTTCGCGGCATGCCGTCGAAGAGGGCGATGTCGCCGAACCAGGTGCCGGGCTCGACGTAGGTGAGCGTGACCTGCTTGCCCGACAGCGAGACCGAGCTCACGCGCACCGCGCCGCGGGCGACGCCGCACCAGTCCTCGGCCGGTGCGCCGCGCGCCGAGAGAATGGCGCCGTCGTCGACGCGCCGCACCTGTGCGCGGCCGAGGATCGATTCGCGCAAGGGCGGTGAGAGTCTGGAGAACCACGATCCCGATTCGATGTTCGACTGCTCGTCGATTGTAAGAACGGGGGGCTGCATGGCCGGTCTCTGAAGTGACAGGGCGGACGCGCGAACCGGCTCAGGAAAAGCGCGCTGCGCGCTTCTCGACGAAGGCGCGCAGGCCCTCGCCGCCGTCGGCGCCAAACAGGTTGGCGAGGAAGTGGTCGCGCTCGGCCCCGAGCTGTTCGACGAGCGTTCGCCGCGGCGCCTGCGCGACCAGCTCCTTGACGCTCGCGACCGCGCCCGGCGCGAGCGCGGCGAGGCGATCGGCGAGGATCAGCGCATCGGCGAGGGCGCTGCCGGGCAGGCTGACCATCGCGACCAGGCCGTGATCGTGCAGCGTCGCCGTCGACATCGGCTCGGCGAGCCAGAGCACGCGTTTGACGAGCGCGGCCGGCAGCGCGTCGGCCAGTCGCGCCGTCGCGCCGCCGTCGGGCGAAAGGCCGAGCTTGGCGTGCGACATGACGAAGCGCGCGTCCTCGGCAGCGACGACGAGGTCGCACGCGAGCGCGAGCGAAAAGCCCGCGCCCGCGGCCGCGCCTTCGACCGCGGCGACGATCGGCTTCGGGTAGCTCGCCATCGTCTCGATCCAGTGATGCAGGTGATCGAGCATGCGTCGCTGCGCGGCTTCGCCGGCGGCGCGCCGCTCGACCAGGCCCTGGACGTTGCCGCCGGCGCAGAAGTGGGCGCCGGCGCCTTGCAGGACGACGCAGCGGATCTCCGGATTCGCTTCGGCGACGCCGAGCGCCTCGATGCCGGCAGCGATGACCTGCGCCGACAGCGTGTTGCGCGACGCCGGGTCGCTGACCGTCAGCACGAGCGTCGCGCCGCGTCGCTCGGTCAGCAGCTCGGACGGCATTGCGACGCGCTTTTCGGCACCGTGGACAGCAAGGCCGGATACGCGCTCTTCATTCGAGGAATTGTGTCACGCAGCGCTGTCGCGTCGAGGTCGCCGGAGGCCTGTCGAGCAGACCCTGCGTGCTAGAGTGATTCGATCGTTTTCGCCCCTTTCTCGATGCGCAGAGCCTCGCTCATCTTCACCCTCGGCGCTGCGCTTTCGCTGCTGTCCGCTCCCGCCGCGATGGCCATGGGATTCGGTCGAACCGTCACCGCGACGACGCTCGGCCAGCGGCTCAACTTCCTGGCCCAGCTTTCGCTCGAAAGCGACGAGACGCTGGCACGCGAGTGCGTCGGCGCCGAGGTCCTGATCGGCGACAACCGCGTCGCCGCCGAGAACGTCCGCGTCACGCTCGAGAGCGCGCGCGAAACCGGCGAGCTCCGCATTCGGGTCACGACCCGCAGCGTCGTCGACGAGCCGGTCGTCACGATCGATCTCCGCGTCGGCTGCCGGTCGCAGATGACGCGTCGCTTCGTCGCCTTCGTCGATCCGCCGATGCTTCACCTGGCGAACGCGGATGCCGACGACTCGCTCGCGCCGCAACGCGTCGACCCGAAGGTCACGCCGCTGCTCGACATCGTTCGTGCCGCCGACTCGTCGCGGCGCCGCATCGAAGCCGAAGGCCCGGGCGCGGACGGCGATGCCGTCGCCGCGCCGCGCCACGCTGCACGCCGCACGGCACCGGGGCGGCGATTCGCCGCCGCGACGATGACACGCACGATCGCCCCCCGCAGCGCCGCGCCGGCGTCGGCGCGGGCGGTGGCGCGCGCCGATTTGTCCGGCGGCCGCCAAGCCGGCACGGCGCGAGCCGCACCGCGCCTGCGTCTCGATGCGGCAGCGGCGTTCGTGCGGCCGGCGCCGTCGCGCGTCGCCGCAGCAGGCACCGCGGCGCCCGTCGTTGCGGCGATCGCCGCGACGCCGGCAGCCGAATCCCGGACCGCTGCCGCGCCGGCGCCGCCGCCTGACGTCGACACCGCTGCGACGGCGCTCGCCGGCGAACCGGCGCGGATCCAGGAGCTCGAGGCCGGGCTCGCGCGGCTGCGCAGCGATTCGCAAGCGCAGCAGAGGACACTCGGCGCACTGCAGGCGCGCCTGCGCCAGGCCGAGGGCGATCGCTACGCCAATGGCCTGGTCTACACGCTCGCCGGCGGCCTCGTCTTCTTCGCCTTGCTCGCCGCTGCCTTCTGGGCGCTGCGACCGCGGCAGCGCCGGCGCGCGCGCTGGTTCGACGCCCAGGCCCACCAGCAGCGGCGCTCGGCCGTCGCTGCGCCCTCGGTCGCGTCGGCGCGGCCTGCCGCCGCCGAGGCGCGCAGCCCGGAGATCAGCCAGCCTCCGTCGCAGTGGCGCGAGAGCGCCCACGGCATCCTGCCGGTGACGGCGCCGGCGACGATCGGCGGCCTCGAGGTGACGACCGTGCTCGCGCCGCAGTCGCACTACGCGCGCATGGCCGAGGCGGGCGGGTCGGCCAACGGGCCGGAGTCGGTCGCCGCGGCGCGGATGTCGTCGCCGTCGATGGAAGAGCTCATCGACCTCGAGCAGCAGGCCGAGTTCTACGTCGTCCTCGGTCAGGACGAAGCGGCGATCGCGCTGCTCACCGCCCATCTCCGCGAGACCGGCGGCGCCAGCCCGCTGCCGTTCCTCCAGCTGCTCGAGATCCATCAGCGCCGCGGCGACCGCGCGTCCTACGAGCAAGTGCGACAGGGCTACCAGAAGCACTTCGACGCCTTCGCGCCCGAGTGGAGCTCGGACCTGCACTTCGGCCGTTCGCTCGAGGCGTACCCACAGACGATCGCGCGCCTGCAGGCGCTCTGGGCGACGCCGCTGCACGCGATGCAGACGCTCGACGGCCTGCTCTTTCGGCGCAGCGAAGCCGACGACGCCTTCGACTTTCCGGCCTACCGCGAGCTGCTCTTCCTGTACTCGATCGCGCGCGAGCTCGCCGGCCAGGTCGAGACCGACTTCGGCACGATCGATCTCTTCCTGCCCCTCGAGGACGCGCGGACCGAGCCGTCGCCGCACCACGAGGGCAAGTTCGCGATCGACCTCGACGTCTCGGGCTGGCCCGACGACGCGCAGTCCGAAGGCTTGGTCATCCGCCGCTCGGTC
Organism: Caldimonas sp.; assembly: GCA_035995885.1. Classification (GTDB taxonomy): domain Bacteria; phylum Pseudomonadota; class Gammaproteobacteria; order Burkholderiales; family Burkholderiaceae_C; genus Schlegelella_A. The sequence continues at coordinate 15,893 of DASYKC010000152.1, read as the reverse complement.
GGCCGCCGCGGCGCGAGCTGAGGCGGCGCGCGCGGGCCCGTCCCGAAGGGCGCGCTCAGAGCGCACGCAGCCGGTCGAGGGCGAGATCGAGCGTCTCGTTCTTCTTGGCGAAGCAGAAGCGCGCGATCTTCTGGTCGAAGCCGTCGGCATAGAACGCCGAGAGCGGGATCGCGGCGACGCCGATCTCGGTCGTCAGCCAGCGGCAGAAGGCGTCGTCGCCGAGCTCGCTCACCGCCGAGTAGTCGACGCACTGGAAGTACGTCCCTTCGCACGGCAGCAGGCGCAGCCGCGTCGACGCCAGGCCGGCGCGGAAGCGGTCGCGCTTGGCGCGATAGAACGCCGGCAGCGCGAGATGATGCGAAGGTTCGGCGAGGTAGGTCGCCAGGCCGTGCTGCATCGGCGTGTTGACGGTGAAGACGTTGAACTGATGCACCTTCCTGAACTCGGCCATGAGCGGCGCCGGTGCCGCGGCATAGGCGACTTTCCAGCCGGTGACGTGATAGGTCTTGCCGAAGCTCGAGACGACGACGGTGCGCGCCGCGAGCTCGGCGAAGCGCGCCGCGCTCTGGTGCTCGCCGTCGTAGACCATGTGCTCGTAGACCTCGTCGCTGATGACGACGACGTCGGTCGGCCGCAGCAGCTCGGCCAGGCGCAGCATGTCGTCGGCCGACCAGACCGTGCCGCTCGGGTTGTGCGGCGAGTTGACGATGATCGCCTTCGTCTTCGCGCCGAGGGCCGCGGCGATCAGGTCGAAGTCGGGGCGAAAGGTCTCCGGCCGCAGCGGCACGTGGACGGCGCGTGCGCCGGCGAGCTCGACGTTCGGCGCGTAGCTGTCGTAGCACGGGTCGAGGACGATGACCTCGTCGCCCGGGCCGACGAAGGCGAGCACGGCGGTGAGGATCGCCTGCGTCGCGCCCGCCGTCACGGTGACCTCGCTCGCCGGGTCGTAGCGGTGGCCGTAGAGCGCTGCCATCTTCTCGGCGATGCGCTCGCGCAGGAGCGGGATCCCCGCCATCGGCGGGTATTGGTTGAGGCCGGCGCGCATGGCCGCATCGACGGCGTCGACGAGCTTCGGATCGCAGTCGAAATCGGGGAAGCCCTGGCCGAGGTTGACGGCGCCGCGCTCCTGCGCCAGCGCCGACATCACCGTGAAGATCGTCGTGCCGACGTTCGGCAGCCGGCTCGCGAGGGTCGGTGTCCGGGGCAGCGAGGCGTCGCGAACGTTCATCGGTCGACCTAGAGCTGGTAGTCGTAGGCGTCGCCGGCCATCGCCCGCTCGACCAGCGGGCGGGTCAGGCGATCGGAGGTCATCTCGGCGAACGCGTAGACGAAGTTGCGCAGGTAGGCGCCGCGCTTGAAGGCAATGCGGGCGACGTTCTGGCCGAACAGGTGGCCGACCGGCCGGGCCACCAGGTCCGAGCCGGCGGCTTCCTCGCGCATCGCGATCTCGGCGACGATGCCGACGCCCAGGCCGAGGCGGACGTAGGTCTTGATGACGTCGGCGTCGATCGCCTCGAGGACGATGTTGGGCACGAGCTTCCTGGTCGCGAACGCGGCATCGATGCGCTTTCGGCCCGTGAACGACGGGTGGTACGAGATCAGCGGCAGCGGCGCCAGGTCCTCGATCGAGACGCGGTCGAGCTGGGCGAGCGGGTGGCCGGCTGGCAGCACGAGGACGTGCTGCCAAGCATAGCAGGGCAGGGTGACGAGGTCGGCGAAGTCGTCGAGCGATTCGGTCGCCAGGCCGAAATCGGCGACCTCCTCGTAGACCATTTTCGCGACCTGTTCGGGCGTTCCCTGGTGCAGGCTGATGTTGACCTTCGGAAAACGCTTCCTCATCTGCGCGATCGGCACCGGCAGGAAGTAACGCGCCTGGCTGTGCGTCGTCGCGATCGAGAGCGTGCCGGCGTCCTGCTTCGAGAACTCCTCGCCGATCTTCTTCAGGTTGCCGACCTCGCGCATGATCACCTCGATCGCCTTCAGAACCTCGCGGCCCGGCTCGGTGACCCGGCGCAGGCGCTTGCCGTGGCGCGCGAAGATGTCGACACCGAGCTCGCCCTCGAGCTCGAGGATGGCCTTGGAGACGCCGGGCTGCGAGGTGAAGAGCGCCTTGGCGGTTTCGGTGAGGTTCAGGTCGCGGCGCACGGCTTCCTGAACGAACCTGAACTGGTGGAGGTTCATTGCCCGGCTGATTATTCACCCAAGCCCGCGGCGGCGACGGCGGCGCGCGCCATCGCCTCGACGACGGCGGCATGCTCGCCGATCGCTGCGTGGAGGCGGATCGCGACACCCGGGTGGGCGGCGCGCAGCGCCTCGACGAGCGGCGGCAGGTCCTGGCGCAGATGGCCGCCGGTGCCGAGGAAGAGCGGGACGACGTCGATCCGGGTCGCGCCGGCGGCGACGAGGCGCGCCGCGGCGCTGCCGAGGTCGGGCGTCATCAGCTCGAGGTAGGCGATCTCGACCGGACAGCCCGGCGCGGCGGCGCGAACGCGTTCGGCGACGGCCTCGAACGGCTCGGCCCAGCGCCGGTCGCGGGCGCCGTGGGCGAAGAGGACGATGGCCTGCGTCATGGATCGGGCGCTAGCGGAAGCGGACCAGCCAGCTGAATGCCGCGAGCGAGAGAACGAGATAGAGCGCCCCCGGCGTCGCCGCGACGATCCACGGCGTCCAGTTGCCGAGCAGGCCGAGGTGGCGAAAGACGTTGTTGAGGAGCACGAAGCTGACGCCGAGCATGATGCCGGCGAAGACCTTGAGGCTGACGCCGCCCGAGCGCGCGTGCAGGTACGCGAAGGGAAGCGCCAGGCCGACCATCACCAGGCAGACGAACGGGTAGAGGGCGCGGTTCCAGAACTGGATCTTCTGCTGCTGCGCGGCCTGCTCGTTGTCGGCGAGGTGGCCGATGTAGCGCCAGAGCGCGAGCGTCGACATCGTCGTCACCGGCAGCACCGCGGCGGCGACGACGTTCGGCGAGAGCGTGCTGCGCCACACCGTGTGGGCGATCCGCTCGTCGCGCGCGCTCGACGCGGCGCCGGCGTCGATCCAGCGCGTCAGGGTCACGTCGTTCAGCGCCCAGGTGCCGTCGCGCCCGACCGTCGCTTCCGCGGCGGCGGTCCGGCTCAGCAGCTGGCCGTCGGCGTCGAACTCGAAGATGCGGACGTCGCGCAGCAGCGTGCCGCGCTCGGCCGAGCCGACGTTGATCGAATAGCTGCGCTCGCCGCCGGCGCCGCTCGAGTGCTCCTTGATCCAGGCGCCGGACCGGCTCAGCTTCAGGCTGCCGCTGAAGCTGGCGCGCAGTTGGGTCGCGACGCGCTCGCTCAGCGGCGAGACGAAATCGCCGACGACGAACGTGAAGACGCCGAAGGCGAGGCCGAGGCTGGCGAGCAGCCAGAGCGCCCGGCCGGGGCCGAGGCCGCCCGTGCGCAGGATCGTGTACTGCGAGGTCTGGGCGAGGCGGGCGAGCGCGTAGATGGTGCCGATCAGGACGGCGATCGGCATCAGCTCGTAGAGATGCACCGGCGCCAGCAGCAGCGAATAGACGGCCGCGTGCGCGGCGGTGTAGCCGCGCGTGCCGACGTCGCGCAGCTCGTCGACGAAGTCGATGAAGAAGAAGAGGGCGAGGAAGGCGAGCGCGACGAAGCCGACGGCGGAGACGATGTCGACGTAGAAGAGGCGCCGGACCGTCCTCATGCGGCGTTCGCCGTTGCCACCGGGCGCCGGCGGCGCCGTCGCGACACCGCGACCCGGCGCATGCCGTTCTCGCGCCACCAGAGCAGGGCGAGCGCGAACACGAACGCGCCGCCGTGGCCGACGACGAGCGCCGCGCCCAGGCTGACGCGGCCGGAGCCGACCCACGACTGCGAGAGATTGATGAAGTTGTAGTAGGCGAAGAAGCCGAGCAGCGCGAACAGCAGGTTCCAGTTGCTCGCGTGACGCGGGTTCGACGCCGACATGCCGATGCCGAGCACGAGCATGTTGGCGGCGGCGAGGATGAGGCCGAGCCGCCAGGCCAGTTCGCCCTGGTTCAGCACGGTCGGGTTGCGCAGCAGCTCGCGCGTCGGCAAGGCGCGCGGCAACACGCCGCCGGCGGCGTTGCGGACCCGCTCGCCGGCCTCGGCGCGATAGGTTTCGAAGCGGGACAGCGTCTTCTCGCCGCTCGCCTTGTTCTGCTCGTTGCGCTGGCCCTTGTTGAGGACCAGGAAGCGGCCGTCGGCCTCGCTCTGGATGGCCCCGGACTTCGCCGACGTCACCGACTCGACGCCGCCGCGCGAGGAAACGATGAAGACGTTGCGGCCGCTCGCCGGGTCGCTGGCGTTACCTTCGAAGAAGAAAGTCCGTTCGCCGTCGCCCGAGGTCTGGAACTGTCCCGGGGCGATGCGCGAGAGGTCGGAGCGGCGCTCGAACTGGTCCTTCAGGATCGCGCTGCGCTCGTTCTGCCACGGCCAGACGAAGAGCGACAGGACGGCGATCACGAGCAGGACCGGCCAGGCCATGCCGAGCACCGGCCGCACGAAGCGGCTGAGCGGGACGCCGCTCGCGAACCAGATCGTCATCTCGCTGCCCCGATACATGCGCGACAGCGTCGCGACGACGGCGATGAACAGCGACAGCGCGAGCATGGTCGAGAGATGGCCGAGGCCGATGTAGGCGAGCAGCAGCATCACGTCCTGCGGCGAGATCCGGCCGAGCGCGGCCTGGCCGAGATTCCTGATGAACATGATCGTCAGCACGATCGTCAGGATGACGACCAGGGTGCCGCCGAAGTTGCGCGCGAGCTCTCGCCGCAATGTCGAATCGAATAACATTCGTCCGCTCTTGGTTTCGCTGCAGGAATTATGGACTTCAAGCATCAGATCGCCGCTGCGGCGGGCCTTGCCGGCATCGACGTCGATGCGCTCGTTCTCGTCGTCGGCGACCGGACCGATGCCGCGCTCGCCGCGCCGCTGGCGACGCTGATCGCCAACGCGGTCAGCGAAGGCGATCTGACGCTGAAGAAGGGCAAGCTGCTCTACCTCCATCAGCCGGCTGGGGTCGCGGCGCGGCGCGTCGTCGTCACCGTCGCCGGCGATCCGTCGCTGAAGGCGTTCAAGGCGGCGGTCGGGGCCGGGCTCGCCGCGCTCAAGTCGAGCGGCGCGAAGACGGTCGCGATCGCCGCGCCGGGCACGATCCTCGGTGCCGGCCAGGCCGAGGCGGCGGTCATCGCCGCTGCCGACGTCTCCTATCTTTACACCGCCACCAAGCCGAGCGCGACGCCGGCCTGGATGCCGACCGAGATCACGCTGCTGTGCGAGCGCAGCGAAGCGAAGGCGGTCGAGAAGGGCCTGCGTCAGGGCGCGGCGATCGCCGCCGGCGTGACGATGGCGCGCGAGTTCGGCAACCGGCCGGGCAACGTCTGCACACCGACCTGGCTCGGCCAGCAGGCCAAGAAGCTCGCCAAGCAGTTCGACCTCGAGGTCGAGGTGCTCGACCGCAAGGAGATCGAAAAGCTCGGCATGGGCTCGTTCCTCGCCGTCGCCCAGGGCTCGAGCGAGCCGCCGCGCTTCATCGTCGCGCGCTACGACGGCGCCGCCAAGTCGAGGGCGCCGATCGTCCTCGTCGGCAAGGGGATCACGTTCGACACCGGCGGCATCTCGCTCAAGCCGGGCGCCGACATGGACGAGATGAAGTTCGACATGTGCGGCGCGGCGAGCGTCCTCGGCACGCTCGCCGCGGTCGCTTCGCTCAAGGCCAAGGTCAACCTCGTCGTCATCGTGCCGACCTGCGACAACATGCCGAGCGGCAATGCCGTCAAGCCGGGCGACGTCGTCACCAGCCTGTCGGGGCAGACGATCGAGATCCTCAACACCGACGCCGAGGGCCGCCTCATCCTGTGCGACGCGCTGACCTACGCCGAACGCTTCAAGCCGGCGGTGGTGGTCGACGTCGCCACGCTCACCGGCGCTTGCGTGATCGCCCTCGGCCATCATCACTCGGGACTCTTCAGCAGCGACGACGCCGTCGCCGCGCAGCTGCTCGCGGCGGGCCAGAGCGCCCTCGACCCGTGCTGGCGCATGCCGCTCGACGAGGAGTACGACGACGCGCTGAAGAGCAACTTCGCCGACATGGCCAATGTCGGCGGCCGCCCGGGCGGAGCGATCACGGCGGCGATGTTCCTGCGCCGCTACACCGCCAAGTTTCCCTGGGCGCACCTCGACATCGCCGGCACGGCGTGGAAGTCGGGCGCGCAGAAGGGCGCGACCGGCCGGCCCGTGGGTCTGCTCACCCACTTCGTCCTCGGCCAGGCAAGGTAAGGCACCGGCCTCGAGGCCTGCAGGCGTGACCGAGATCAGCTTCTATTTCAATGTGCCGAGCCGAACCGGCTACGCTTGCCGGATCGTGCGCCGGGCGCAGCGCCAGGGCATGCCGGTCGCGGTCGCCGGGCCCGCCGATGCGCTCGCCGAGATCGACCGCGAGCTCTGGACCTTCTCCGGCCCCGACTTCCTCGCCCACAACTGGATCGATCGCATCGCCGAGGTCCCGGCATCGCTCCACGCGTCGACGATCTGGCTCGGCGCCCGCCCGATCGACGCGCCGCGGCACGGCGCGCTGCTCAATCTAGGCAGCGAGCCGCCGCCGGCGTTCGAGACCTTCGAGCGCGTCTTCGAAGTCGTCTCGGTCGACGAGGCGGATCGCCAGGCCGCGCGCGAGCGCTGGAAGGCCTACGCGAAGCGCGGCTACCCGATCAAGCGGCACGAGGTGGCGGCGTGAGCCTCGGGGTCGTTCGCGCGGCCGGCGTCGCGGGACGCGGCAAGGCGGTCCAGTCATGAGCACGGGTCGGCCGCCGCCGGGGTCGATCCCGACCCTGACCGAGGTCGTGTCCTGGCCGGCGGGAAGCGCGCCGGCGTCGACAACACCCACGACGGCGGCACCGAAGCCGCCCGCCGCACCGGCTCCCGTCGTCGCACGCACCGCGCCGGCCCCGGCCGTGCCGGTCGCGCCGGCGCCGGTGCCAGCGGCGGCGCCGGCAGTACCTGCCGCGGCACCGGTGGCCGCACCGCCGGCGGGGCCGGCAGCGCCGCCGAGCGTCGCTGCCCCCGTAGCCGCCGCACCAAGTTCGCCTGCTGCGTCGCCGGTCGCCAGCGGGGCGCTGCCCGCGGCGACGCCCGCACCGGGACCAGCGCCGACCGCGTCCTCGACGGCAGCATCGGCATCGGCGACGGCCACCCCGCGAGCGCAGATGCCTCGACCCGCGACGGCGGCGAAGCCGCCGGCGGCGACGCCGAGCGAGGTGCAGCTGACCCAGCGCGTGCTCGCCGACCTGCAGCGCCAGGTCGAGCTGATGCTCGAGGTGCGCCTGCGCGAGGCGCTGGCACCGATCCTGGCGCGCGCCTCCGACGCCCTCGTCCGCGACGCCCGCAAGGAGCTCACCGCGGCGATGCGCGACATCGTCGCGCGCTCGATCGCCAAGGAGCTCGGCCGCCGCGAGGACCGCTGACCGCTGCGCCCGGGGCCGTCCCGGTTGTCGATGAAAGTCCCGATGCGGGTGGGCCCGGCAATTGCGTTATCGTCGTGCGCTTCGGGCGAAAGCGATCCCGAGCCGATTTATTTCAATTCCGGAGGTATTTGCATGCAAGTTAAATTGAACCTGGTCGCCGCGGCCGCTGCAGCGATCTTTGCCGGCTCCGTGTCGGCGCAGGACATGGTGGTCAAGATCGGCCACGTCGCACCGACCAGCGGCGGCATCGCCCACCTCGGCAAGGACAACGAGAACGGCGCCCGCATGGCGATCGACGAGCTGAACGCCAAGGGCGTCACCATCGGCGGCAAGAAGGCCAAGCTCGAGCTCGTCGCCGAAGACGACGCCGCCGATCCGAAGCAGGGCACCGCGGTCGCCAACAAGCTCGTCGACGCCAAGGTCAACGGCGTCATCGGCCACCTGAACTCGGGCACCTCGATTCCTGCTTCCAAGATCTACAGCGACGCCGGCATCCCGCAGATCTCGCCTTCGGCGACGAACCCGAAGTACACCCGGCAGGGCTTCAAGACGACGTTTCGCGTCGTCGCCGACGACGTCCATCTGGGCGGCACGCTCGGTCGCTACGCCGTCAAGGAGCTGAAGGGCAAGTCGATCGTGACGATCGATGACCGCACCGCCTATGGGCAGGGCGTCGCCGAAGAGTTCGCCAAGGCCGTCAAGGCCTCGGGCGGAGCGATTCAGGACAGCCAGTACACGACCGCCAACGCGACCGACTTCACCGCCATCCTGACCGCGGTCAAGGCGAAGAAGCCCGACATCATTTTCTACGGCGGCATGGACGCGGTGGCCGGGCCGATGATCCGGCAAATGAAGCAGCTCGGCCTCAATGCCAAGTTCATGGGCGGCGACGGCATCTGCTCGGGCGAATTGCCCAAGCTGGCGGGCGGCGCGATGGCCGACGGCCAGGTCGTCTGCGCCGAGGCGGGCGGCGTCGAGGGAACGCAGAAGGTCGGCATGGAGAAGTTCCGCGAAGACTACAAGAAGAAGTTCGGCATCGACGTTCAGGTGTACGCGCCCTACGTCTACGACGCGCTGAACGTGATGGTCGCCGCGATGGTCAAGGCGGGCTCGGCCGATCCGGCCAAGTACCTCCCGGTGCTCGCGAAGACCGAGGGCTACAAGGGCGTGACCGGCAACATCTCCTTCGACGAGAAGGGTGACGTCAAGAACGGTGCTCTGACGCTCTATACCTACAAGGGCGAAAAGCGCGACCAGATCGCCGTCGTTCGCTGAGCGTTCTTCAGGCTGAAAAAAACGGCGCCCTCGGGCGCCGTTTTGCCTTTCGGCGAATCTACTTCTTCGCCTTGTAGTCGGCCTTGGCCTTGTCGTGCGCCGCGTCGGCGTCGGCCATCGTCTTCTTGTAGGCGGCCTCGGCGTCCTTCTTGCACTGTTCCTTGGCTTCGCCGCTCATCGTGCCGCATTGCGCCATGGCCGACTTCTCGTCGGCCTTGGCCTGCTTCTTGGTCATGCTGAGGCTGTCGTCGGCCTGCCGCATCGACGCCTTGACCGCATCGTCCGCCGCTGCGGCGGGCAAGGCGAAGGTCGTGGCGCCGAGCGCGCCGGCCAGCAGGATCGCGTAGGTCTTTGTCATGGGAAATCTCCAGAGTAGTGGGCAAGACCCGACAGCGGTCGGGCCGGAGGTTCGCTTTCGCGAATCGCCTCTTGGGCAGGAGCAATGGTGATGCGTCAGAGGGCGTTTCGCAGCGCGCAAGACGCGCGTCGCGCACTTGTCTGACGCGCCGCTTCGCGGCGTCCGACGAGACCGTGGCGGGCTTGCTACGATGCGGCACCGACGACACCGGAGCCGATGTGCGACGCACCCTCATCCTGCTCAGCTGCCTGTGCGCCGTCGTCCTCGCCCTGTACTCGTGCTCGATGCACGCCCGGCTGACGACCGACGACGAAGGGCACATCGTCAAGGTGTCCTCGCTTCGTCTCGAATCGTCGCTCGCCCGGGTGGCGGTGGCGATGCTCGTCGCCGGCGGCCAGGTCGCCGTCGAGCTGCGCTGGCTGCGCTGCTTCACGGTCGGCGCGAGCGAGAGCTTCGGCGGCTGAGCGGCAGTCGCTTCTCGCACGCGCGCGGGCGGCACCAGGCTCGTCGCTGCAAAGCCTTCACTGACTTTTCTACAAGCACTTCATGAACATCACCGTCTTGGGCATCGGCTACGTCGGGCTCGTCACCGGGACCTGCCTCGCCGAGATCGGCAACGACGTCGTCTGCTTCGACGTCGACCGCGCGAAGATCGATGTCCTCAGCACCGGCGGCGTGCCGTTCCACGAGCGCGATCTGCCCGAACTGGTGGCGCGCAACGTCTCGTTCGGGCGCCTGCGCTTCAGCGCCGACGTCGGCGAGGCCGTGCGCCACGGCGACGTGATCTTCATCGCCACCGGAACGCCCGCCGACCAGGACGGCAGCGCCGACCTGCAGTACGTCCTCGCGGCGGCGCACAGCATCGGCGCGAACATGCAGGGCGACAAGGTCGTCGTGCAGAAGTCGACGGTGCCGGTCGGCACCGCCACGAAAGTGCGCCTGGCGATCGAGGCCGCGCTCGTCGAACGGCGCGGCGCCGGTGACGCCGTCGTCGCGCAGATGTCGGCGCCGCCGGTCGCGCTGGTCTCGAATCCGGAATTTTTGAAAGAGGGCGCCGCGGTCGACGATTTCATGCGACCCGACCGCATCGTCATCGGCACAGAGCCCGGCCCCGCCGGCGATCGCGCGCGCGAGCTGATGAGCCGCCTGTACGCGCCCTTCAACCGGCAGCGCGACCGGATGCTGCACATGGACGTCGCCTCGGCGGAGTTCACCAAGTACGCCGCCAACGCGATGCTGGCCACGCGCATCAGCTTCATGAACGAGCTCGCCAACCTCGCCGGCGAGCTCGGCGTCGACATCGAGCAGGTGCGCAAGGGGATCGGCGCCGACCCGCGCATCGGCTACGGCTTTCTCTACGCCGGCGTCGGTTACGGCGGCAGCTGCTTCCCGAAGGACGTGCAGGCGCTGGTTCACACCGCTGCCGGCCACGGCCAGCGCCTGCAGATCCTCGAAGCGGTGCGGTCGGTCAACGACGCGCAAAAGCATGTCCTCGTCGACAAGGTGGTGCGGCGCTTCGGCGCCGATCTCGCCGGCCGCCGGTTCGCCGTCTGGGGCCTCTCGTTCAAGCCCAACACCGACGACATGCGCGAGGCGCCGAGCCGGGTCATGATCAAGGCGCTGGTCGAGCGCGGCGCCGAGGTGCTGGCCTACGATCCGGTCGCCATCCCGGAGGCGCGGCGCGTCCTGCCGATCGACCTCGGCGCCAACGGCGAGGCGTCGAGCCGCGTCCGATACGCCGATTCGCCGATGCAGGCGGTCCAGGGCGCCGACGCGCTGATCGTCATGACCGAGTGGAAGGCCTTCAAGAGCCCGAACTTCGCGGCGCTGAAGGGCGCGCTGAAGCAGCCGGTCATCTTCGACGGTCGCAATCTCTACGATCCAGAGATCCGCGGTCAGGGCTTCGAGTATTTCGCGATCGGGCGCTGAGCCGCCGGCCGGCGCGGCGACAAGTCCCGTCGCTGCGCACGGCGGCGCGGCGGTGGCATCCTCTCGCTGCGGGCGGAAATCGCCGCGCCTTCGGAGAGAGCGACATGCAGCCCGATTCGTTCCTCGGCCTGTCCTGGAGGCAATGGGCGCTCGTCGCGCTGGCGCTCTCCGTCGTCGTCGTCCTGGTTCATAAGGCGGTGGTGCGCGCGCGCCAGCGCGAGCGGACGGAGCAGCTCGCGCGGGCCGCCGACGCCGCCCACGAGGGCGCCCTCACGCGACACGAAGGCGGCGCGTAGCGACGCGCGGCTCGTGCGCCGCTGCGGCACGCACGCTCACGTGCCTGACGAGCATCACGCGCATCGCCACTGACGCGGCGGTGCCAGCGCCGAGAGATGTTGGAAGTTGTCGAGGCCTCGCCCGCCGCGAGGCGGCGCGATCGGGGCCGGTTCAATCGGCGCGCGCGCTCATCCCGAGCATCTCGAACAGGGCGTGCGCCGGGCGGGTTTCCGGCAGGATGTAGAGGACGCTTTCGCCCTGGCCCATGACGACCTGCACGACCGACTCGTAGAAGTCGACCGGCACGACGACGCAACCGAGCGAGATCCGGTTGTCGTCGGGAGAAGACGACGCCAGCCGCGCCGGGCGCCGCTCCTGCGCCGGCGCGGGCCGGAGCCGATGGATGGCGAGCGACGCCTCGTAGTCGAACCAGACGATCGCCTCGCCCTTGTCGTTGCGACCGGGCCGCGACCGGAAGCGCCCGGCCGGCGTGGTGCGCTCGTCGGCGGCGATCTGGCCGGGCTGATGCAGGGCCGCGTCGGGCACGGAGCGGTCGCCGGCGGTCGACCCGAGCAGCGCGGCCGAGGCGCCGATCAGGCGACCGGCGGCGTTGAAGACGTAGAGGCGGGCGTCGCGCTTGTCGACGATCGCGAACGGAAAGCCCTGGTTGTCGGCAGCGTCGACCACCTGGTCGGCGGCGTAGCGGGCATCGTCGGAGACGCGGGCATTGCCGAAGTCAGGTGCCGCCTGGCACCACGCGGCACACGACCACCCCAAGGCTGCCAGCAGCAGCCGGAACCGACCCGACATCGCGATCTACCTCCCGAGCCGACGGGGAGGAAGGCCTCCCGTCGATACCGAGCCACACGAGCGTGGCTGGACAGGAGACGATTGTCGCGAATCCGCGGCGGCGCGGCTTCAGGGCTTGCCCGCGTCGGCGCGGAACAGCGTCACAGATGCGCTGCGGTCGGCTCGCCTTGCCGGGGTTCGCCGGGCGCCGCGTAGGCGCCGGCGAAGATCTCGTGGAGGCCGCGAACTTCGGGCAGCACGTAGACGACGGCCCGGGTCGAGCTCAGCAGGGGCCAGACGACCGACTCGAAGAACGCCACCGGGACGTTGATGCAGCCGTAGGAGATGCGGCGCTGCGTCGGGTCCGGCGAGGCGAGCCGCTCGAGGCGGCGCTCCTTCGGATCGACCAGGCGCACGCGATGCATCGAGACCGCATTGGTGTAGTCGACCCAGACGACGTCTTCGGCCGATGCGTTCTTGCCTGCCTGGGCGACGAAGCGTCCGGCCGGCGTCGTCTTCTCGTCCTGGCGAACGTTGGCCATCGGCCGGGTGCCGATGTCGGGGACCGCATCGTCGCCGGGCGCGGCACCGAGGAGGACCGGGCTCGAATCGATCAGCCGTCCCTGGTTGGTGAAGACGAAGACGCGCGCGTCGCGCTTGTCGAGGACGATGAACGGCAGGCCGTGGCTGTCGGCGGAAGCGGTGGCCCAGTCGGCAATGAATCGAACGTCCGGCGAGGCCGGATGGTCCGCGAAGTCGGCGGTGCGAAAGACGGCAGGTGCGGGAGCGGAAACGGTAGCCGCCGCGTCGGGCTTGGCGACCCGTCCCGGCGGCAGGATCAGGACGAGCGCGGCGACTGCGACCAGCACGCCCTGCCTGAGGCCGGCCCACAGGTCGGATCTCAGGTCGGTCGACTGATGCAGCGCCACGCCGGTACCTCGGGGGAACATCGGCGATCGTCGAGCGAGCGCCGATGACCCCTGGACCATCAGTTGCGGTCGGCCTTCGGCTGAAGGTCGGTGGACGGCGCAGGCGTCGACGTGTCGCTCGAGGACGAGGGCGACGTCGTCGTGGTCGTCGTCGTCGACGATGACGACGGGCTCGACGAATTGCTGTTGCTCGTCGTCGACGGCGAGTTCATGGTGCTGCCGGTGGATGGGCTAGTCGCCGGCGAGTTCATGGTGCTGCCGGTGGACGGGCTTGTCGCCGGCGAGTTCATGGTGCTGCCTGTCGACGGGCTCGTCGTCGTGCTCGTGTCGGCCGGCCGGTTCGTGTTGGTGGTCGACGTCTGCGCGTAGGCAAAGCCGACCGCGCCGACGATCGTCGCGGCAGCCACGGCCGAGGTCAGGGTCTTGGAAACATTCACTGTGAAATCTCCTTCAGGACGTTGAGGCCGCAAGCGGCCCCGAGAGGGCGAATGCCGGCTCTGAGACCAGCTGGAACACAGCTTAGAAACCGTCTCGACGCGAGGCAGTCGGTCGCGTCCGGGCATGCTTGTAGGAGAAGCGAGCGCCTCGCTGTCCGGCGCGTTGCAGTCAGCTCGCCGACCCGAGCGGGCGGGCGGCCTGATCCGACGCAGGGCGGCGCAGCCAGTGCGTCGCCGTCGCCAGGCCGCAGGCGACGTAGGCGAATCCGGCCGGGATCCACATGACGAGCCCGCCGAGCTGCTGGTCCTCGAGGGGATCGAGGCCGAACGCCGCCGTTCGTCCCGCGTAGGCGGCGTACCAGGCGACCGGCGACAGGGTGAGGAGCGCGCCGAGGGCGCCGGTATGGATCATCGTCGTGAACAGCGACAGCATCGCCGTGCCGCGATGGCGGCCGCTGGCGCCCAGGCCGGCGACGCTCCACCAGTAGACGAGGGCCGCGAGCATGAAGCTCGTGTGCTGCAGGGTGTGGACCCCCGGGCTCGCGAGCGCCGCCTCGAACAGGGCCGGAACGTGCCAGAGCCAGAGCACGATCGCATGCAGGAGCCATGCGGCGAGCGGGGCGGTGACGATCAGCCAGGGCGCGCGCCAGCCGGGCCGATGGAAGAAATGGCCGATCGCGCGCCGCCAGCCGATCGGCAGGGCCCAGGCCCACGCGCCGAGCGGTCGACCCAGCACGAACAACGGCGCGGCGACGACCATGAGCACTTCGTGCTGGACCATGTGGGCCGAGAAGAGGTGATTGCCGAGCGCGTCGAGGGGGCTGACGAGCGCCAGCGCCGTCGCGAGCCAGCCGCCGACAAAGGCGAGGGCGCGGCGCGCGTGGATTCCGCGTCCTGGGCCGGCTCGCCGCCAGAGGCGTGCGAGGCCGAGGCCATAGAGGCCGGCGCTCAGGAGCAGACACCCGATCACCCAGGGCTCGAAGGACCAGCCGAGCGTCGGTGGCGATGCCGCGATGGCAGCGAGAGGATGCGCGTCGACGATCGGGACGAGCGCCGACGCGGCCACGACCGCGGCCGCTGCCGTGATCCGCCGGCCGGCGACGCCGAGCTTCAGTAGCACGGCGAGAGGAGCCAGATCGGCACCCAGAGCGCCATGCAGACGAGCGTCGACAAGGCGCCGACGATCACCGACACGAGGGCGACGAATCGCGGCCGCGCGCCGGCGGCGCCGCCGTCGGCACGGGTGATTGCGAGTGGTGCCGCGCCTCGACCCTCGACGGCACCGGCCGGGCCGGCGTCCCGTCGCCAGCCGCGCCAGGCCAGCGCCGTCATCGCCAGCACGAGGAGCAACGACAGCGCCGCCACCGCGTGCAGCGCGCTCCTGTCCTGGCCGGCACACGATGGCGTCACCAGCGAATAGGCGATCGACAACTGGCCGAGCACGACCAGCGGCGCGAGGAGGAGGGCGGGCCAGGAAAGCATGGCGGATCCGGCTCAGCCCCGTGGCGAGAGGTAGACGACCGCGTAGATCGGCAGCCAGCTGAGAACGACGAAGTACCAGTAGAGCGCGTTCTCGCTGACGTCGACATAGCGCCGGCCCTCGAGCGGCCCGGTGAAGAAGAGGGCGTCGAGGACGACCGTGTCCCAGGCATCGGTGACGAGGTGGGTGGTGTGCAGCAGCATCAGCAGCCAGACCACCGAGCCGTACGCGTCGGTGTCCCAGCGCACGTTGAGGGCGGCGAGCTCGAAGCCGCGGACGGCGAGGAACGCCAGGCCGAAGGCGAGGCAGATCGTCAGCCAGATCTGCACGCCGCGCCGGTCGAGCCGCTCGGCGGCGCGCTTGGCCAGGAAGTTGGGAACGGCGCTGAGGAGGAGAACGCAGATGTTCAGCGTTCCCCACGACAGCTCCGGCGGCGGCGTGCTCATCGGCCAGCGTTCGGCGTGGCTGCGCAGGTAGAAGTACATGACGATCGCGAGCGCGAAGACCGTGCTCTCGATCGCCATCAGGCCGGCGGTGCCCCACCACATCAGGCTGCGCTGGCCGAAGCCGAAGCTCGGCAGGTCGCGGACGTCGAGGCCGCGGCCGCCGGCGATCGGCGCCGCCGCAGCGCGGGCCGGCGCGCGGCGCGGGACGGCCGGTTCGCTCGCCAGCGTCATGGTGTCTGCTCCAGCGCGAGGTGCGCCAGGTTGTCGCGGTGACGCGGCCAGAACCAGGCCGTGAGGGCGATGCCGACAGGAATCGATCCCCAGACGATGGCCCATGGCGTGAAGATCGAGCCGACGAAGAAGACGGTGGTCGCGAGGGCAGCCATGACCGGCCAGATGGTCGGCTCCGGAAACGCCTCGCGCGTCTCGGGCTCGGCATCGAGGACGGTCGTCATCACGACCTCTCGGCTGTCGACCGAGAGCCCCGCCACCTGCCCGGCCTG
>DASYKC010000151.1:0-3827 GCA_035995885.1 Caldimonas sp. | reverse complement strand
CGCTGGATCACCTCGCCGTCGAGCTCGAGGACCAGGCGCAGCACGCCGTGCGCCGCAGGGTGCTGCGGCCCGAAGTTGAGGGTGTAGTTCTTGATGTCGGCCATGGCTCAGTGCAGGCCGCCGTAGTTGTCTTCGCGGATCACGCGCGGCGTGATCTCGCGCGGCTCGATCGTCACCGGCTGGTAGATGACGCGCTTCTGCTCCGGGTCGTAGCGCATCTCGACCGTCCCCGAGACCGGGAAGTCCTTCCTGAACGGATGGCCGATGAAGCCGTAGTCCGTCAGGATGCGACGCAGGTCGACGTGGCCGTCGAAGACGATGCCGAAGAGATCGAAGGCTTCGCGCTCGTACCAGTTGGCGGCGCTCCACACCTCGGTGAGCGAGGCGACGCGCGGCACGTCGTCGTCGACGCAGAAGACCTTCAGGCGCAGCCGCCAGTTGTGGCTGAGCGAGAGCAGGTGGGTGACGACGCAGAAGCGCGAGCCCTCCCACGGCACGTCGCGGTAGCTCGAGTAGTCGACGCCGCACAGGTCGATCATCTGCTCGAACTGCAGCTGCGGATGCTCGCGCAGCAGCAGCGCGACGTCGAGGTAGTCGGCGGCGGGGACGGTCAGCGTCAGCTCGCCGAGGGCGCGGTCGAGCTTCTTCGCGCGAGCGCCGACATGGGCGACGAGCGCTTCCTGCAAGGTGTCGAGCTTGCTCATCGTCGGGCCGCGCTCAGCGCGCGATCGTGTTCTCGCGCCGGATCTTCGCCTGCAGCTGCAGCACGCCGTAGAGCAGCGCCTCTGCCGTGGGCGGGCAACCGGGGACGTAGACGTCGACCGGAACGATCCGGTCGCAGCCGCGAACGACCGAGTAGCTGTAGTGGTAGTAGCCGCCGCCGTTGGCGCACGAGCCCATCGAGATCACCCAGCGCGGCTCGGCCATCTGGTCGTAGACCTTGCGCAGCGCCGGCGCCATCTTGTTGCAGAGCGTGCCGGCGACGATCATCAGGTCGCTCTGGCGCGGGCTCGGGCGAAACAGCATGCCGAAGCGATCGATGTCGTAGCGCGCCGCGCCGGCGTGCATCATCTCGATGGCGCAGCATGCCAGGCCGAAGGTCATCGGCCAGAGCGACCCGGTCTTCGACCAGTTGATGACCGTGTCGAGGCTGGTCGTGACGAAGCCTTCCTTGAGAACGCCGTCCAAGCTCATCGCAGCCTCATTCCCAATCGAGCGCTCCCTTTTTCCACTCGTAGGCGAAGCCGACGACGAGGATGGCGAGGAAGATCATCATGGCCCAGAAGCCGGTCGGGCCGATCTCGCGCAGCGCGACCGCCCACGGGAAGAGGAACGCGATCTCGAGATCGAACAGGATGAAGAGGATCGCGACCAGGTAGTAGCGGACGTCGAACTTCATCCGCGCGTCCTCGAACGCCTCGAAGCCGCACTCGTACGGGGAGTTCTTCGCCTGGTCGGGCCGATGCGGGCCGAGCAGGAAGCCGAGCAGCTGCGGCGCGACGCCGACCGCCACCCCGATCAGGATGAAGAGGATGACGGGAAGGTAGGGGTCGAGGGTCATTGAGATGGTGCCGACGGCGAGACTCGAACTCGCACAGCTTTCGCCACTACCCCCTCAAGATAGCGTGTCTACCAATTTCACCACGTCGGCGGCACTCGAACTCGCCGCCCGGCTCGCATGAGGAATGGCTCGCCGGGCAACCCCGAATTCTAGCCGAGGGCGCTCTACTTCTGCGGGATCGCGCCGGCGCCGGACGCCGCAGCCGGAGCGCTCGGCGCCGCGATCGGCGCGACGACACGCGCCGCCGAGGCGCCGCTCGCGACGCCGGGGATGGCGGCCGCGCCGGAAGACCCTGTCGCCGCCGCCGGCGCGCTGGCCGCCGGGCGATCGAGGACGCTGCCCGTGCTCGCTCTCGGACGATCGTTGGCGCTGTAGGCGAGAAAGAGCGTCGAGACGAAGAACACGAAGGCGCACACCGCCGTCGAGCGCGACAGGAAGTTGGCGCTGCCGGTCGCGCCGAAGAGGCTGCCCGACGCGCCGCTGCCGAACGAAGCGCCCATGTCGGCGCCCTTGCCGTGCTGGATCAGCACCAGTCCGATCATGACCAGCGCGGTCAGGATCTGCAGTGCCAGCACGAGGTTCATGACGATGTTCATGCGATGCGACTTTCTTGGTCTTTGGGTTTCAGCGGGCAGCCCGGCAGATGGCGATGAAGTCGGCCGCCTTCAACGAGGCGCCGCCGATCAGGCCGCCGTCGATGTCGGCTTCGGCGAAGAGCTGCGCCGCGTTGTCGGCCTTGACGCTGCCGCCGTAGAGGATGCGAATCGAGGCGCTCTTCGCGCCGGCGTCGGCGAGCCGGCCGCGCAGGAACGCATGCACCGCCTGCGCCTCGGCCGGCGACGCGGTCTTGCCGGTGCCGATCGCCCAGACCGGCTCGTAGGCGACGACCGCGCCGTCGATGCGGCCGCCGAGCAGCTCGATCGCCGCGCCAAGCTGGCGCGAGACGACCGCCTCGGTCCGCCCGGCCTCGCGCTCGGCGAGCGTCTCGCCGACGCAGAGGATCGGCACGAGGCCGTGGCCGAGCGCCGCCGCCGCCTTCGCGGCGACGAGCGCATCGCTCTCGCCGTGCAGCGCGCGCCGCTCGGAATGGCCGACGATGACGTGGCGGCAGCCGAGCTCGGCGAGCATCGCCGCCGAGATTTCGCCGGTGAAGGCGCCGGCCTCGTGCGGCGAGCAGTCCTGCCCGCCCCAGGCGATGTCGCTGCCGTGGAGCAGGGTCGCGACGTCGCGCAGGTACGGCGCCGGAACGCACACCGAGACCTCGGCGGCGAACGGCGCCGCTGCCTCGATCGCATCGAGCAGCGCCGCGTTGGCGGCGACGCTGCCGTTCATCTTCCAGTTGCCGACGACGAGCTGGCGGCGCGGGCGCGCGCCGGCGGGCGACGCCGTCACCACGCGAGCACCAGCTTGCCGATGTGCCGGTTCGACTCCATGAGCTCGTGCGCCTGCGCGGCTTGCGCGGCGGGGAAGACCTGGTGGATCACCGGCTTCACGAGGCCCGATTCGAGCCAGGGCCAGACGGTCTCGCGCAGCGACGCCGCGATCTTCGCCTTGAACGCGACCGGCCGCGGCCTGAGGGTCGAGCCGGTGATCGTCAGGCGGCGCCGCAGCACCAGGCTCGAGTCGATCGTCGACTGGGCGCCGCCCTGCACCGCGATGATGACGATGCGGCCGTCTTCGGCGAGGCACTTGACGTCGCGGCCGACGTATTCGCCGGCGACCATGTCGAGGACGACGTCGGCGCCCTTGCCGCCGGTCAGGCGCAGCACCTCGGCGACGAAGTCCTGCGTCTTGTAGTCGATCGCGTGGTCGGCACCGAGGGCGCGGCAGGCCGCCGCCTTCTCGGCCGAGCCGACGGTCGTGATCACCGTCGCGCCCCACGCCTTCGCCATCTGGATCGCGGTGACGCCGATGCCGCTCGAGCCGCCGTGGACGAGCAGCGTCTCGCCCGGTTGCAGGCGGCCGCGGTCGAAGACGTTCGACCAGACGGTGAAGCAGGTTTCGGGCAGGCTCGCGGCCTCGACGTCGCTGAGCCCGGCAGGGCTCGGCAGGCACTGGCCGACGGGCGCGACGCAGTACTCGGCATAGCCGCCGCCGGCGACCAGCGCGCAGGCGCGCGTGCCGATCGCGAAGCCGGCCGCGGCGAGCGCGTCGCTGTCGCCGTCGGCGATCGTTCCCGCGACCTCGAGGCCGGGAATGTCGGAGGCGCCCGGTGGCACCGGATAGAGGCCCTTTCGCTGCAGCACGTCGGGCCGGTTGATGCCCG
>DASYKC010000150.1:0-3991 GCA_035995885.1 Caldimonas sp. | reverse complement strand
AAGCACCTCGGCTGGGGCCACAGCCCGGTCGAGTTCGCGGTCGACCTCGCCGCCGCCGGCGGGGTGCGCCGACTCGCCCTCTACCACCACGATCCGACGCGCACCGACGCCGGCGTCGACGCGCTGGTCGCGCTCGCGCGCCGGCGTGCCGAAGGCACCGGCGTCGAGGTCTTCGGCGCGGCCGAGGGCCTCGTCGTCGAGCTCGAGGCGGCCGCGCCCGCGCGCACCGTGGTCGAGGCGGCGCCGGCGCTCGAACCGTGCGAGGTGCCGGCGGCGACGGAGCGAAGCGTCCTGATCGCCGTCGATCCCGAGCCGGCGCGCGTCCTCGCCGCCGCGGTGCGCGCCGACGGCAGCCCGCTGCGCGTCGCGAGCGACGACCGCCAGTTGCTGCGCCGGGTCCAGGACGAGCGGCCGTCGCTGGTCATCGTCCAGCGCCGCCTCGCCGGCATGGACGGGCTCGACCTGTGCCGCGCCATCCGTGCCATGGACGGCTTCGATGACGTCAATCCGGCGCTCGTCGTCGTCGCCTCGAGCCCGGAGGAGATCGACGTCGACGCCGGCGTTCGCGCCGGCGTCACCGACTGGCTGCTCTGGCCGTTCAAGGAGACGTACGCGCGAACGCGCATGCACCGCTGGGTCCTGCGCGAGGCGTGCCGCTGGTCGCCGGCGCCGCTCCCCGACGGCGAGGGACGGCGCCTCGACGCCCTGCACGCGCTGCGCGTCCTCGACACGCCGCCGGAAGAGCGCTTCGATCGCTACACCCGGATCGCCGCCAGCCTCTTCGACGTGCCGATCGCCATGGTGAGCCTGATCGATCGCGACCGGCAGTGGTTCAAGTCGCGCCACGGCTTCGACCTCGCCGAGACGCCGCGCGAGACGGCGTTCTGTGCCTACACGATCCTCGACCGGGCGGTGCTGCAGGTGCCCGACGCGCTGCAGGACGCGCGCTTCGCCGACAACCCGATCGTCGCCGGGCCGCCGCGCGTCCGCTTCTACGCCGGCGCGCCGCTCGCCGCGCCCGACGGCAGCCGGGTCGGGTCGCTCTGCCTGATCGACGGGCGACCGCGCCAGCTCGACGCGCGCCAGCTCGCCCTGCTGCGCGACCTCGCCGACCTGGTCCAGGCCGAGCTCGCTGCCGGCGCCGCCGAGCAGGAGCTCGCCGCGAGCGCCGCCGACTAAGATCGGCGCGCATGCTGCCCTGCAGCGATTCGTCCCGGAGCCGGGCCCCGCATGGCTGAGCGGTCGTTCACCGAAGAAGTCAAGAAGCTGCGCCTCGGCGCCGGCGAGGTGTTCCACGGCGAAGGCATCCTCGCCGTCACCAAGGCGCTGCTCGAGTCGGGCGTCGCCTACGTCGCCGGCTACCAGGGCGCGCCGATCTCGCACCTCATGGACGTTCTCGCCGACGCCGAGGACATCCTCGTCGAGCACGGCATCCGCTTCGAGAACAGCGCCAGCGAGGCGACGGCGGCGGCGACGCTGGCGGCGTCGGTCAACTACCCGCTGCGCGGCGCGGTCACGTTCAAGGGGCCGGTCGGCGTCAACGTCGCCGCCGACGCGCTCGCCAATCTGGCCTCGGGCGGCGTCATGGGCGGCGCCCTCGTCATCGTCGGCGAGGACTACGGCGAAGGCTCGTCGATCATGCAGGAGCGCAGCCACGCCTTCGCGATGAAGTCGCAGATCTGGCTGCTCGACCCGCGCCCGAACCTGCCGGCGATCGTCGCCGCGGTGAAGGCCGGCTTCGAGCTCTCGGAGGCGAGCCGGACGCCGGTGATGCTCGAGCTGCGCATCCGCGCCTGCCACGTCCACGGCCGCTTCACCGCGTCGGCGAACCGGCGCCCGCCGTTCACACTCGCGCAGGCGCTGGCGACGCCGGCGCGCGACCTCAGCCGCATCACGCTGCCGCCGATGAGCTACGTGCACGAGCGCGAGAAGATCGACGAGCGCTGGCCGGCGGCGGTTCGCTTCATCGAGGAGCGTGGCCTGAACGAGTTCATCGACGCCGGCGACGGCGGCGCGAGCGACATCGGCATCGTCGTCCAGGGCGGCCACTGCAACGCCGTCCTGCGCTCGCTCGAGCGACTCGGCCGCGCCGACGTCTACGGCCGCTCGCAGGTGCCGATCTACGTCATGAACGTCGCCTACCCGGTGAGCGAGCGCGAGGTGCTGCGCTTCGCCGCCGGCAAGCGTGCCGTCCTGATCGTCGAGGAAGGCCAGCCGAACTTCATCGAGCAGACGCTCGCGACGGTGCTTCGCCACGGCGACTCGACGACGACGCTGCACGGCAAGGACATGCTGCCGATGGCCGGCGAGTACACCTCGCAGGTCGTGATGGAGGGCGTGCGGAAGTTCCTCGTCCGTTACGACGAGAGCCTTCGCCTCGCTCAGGGTGACGGGCAGGAAGCCCTCCGTCCTCCCGAGCGCGGCGAAGCATCCCTGCCTTCGCCCGCCACGCTGGCCGCCCTCGCCGCCCACGTCCAGGCGCGGCCGCCGGGCTTTTGCACCGGCTGCCCGGAGCGGCCGATCTTCAGCGCGATCAAGCTGGTCGAGCGCGAGCTCGGCGCGCATCACATGAGCGCCGACATCGGCTGCCACCTGTTCTCGATCCTGCCGCCGTTCCACCTCGGCAACACGACGATGGGCTACGGCCTCGGCACCGCCGGCGCGTCGGCGTTCAGCGCGCCGGTCGCGCGCGGCGAGGGCCAAGCGCTGCCGGGCAAGCGCGCGATCAGCGTCATGGGCGACGGCGGCTTCTGGCACAACGGCCTGACCAGCGGCATCGCCAACGCGGTCTTCAACCGCAGCGACAACCTGACTATCGTCGTCGACAACAACTACACCTCGGCGACCGGCGGCCAGGCGCTGCTCTCGTCGCACGCCGCGAGCGGCTCGCGCAGCACCGGCCACGCGATCGAGCGGGCGGTGCGCGGCGTCGGCGTCGAATGGGTCAAGACGGTGACGCACACCTTCGACGTCGCGGCGATGCGCGACGCGCTGCGCGACGCGCTGACGACGAAGGCGGCGGGACCGAAGGTGCTGGTGGCGCAGTCGGAGTGCATGCTCAATCGGCAGCGGCGCGAAAAGCCGCTCGTCAAGGCGGCGGTCGCGCGCGGCGAGCGCGTCGTCCGCGAGCGCTTCGGCGTCGACGCCGACACCTGCACCGGCGACCACTCGTGCATCCGCCTCTCGGGCTGCCCGTCGCTCTCGATCAAGGCCAATCCCGACCCGCTCCGCACCGACCCGGTCGCGACCGTGCTCGACAGCTGCGTCGGCTGCGGCGTCTGCGGCGAGGTCTCGCACGCCGCGGTGCTGTGCCCGTCGTTCTACAAGGCGCGCATCGTCAGCAACCCGACGCGCTGGGACCGGGCGCTGGCGCGGCTGCGCGGCGCCGTCATCGGCGCGCTGCAGCGGCGCGACGCGCGCCGGCGCGCGCGCTTCGCGTTCTGACGCGCGCTGCAACGTCATCCCCGACACGATGAGCATGCAGCCGATCAAGATCGCGATCCTCGCCATCGGCGGCGAGGGCGGCGGCGTCCTCGCCGACTGGATCGTCGAGCTTGCCGAGCAGCACGGCCACCTGGCCCAGGCGACCTCGGTGCCGGGCGTCGCCCAGCGCACCGGGGCGACGATCTACTACGTCGAGCTGTTCCCGCGCGCCGCGGCCGACGCCGCCGGTGCGCTGCCGGTCCTCGCCCTGATGCCGATGCCGGGCGACGTCGACATCGTCCTCGCCTCCGAGCTGATGGAAGCGGCGCGCGCCGTCCAGCGCGGCTTGGTCACGCCCGAGCGGACGACGCTGATCGCGTCGACGCATCGCGTCTGGTCGATCGGCGAGAAGACCGCGCTCGGCGACGGCCGCGTCGACGGCGCCGCGCTCGCCGCGATCGCGCGCGACGCGGCGGCGCGCTGGATCGGGTTCGACATGGCGGCGCTCGCCGACGAATCGGGCAGCGTCATCAGCGCCGTCCTCTTCGGCGCCCTCGCCGGCAGCGGC
>DASYKC010000149.1:0-7892 GCA_035995885.1 Caldimonas sp. | reverse complement strand
CCCTGGTTCAGTGGCGTGGGCACCGAGCGCTCGACGGTGGCGCCTTGCGGAACGCGGCCGGCCGAAAGATGGTTGATCTGCACCTTCGAGCCGCCGGCCGAGGCGCCGGCGCCGCCGACGATCAGGTTGCCCTGCGCCATCGCGTAGATCTGGCCGTCGGCGCCCTTCAGCGGGGTGGCGATCAGGGTGCCGCCGCGCAGGCTCTTGGCGTTGGCGAGCGAGGAGACGTTGACGTCGATCGTCTGGCCGGGCTGCGCGAAGGCGGGAAGCTGCGCCGTCACCATCACGGTGGCGAGGTTCTTCAGCTGCATGTTGGTGCCGGGCGGCACGGTGACGCCCATCTGCTGCAGCAGCGCGAGCAGGCTCTGCGTCGCGAACGGGGCCGAGGTGGTCTGGTCGCCGGTGCCGTCGAGGCCGACGACGAGACCGTAGCCGACCAGCTGGTTGCTGCGCACGCCCTGCACCGAGGCGACTTCCTTGATCCGCGCCGCTTGCGCCGGGGCGGGCCACCAGAGGGCGGCGCTCGCCAGGAACGCGGCGATCAGGAGCGACGCGCGAAGGATTCGATCGATCGGATGCATGGTCGGAGTTCCCGGAGAGAACTCCGATTCTTCTCGGCCTCAGATCGGCAGAACGTTCAAAAAGAAGCGGCTCAGCCAGCCTATTCCCTGCGCCTCGGCCTGGGCGCCGCGGCCGCGCTGCTCGATGCGCACATTGGCGATCTGCGCCGAGGCGACGACGTTGCCGGGCTGGATCATGTGGGGGTCGACCTGGCCCGAGAAGCGCAGCACGTCGACGTTGTGGTTGACGCCGATCTGCTTCTCGCCCGCCACCAGCAGGTGCCCGTTCGGCAGCACGCGGGTGACGACGGCGGTGATCGTCCCGGAGAAGTCGTTGGTGTTCTCGGTCGTGCCGGCGCCGGCCGAGCTGATCGTCGAGCTGCCGGCGGCGCTGGCGCGACCGAAGGAGTTGGGCGAGATCAGCGGCAGCGCCGTGATCGCCGCCGAAACCTTGCCGCTCTTGTCGATCGAGCTCGTGCTCTTCTGCGTCGCCGAGATCTTCTCGACGATCTGCACCGTGATCGAATCGCCGACCAGGCGCGCGCGGTAGTCCTCGAACAGCGGCCGGTATTGCGCCGCCTGGTAGATCGAGCCGTTCGAGACGGCCAGCGGCGGCGGCGCCACGGGCGCGGCGTAGATCGGCGAGGCGATGTCGACCGGCGGCCGCGGGTTGAGCTGCTCGCAGCCGGCGAGCGCCGCGAACATCGCGGCGCAGATGACGACGCAGGCCAGCACGGTCGCGAAGCGCTTCATGGCCGACGCGCTCACAGCTGGGCCAGCTTCTGCAGCATCTGGTCCGACGTCTGGATCGCCTTCGAGTTGAGCTCGTAGGCGCGCTGCGTCTGGATCATCTGGACGAGCTCCTCGACGACGTTGACGTTCGAGGTCTCGACGAAGCCCTGCTGCACGGTGCCGAGGCCGTTCAGGCCCGGCACGCCGGCGTTCGGCGTTCCCGAGGCCGCCGTCTCGCCGAAGATGTTCTGCCCTTTCGGCTCGAGGCCGGCCGGGTTGATGAAGCCGGCGACCTGCAGCTGGCCGACCGGCTGCGGCAAGGCCTGGCCCGGCAGGACGACGCTGACCGTGCCGTCGTTGCCGATCGTCACGCTCTGCGCCGCCGCCGGGATCGTGATGCCGGGCTGGACTGTGTAGCCGTTGTTGGTGACGAGCTGGCCGGTCGCCGAGACCTGGAACGAGCCGTCGCGGGTGTAGCCGGTCGTGCCGTCGGGCAGCTGGATCTGGAAGAAGCCGTTGCCGCGGATCGCGACGTCGAGCGGGTTCGAGCTCTGCTGCAGGTTGCCCTGGCTGAAATTGCGCGCGGTCGCGACGGCGCGCGTGCCGAGGCCGACCTGCAGGCCGGTCGGCAGCTCGGTCTGGTCGCTGCTCGCCGCGCCGGCCTGGCGCATGTTCTGGTACATGAGGTCCTCGAAGACCGCATGCGAGCGCTTGTAGCCGTTCGTCGAGACGTTGGCGAGGTTGTTCGAGATGGTGTCCAGCTGGGTCTGCTGGGCCTCCATCCCGGTCTTCGAAATCCACAGCGATCGCATCATGGCGCGGCTCCGGTCAATGCCGCCATGGTGACGTCGGCGTCCCGACAGCGAAGCGCGGAAAAGGCGGGTGGATCGCGGCCTTCTCGGGCCGGCGCGCCGCGGCCAGGATGCGGTCGCGTCGCGTCTGCCCGGAGGCGCGACGCGAGTCGGCCCGGCCGGTCGGTCAGCCGACCGAGAGCAGCTGCGACGCCGCCTTGTCGTTGCCGTCGGCCGTCGTCAGCGACTTCATCTGCGCCTCGAACTGGCGCGCCGCCGCGATCATCGCGACCATCGTCTCGACGGCGCTGACGTTCGATCCCTCGAGCGCGCCGTCCTGGACGCGCGCCAGCGGGTCGGCCGAGAGCTCGCCGTCGGCGCCGCGAAAGAGGCCGTCGGTGCCGCGCGTGAGCGGCGCCTCCGGCGTGACGAGCTTGAGCTTGCCGATCGACGTGCTCCGGCCGTTCGCCGCGGTGGCGCTGACGGTGCCGTCGGTGGCGATGCTGACCTGCGTCTCGGGCGGCACCTGGATCGGCCCGCCGTCACCGAGCACCGTCAGGCCCGACACCGTGACCAGGTTGCCTTCGGCGTTGACGTCGAGCGAGCCGGCGCGCGTGTACGCCTCGGTGCCGTCGAGCCCCTGCACGGCGAGCCACGACGCGCCCTTCATGGCGACGTCGAGGTTGCGCCCGGTCGCGGCGACCTGACCCGGCGTCGCGTCGTAGCCCGGCGTCGATTCGAGCGCGTAGACGCGCGTGCTGGCGCCGCTGCCTTGCACCGGCACGGCGCGAAACGCCGCGAGCTCGGCGCGAAAGCCGGTCGTCGAGACGTTGGCGAGGTTGTTGGCGAGCGTCTCCTGGCGCTGCATGGTCGCCTTCGCGCCCGACATGGCGAGGTAGATGAGACGGTCCATGGCCGAGATCCTTCGCTGCGCTCAGGTCGACGGGATCAGCGCAGGTTGACGATGGTCTGCAGGATCTGGTCCTGCGTCTTGATCGTCTGCGCGTTGGCCTGGTAGACGCGCTGCGCCGTGATCATGTCGACGAGCTCGGCGGTCAGGTCGACGTTCGATTCCTCGACCGCGCCGGCCTGCAGCACGCCGAGGTTGCCGTCGCCGGGCGCGCCGACGAGGGGGTCGCCCGAGGCGAAGGTGCGCCCCCAGGCGTTGCCGCCGAGCGGCTGCAGGCCTTGCGGATTGCGGAAGCTGGCGATCTCGATCTGCCCGGCCGGCTTGGTCTGGCCGTTCGAGTAGCGCGCCGTGACGATGCCGTTGTTCTCGAACTGGACGCCGATCAGCTGGCCGGCCGCATAGCCGTCCTGCGGCAGGTTGGTGACGCCGAACTGCGAGCCGTACTGGGTCGCCTTGGTGACGTCGAGGGCGATGCCGGTGATCGGCACCGTCACCGCGCCTGCGGCGTTGGTCACCGACGGGATGTCGATCGTCACCGGGCCGACCGGCGCGGTCGGCACGCCGCCGTTGGCCGGGAACGTGATCGTCGTCGACGCCGCCGGATTGCCGCCGGCGGTCGCGATCGGCGTGCCGTTGGCGGCGACGTAGACGTTCCAGGTGTCGGTCGACGCCTTCTGGAAATAGTAGGTGAGCGCGACGCCCTGCCCCTTCGCGTCGTAGACGGTCTGCGAGGTCGCGTTGTTGTAGGTCGTCGGGTCGGCGAAGTCGATCGGCGCGCCGGCGCCCGGCAGCGTCACCGCCAGGCGGGCGTCGAGGTTCAACTCCATGCCGATCTTCGTCGTCACCGCCGGCGTGATGCCGCCCGTGGGCATCTGCAGCGGGCCGGCCGCGCCGGGAATGATCGTGCCGGTCGCATCGGCCGGGTAGCCCATCAGCTGCTGCAGCTGGTCGTTGACGATGAAGCCGTCGCGGTCGACCTTGAACTGGCCGTTGCGCGTGTAGCTCACCGTGCCGCCCTTGCTGACCTCGAAGAAGCCGTTGCCGTTGATGGCGATGTCGAGCGGGTTGTCGGTGGTCGAGATGTTGCCCTGCGTGAACTGCTGGGCGACGTCGGCGACGGTGACGCCGATGCCGACCGCGTTGCTGCCGCCGATCGCGTTGGCGTAGACGTCGGCGAACTCGGCGCGCGCCGACTTGGCGCCGACCGTGTTGGCGTTGGCGATGTTGTTGCCGATCACCTCGAGGCTCTTGCTCGAGGCGTTGAGGCCGGAGAGACCTTGCTGGAAACCCATGGCGATGCTCTTTCTGCTGGACTGTCAGTTGAAGGCCTTGACGGCGCTGTAAGGCACCGTTCCCGAGCTCTCGAGCTCGAGGTTGAAGGTCGTTCCCGAGGTGCTGATCGCGGTGACGCGGTCGCGCATCAGCGCCGTCGCCGGCGTGGCGACGCCGCCTGTGGTGGCGCTGACGCGGAAGGTCAGGCCGCTCGCGCTCGTCGCCGTGCCCGCGGGCCAGTCGAAGCTGTGCACGCCGGCGCCCTCGGCACCGAGGTTCAGGGTCTGGACGACGGCGCCGCTCGGGCTCAGGATCTCGACCTTGACCGCGTCGGCGGCGTTGGCGAGCTCGAAGCCGCCCTGGCCGATGCCGGTGGTCGCGTCGATGCTGAGCTTGTTGCCGGCGACGATGACGTCGCGGCCGACCAGCGATGCGCCCTGCACCGCCTGCAGCTGCATGAACTGCGTCGACAGTCCCTGCACCGTGGTGTTGAGCTTGTCGATGCCGGTGACGGTGTTGATCTGCGCCATTTGGCTCGTCACCTGGGCGTTGTCCATCGGGTTGAGCGGGTCCTGGTTCTGCATCTGCGCGACCAGCAGCTTGAGGAAGCGGTCCGAGGTGACGGTCGCGTCGTTGGCGGCCGCGACCGCAGGCGTCGAGGTGACGGTGATGTCGCTCGTGGTCGAGCTGGGGGCACTGACGGCCATGTCGTTCTCCGGTGGGGAATTGCGCTCGGCCGTCAGTTGCCGAGCTGGATCGTCTTCAGCAGCAGGGTCTTGGCGGTGTTCATCACTTCGAGGTTGTTCTGGTACGAGCGCGAGGCCGAGATCATGTTGACCATCTCCTCGACCGCGTTGACATTGCTGTAGGTGACGTAGCCCTCGGCGTCGGCGCTCGGGTGCTTGGGATCGTGGACGCGCCGGCCCGGCGTCTGGTCCTCGCTGATCGTGCTGACGCGAACGCCCGCTGCCGTCGGATCGTTCGCGGTCTGACCCATCAGCTCGGTCTGGAACGTGACCTGGCGCGCCTTGTAGGCCTTGCCGTCCGGCCCGGCGACGGTGTCGGCGTTGGCGAGGTTGGAGGCGACGACGTTGAGGCGCTGGCTCTGCGCGCTCGCGGCGCTGCCCGAGACGTTGAAGATCGACAGCATGCTCATGGCGTTCCTTATTGACCGGTGATCGCCGAGAGCGACGTCCGCACGTTGCTGTTGATGAAGCGCAGCGTCGCTTCGTACTTGATCGCGTTGTCGGCGAAGCTGGCGCGCTCGCGGTCCATGTCGACGGTGTTCTTGTCGAGGTTCGTCTGCGCCGGCGTCGCATAGAGCAACTCGCTCGCGACCTTGCCGCCGCTCGAGCCGGGCGCGCCCGCGCCGATATGTCCGGCGTGGCTCGTCGCCAGCGCGCTCGCCGCCGGCAGCGCGCCGGTGGCGGCCTGCAGCGTCTTGGCGAAATCCATGTCGCGGGCGACGTAGCCGGGCGTGTCGGCGTTGGCGATGTTGCTGGCGATCAGGCGCTGGCGCTCCGAGCGCAGCTGCAGG
The DNA here is from genome assembly GCA_035995885.1 of Caldimonas sp. Taxonomy (GTDB): domain Bacteria; phylum Pseudomonadota; class Gammaproteobacteria; order Burkholderiales; family Burkholderiaceae_C; genus Schlegelella_A. The sequence continues at coordinate 2,090 of DASYKC010000149.1, read as the reverse complement.
GCCTGGCCTTGGAAATCGAGCGAGTCGGTCAATCGATTGATCATCGCGAGCCTCGTGGGTCGGGGTGTCGGCGGCCGGCCCGGATGGGGCCTCTCGTCGACGTGAAGGCATTGTCCGAAGGGGTCCCGGCCACGTAAGCGCGAATAGCGCGGCGTTTCCGGGCCTGTTCGCCGCCTGACACGAGCGTCGCCGCTTCTACAGTGACTGCCATGCTGTCGATCGCCCTGCTCGCTCCGCTCGTGCGCGTCGCGCCGCGCCGCCTGGCGTGGTGCGCGCTGGTCGTCTGCGGCCTGTTCGCCGCCGGCCTGCCCGCCAACGCCGAGGAGGCCGCGCCGGCCCTCGCCGCCGGCCTCGTCGACCAGGTCCGCCTGCTCGCCCTCGACAAGGCCGCGAGCGCCGAGGCGGCGCGCGTCGAGGTCGTCGTCGGCCAGCTCGACCCGCGCCTGCATCTCGCGCCGTGCGATCGGATCGAGCCGTACCTGCCGGCGAACGTCCGCCTCTGGGGCAAGAGCCGCATCGGCCTGCGCTGCAAGGAAGGGCGCGTCGCCTGGAACGTCTACCTGCCGATCGTCGTCAAGGTCTGGGGCCGCGCCCTCGTCGTTCCCGCCGGCGCCGCGGCGGGAAGCATCCTCGCCGACAGCGACCTCGACGAGGCCGAGGTCGACCTGGCCGAGGAATTCACGCCGGCCTTCTTCGACCGCAAGCTGATCGTCGGCCGCACGCTCGCCCAGGCGCTTCGCCCCGGCCAGGCGGTGCGCCAGGCGCACATCAAGTCGCGCCAGTGGTTCGCTGCCGGCGAGACCGTCAAGCTCGTCGCCGTCGGCGAGGGCTTCGCGCTCGAAAGCGTCGGCCAGGCGCTGACCAACGGCATCGAGGGCCAGCCGGCGCGGGTTCGCACCGAGAACGGCCGCGTCGTCACCGGCGTCCCGGCCGGCGAGCGTCGCATGGAGCTGACGTTGTGACCGGCCGCCCCGAAACGTTACGGCAGGTGCCAAAAATCTCTAAAGTCGCCGTCTGCCACGCCGATAGTCCGTCCATGATGACGGTACCGGCCCCGCCGGCGTCCCCTGGAGAGCCCCATGAAGATCGGACATCCCGCTGACAAGCCGCTGCCGGCCACGGCCGCCGGCACGCCAGCCGCTCCGGCCGAGGCCGCGAAGGCGGCGGCGCCCGCGCACGCCGGCGCCGCGACGGTCGACGCCAGCGCGACGGTGGCCCTCTCGAGCACCGCGTCGACACTGCTCTCGGGCGGCGCCGCCGGCGAGTTCGATGCCGAAAAGGTCGCTCGCGTCGCCGGCCAGATCGCCGACGGCTCGTTCAAGATCAACCCCGAAGCGATCGCCGACAAGCTGATCGCCAACGCCCAGGAGCTGCTCACCAAGGTGCAGGGTTGATGACGTCGCTCGCGGCTCCGGCCAATCATTCTCCCGAGCTCGAAGCGCGCCTGTCGGCCGTCGAAACCCGCCTCGCCGCTCTCGGCAACGCGCTGCGCGCGCGCGACCCGGCCGGGATCGACGTCCACGCCGCCGAGCTCCATCGCGCCCTCGCCAGCGCGGTCACCCAGTTCTCCGATGCCGCCAAGAGCGGGCCGCTGCCGGCCGCGCTTCGCAATCGCCTGGCCAGCGCGAGCGGCCAGGTCGCGGCGCAGCGCGAATCGCTCGCCCGCGCAACGGCGGCGCTCGACCGCGCCATCGACGTCCTCCTGCCGGGCGACAGCCTGCCGCTCTATTCCGCCCTCGGCAGCGCCGATCGCGGCTTGTTCAAGAGCGGCGTGATCCGCGCCTGATCCGCGCCTAAGAACGAGCCCGAGTCGCTCGCTCCAGCCCTCGAAGGGCGGCCGCCAACTCGAGGCGGCGTGGCGCTCGGCAGTGCCGCCGGCTCAGGGCGCGCAGTCCGACATCGCCTGCGCTTCGGCCCAGCGGTCGGCCGCGGCGCGATCGTCGACCGGCTGGCCGGTCGTCGCGCTGCCGTCGAAGAGAACGCGCCAGACGCCGTCGCGGCCGTCGCGGACCCAGATCGTCTGGTACATGCCGACCCGATAGATCGCCGCGCCGTTCTGCGTTCGCTGCAGGATGTAGGGCCCGCGCGAG
>DASYKC010000148.1:0-1791 GCA_035995885.1 Caldimonas sp. | reverse complement strand
GACCGACCAGCTTGTCGAGCTGCGGCGCGTCGCCGATCTGGACCACCTGCGAGACGACCTTGGCGCCGATCCGGTTCAGGAACGCCAGGCCCTTGCTGCCGATCGCCACCGCCTCGGCCTTGATGCCTTCGGCGCTCAGCTCCTTGAGCTTGGCGGTGACCGCGCGCAACACGTTGGTGTTGAGACCGCCGCACAGGCCCTTGTCGGTCGTGACGACGACGAAGCCGGCGAGCTTCGCCTCGTCGTGCGTGACCATGAAGGGGTGCTTGTATTCGGGCGTCGCGCTCGAGAGGTTCGACGCGAGATCGCGGATCTTCTCGCTGTAAGGACGCGCCGCGCGCATGCGCTCCTGGGCCTTCCGCATCTTCGACGCGGCGACCATCTCCATCGCCTTGGTGATCTTCTTCGTGTTCTCCACGCTCTTGATCTTGCCGCGGATTTCCTTGCCGGCTGCCATGTCAGTGGGCTCCCATTGAGTCGAAGTGGCCGCAGCCGTCGCCGGGCCGCCCCAAGGCGGCCGCGCGCCCCCTCGGGGGGCAGGAGCGAAGCGACGTGGGGGCTGTCATTTCAGGCGAACGACTTCTTGAAGGCGGTCGTGGCGCTCGTCAATTCGGCTTCCGAGTCCTTGTCGAGCACCTTGGTGTCCTCGATCTTCTTCAGCAGCGCGGCGTGGCTCGTCTTCAGGTGCGTGTGCAGGCCGTGCTCGAAGGCGAGCACCTTCTTGACGTCGACGTCGTCCATGAAGCCCTTGTTGACGGCGAAGAGCGTCGCCGCCATCAGCGAGATCGGCAGCGGCGAGTACTGGGCCTGCTTCAGCAGCTCGGTGACGCGGGCGCCGCGGTCGAGCTGCTTGCGTGTCGCCTCGTCGAGGTCGGACGCGAACTGGGCGAATGCGGCGAGCTCGCGGTACTGCGCAAGGTCGGTCCGGATGCCGCCGGAGAGGCCCTTGATGACCTTCGTCTGCGCGGCGCCGCCGACGCGCGAGACCGAGATGCCGGCGTTGATCGCGGGCCGGATGCCGGCGTTGAAGAGCGAGGTCTCGAGGAAGATCTGGCCGTCGGTGATCGAGATCACGTTGGTCGGCACGAACGCCGAGACGTCGCCGGCCTGGGTCTCGATGATCGGCAGCGCGGTGAGCGAGCCGGTCCTGCCCTTGACGGCGCCCTGGGTGAAGTCCTCGACGTACTTCTCGTTGACGCGCGCGGCGCGCTCGAGCAGACGGCTGTGGAGATAGAACACGTCGCCGGGATAGGCTTCGCGGCCCGGCGGGCGGCGCAGCAGCAGCGAGACCTGGCGGTAGGCGACGGCCTGCTTGGAGAGGTCGTCGTAGACGATCAGCGCGTCTTCGCCGCGGTCGCGGAAGTACTCGCCCATCGTGCAGCCGGAGTAGGCCGAGACGTACTGCATCGCCGCGCTTTCCGCGGCCGACGCGGCGACGACGATCGTGTACTCCATCGCGCCGTTGGCCTCGAGCGCGCGCACCACGTTCTTGATCGACGAGGCCTTCTGGCCGATCGCGACGTAGATGCAGGTCATGTTCTGACCCTTCTGGTTGATGATCGCGTCGATCGCCACCGCGCTCTTGCCGGTCTGGCGGTCGCCGATGATCAGCTCGCGCTGGCCGCGCCCGATCGGCACCATCGAGTCGATCGACTTGAGGCCGGTCTGCATCGGCTGGCTCACGCTCTGGCGCGCAATCACGCCCGGGGCGATCTTCTCGATCGGCGCGGAAAGCTTGGCGTTGATTGGGCCCTTGCCGTCGATCGGCGCGCCGAGCGCATTGACCACGCG
>DASYKC010000147.1:0-5737 GCA_035995885.1 Caldimonas sp. | reverse complement strand
CAGCACTGGAGCATGGACTTCGTCCACGACCAGATGATCGATGGCCGCAAATTCCGCATCCTCACGGTGATTGATCATGGAGTCGCGAGTGCGTGTCTCTAGAGCCCGGCTTCAGCCTGACGGGCAGGTGCGTCGGCCACGCCCTGGATCAGGCCGCGATCTGCCGCGGCATGCCTCGGGCGATCACCGTCGGCAACGGGACTGAGTTCACCTCGAAAGCGTTCGACGAATGGGCTTACCGGCGCGGCGTCAAGCTCGACTACACGCGGCCTGGCAAGCCCACCGACAACGGGCCGATCGAGTCATTCAACGGCACGCTGCGCGATGAGTTCCTGAACGCCCACGAGTTCATCACGATGCAAGACGTCCGTGAGAGACTGATGGCATGGAAGGACGATTACAACAACCGCCGTCCGCACGGTTCGCTCGCTCACCTGACCCCGAGCGAATTCGCCAAAGCGAGGTCAGGCCAACCGCCGAAAAGCCGCCCGTCTCCAACTCCGAACTGACCGGAAACGGGGGAGACGTCACGGTCGACTCTCTGGAGAGAGCGGTCTCTCGCTTGGATCCTGGCGCTACATCCCGACGTTCGAAAAGAGGATGCGCAGAAGATGGTTGCGGATCTCAGCGCTGCATCTCGACCGATATTCGCCGGTGACCTGCAAGACCCGCACTAGGGCGACTGAAGAACCGGTCTTTGACTGGACCAAGCTTTCGGCCCGACGGCGGTGCCTCTAGACCTTTCCTGCAGAAGAGGTGCAGCGTCTGCATCGCATGTAGACCTACAACTGCGGCGAATGGACGCCGACAAGCCCAGAGACCCTCTGGTTGCCGCGCAAGTGACTTGGGACCGCTGGCCAACGGAGTAGCGCGACGCCCTCGCGCCGCGCACACGACGTTAGGCTTCGGTGGTTACACCGCCGTGACGCCGCCGGGGGGACGCGTCGAAGGAGTCACGTCGCATCGCCGGCGCGTGCCGCCATGGGTGCTTGACTCGATTTGCGTCGATCGATGAGTGATAGCGACCCTGCCGAGTCATTCGACCGCTTCATCTGGATTCAGGACTTCGCCGCACAGTGGCGAGATCGCTGCGCGATCGCGATACCGCTTCAGACTTCGGACCTGGGACGACCGGTCTTGAGGCTCGGAACACGTCCGAGCAGCGCGAGCAACGCCTTGTCCGTCATTTCTTCAAGGGCGACGATGCCGGCGCGAAGCAACTCGCTCTTCTTGGTGGGCCGCTTCAGATCGGCCGCCCGCAGCTTGAGCGCGACGAGAACGTCGTATTCGGCCTTCGGGATGGTGTAGCTGTCACGCACGAGCTTCGACTTGCCCTTGCCGCCGAGCACGTGGCCCGGCGCATTGCCGGCTGTCGGCGACAGCGAAGGCGACACGGGCGCCGCAACCTGGCGTCGCGATCCGGCCCGCTTGATGACCGTGGCGGACGAAGATGGACTGGTCTTGGTCATGGCAGATTCTCTCCGGAACAACCGAATGCGCTTGGGCTCGTCGAGTGAGGTCGCGAGGCGGCGATTGTGGATTCGTTCGCGACGCGAACCCTCGATTGCCGCACGGGCATCGGTCGCTGTCTCGTCACCATGGTGTCACTGCCGGTTCAGATAGTCGCTCGTGGCGCGATCCCACCCGCGCCGCCATCGACGACCACTACCGAGGACGACACCCCATGTTGCATCGATCTTCCTTTGCTGCTGCCTTCGCCGTGGCGGCTGCAGTTGCGTTCCCCGCGCACGCCGACAGCGTCGCGGTTGCCGGCGACGGAGCCTGGCACACGTTCGCCGTGGATTCGCTGCTCGCGCCATTGGCGAACAGCCTCGCCTGGATCGGCGACGGCGGCAACCTGCTCGACTTCACGTTCACGATCGGCGCGGGACTGACGGGTGTCTTCACCGTCCTCGACGCAGGCTTCGCCGGCGACGCGTTCTCGCTCATGAACTTCGCCGCGCCGCTGGGTGCGACGTCCGCGGTGCCGGTCGGCATCTATCCCACGGCACACGACGTCGGCACTGATTTCGACGCCGCCTTCGCGGATGCGGCCTTCAGCCGCAGCGTCCTCAATCTGGGGCCGGGCAGCTACCGCATCAGCGGCGCGTTGACGCAGTCCGTGCTGCTCGACGGCGCACCTCTCGATGCGACCGTCGGCGGCGTCCGTCTCGCCATCGCCGCACCGATCCCCGAGCCGTCGTCGCTCGCGCTCCTCCTCGCCGGATTGGGCGCGGTTGGAGTGATCGCGCGTCGCCGCGCACGCCCCCTTTGAGCCGCCCGAAAGGACCCTCGATGCAGTTCCAGACGCTCTCATTCGCCGCCGCCCTGATCGCCGGCGTGCTCGCCAGCGCCGCGCCGGTCGTTCGCGCCCAGACACCGGCGCCCATCGTCGTCAAGATCATCGCCTTCAACGACTACCACGGCAACCTGCAGACGCCCGGTACCTTCGGCATCAACACGGTCGTTCCGGCGGCGCAGCGGCCGGCGGTCGGAGGCGCCGAATATCTTGCCGCCTACGTCGCCCGGATGAAGGCGCAGAACCCGCTCAACGTCGTCGTCGGCGCCGGCGACTTCATCGGCGCCTCGCCGCTGATCTCGGCGCTCTTCTTCGACGAGCCGGCGGTCGAGACGCTGAACAAGATCGGCGTCGAATTCAGCTCGGTCGGCAACCACGAGTTCGACAAGGGCTCGGCCGAGCTGAGGCGGCTGCAGAACGGCGGCTGCAAGATCACGAACGGTCTGCCCGACCCGAACAGCTGCAAAGGTCTCGGTTCCGGCGCGCCGGGAACGTTCGACGGCGCGCACTACAAGTGGCTGTCGGCCAACGTCGTCGAGACGGCGACGGGCCGGACGCTGCTGCCGCCGTACGGAATCAAGACATTCAGCGGCGTGAAGGTCGCTTTCATCGGCATGACGCTGAAAGGAACGCCGAGCATCGTCACGCCCACCGGCGTCGCCGGGCTCGAGTTCAAGGACGAGGCCGACACCGTCAACGCGCTGATCCCGCGCCTGCGCGCTCAGGGCATCGAGGCGATCGTCGTTCTCGTCCACCAAGGCGGCTTCCAGACTTCGCCGAACGTCGGCGACATCAACGGTTGCGACGGCAACCTCAAGAACGGCGATGGCTCCGAATCGGACATCGGCGCGATCGTCAAGCGCCTCGACAATGCCGTCGACCTCGTCATCAGCGCGCACACCCACGCCGCCTACAACTGCTCGGCCAGCACGGTCGACGTTCGCAACATCGGCGGCGTCGCCGTGAGCACGCCGCGGCCCACCGGCCTGGCCAACGCGGCCGGCCGCCTGGTGCCGGTGACGAGCGCGAGTGCGTTCGGCCGGATCCTCACCGAGATCGACGTGACGATCGACCCGCGCACGCGCGACGTCGTCGCCGTCGCTCCGACCAACCGGCTCGTCGACCGCACGAACCCGGAGATCATCGCGGCCATCGCCGCCGATCCGACGGTGAAGAACATCGTCGTCGGCTACAACGCGCTCGTGTCTCCGCTCGCCGGGCAGGTGATCGGCACGATCACGGCACCGCTGTCGAGCAGCGCCAACGCCGCCGGCGAGATGCCGGCGGGCAGCCTGATCGCCGATGCGCAGCTGAAGGCGACACAGCCGGCGTCGCTCGGCGGCGCGGTGATGGCGTTCATGAACGCGGGCGGCGTCCGCAACCCGGGATTCGCTGTTTCCGGCGCGAGCTATCCGTACAACGTGACGTACGGCGACGCCTTCACGGTCCAGCCGTTCGGCAACAGCCTGGTGACGATGACGCTGAGCGCGCAGCAGATCAAGAACGTCCTCGAGCAGCAATTCACAGGCTGCATGGGGCAAGTGGCGCAGCGCGTCATGCAGATCTCGAACGGGCTACGCTATTCGTGGCGCAACGCCGCCGCGCCGTGCGCCAAGATCGTCGACGTCGTCTTCACGCCGACCGACGTCACGGTCGCACCGCCGGTCGCGACCGGCGCGCCCGAGACCATCGTCGCCGGCGGAGTCGTCCAGAACCCGACCAAGGCGTATCGCGTCACGGTCAACAACTTCATGGCCACCGGCGGGGACAACTTCACGGTGCTGATCGGCGGCGGCAACGCGCTCGGTGGCGCCCAGGACATCGACGCGCTGGTCGCGTACCTGGCGGGCGGCTACAAGGCGCCGAGCCCGCCGTACGACGCGACAGCGCCGGCGCTCGCCCTGCCACGCATCACGCGACTGCCCTGAACCCGCGAATGCACCGGCAGCGCGGCGCTGTCGCGGCGGCGCTCGTGCTCGCGCTCGGCGTCGGCGGCGCCGAGCGCAGTGTCGCCGCGATAGGGGCGAACGAGCGTGCCGCGCTCCTCGATCGCGCCGAGGCGACGCTCGCGCGCGGCGATGCAGCCGGCGCGCTGGATGACTTCGAGCGCCTTGCCGGCACGGAGCACTCGGCCGATATCGAGATGGGAATCGTCCGCGCGCAGATGCAGCTCGGCGAATACCGCCGGGCGCTCGCGTTCTGCGCGCACGTCGCCGGCGCGCACCGCGATTCACCCGCCGCCGCCGCCCTCTATGCGTGGCTGTTGCGCGCCGGCGGCCAGGAGGCGGTTGCCCGGCGCGTCGTCGCCGAGGCGCTGGTCCGCTCACCCGAGGACGCGAGTCTCGTCGCCGTCACGCGTGCGTTCGCATTGCCTCTGCCGCTGGCGACCGGACTCCTCCTCGAGCCGCCGCACCGCATGGCGCCACGGCCGAGCGGCGCGGGCGAAGAGCCACCGGCGGGCGCCCGCGTCGTCGGCGGCGGCGTGCTCGTCGACGCGGCCACCGCACTGATGCCAGCCGAGGTCCTGGCCGGAAGCGCGGCGGATCCGCTCCGCGTCTGGGTGCGCAACGGCCTCGGTCGGACGGTACGGGCGCGCGTCGAGCGCGGTGCGCAGCCGCTGCTCGGCGATCACGTCGTCGTCCTCGGCCTTCTCGAACAGATCGACGCTCAAGGGATCGAGCCGCCGGCCGCGCGCGAGCCGTTCGCGGGCAGTCCGGGGTTCGTCGTCGAATACGCCGCGACGACCGATGCGACGCCCGGATGGCCGTGGCTGAACCAGGGCTTCATCGGCGCCAACGTCCGCGGAAGTGAGCTCAGGCAGCTCGGGGTCGAGGTCGCCGGCAGCCCCCTCGGCGGGGCAGTGCTCGATGCGAGCGGTCGCCTTGCCGGCATTGCACTGCGCGGCGCCGGGAACGCGAGCGAGTGGCTTCCGCTTGCACGCTGGTACGAGGCGCGAGCGGGCCGCACCACGGCCGAGACAACTCAGGAGTCGACCCAGCGGGCGGGCGACGCACCGGCGTCGACGCGGCTGGGTGCCGATGCTGCGTACGAGCGCGCCCTGCACATCGCCTTGCAGGTGATCGTCGCTCCTTGAAGATTTGCGTGGTCGACGCACGCCGTGCGGCGAGCCGCACCCCGGGTTGGCGCGAATGATTGACGAATGTCACGGATCCTTCGTCAACGAGGTATACGGTATATACGGTTTACACTGATTTCGATAGGCTTTGGTGTTGACGCAGGGCGCGACCAGTCGCGCGAGAGTCCAAGTGCCAAAGCGCCGGTTCCAGAACCGGAGCGGATGACGGGTCGTCGAGACCGGCGCTGGAACTGTTGGTTCTCCTGGAGATGGACATGCATGCACCTCGGGCACAGCCTCGCTACGCACCGACGTCGGTTGGGGCGCTGATGGATACGACATTCCTGCGCGCCGCCATGGGC
>DASYKC010000146.1:0-2012 GCA_035995885.1 Caldimonas sp. | reverse complement strand
AGCTCGCCGACCTGGTTCGCCGTCTCGGCGCCGGCCTCGGTCGCCGCCTTGACGGCGCCGACGTCGCCACGGATGACGACTGCCACGAGGCCGTCGCCGACCTGCTCCTGGGCGATGATTGTCACGTTCGCGGCCTTTACCATCGCGTCCGCGGCGGCGAACGCCGCCACGAAGCCCTTCGTTTCGATCATGCCGATTGCTTGATTGGACATCTTCTCTTCTCCTTCGATGCAGCCTGCTCGGCCCGATCGGCCGACGATAGTTAAGCGAGTTTCGCCGGCGCTTCGTCGAGCGAACCGATGATCAGTGCGTCGACCGGCACCTTGGCCTTGTCGAAATAGGCAGCGGCGACGGAGCCTTGCGCGACGAGCACCATCTCACCGATGCCACATCCCAGGGGATCGAACGCGATGATGCGCGCGCCGTTGTCGAGTTCGACGTCGAGCAGCGCGCCGTGAGGCACAGTCTCGAGGCGCTTGGTTGACCAGTAGTGGCCCTTCACCTGCCCCTTGACCATCAGCCAGTCCTCTCAATCGCGATGCCGCACTGTCTCAGTCGGTCCCTGGCCAGAGGCGTAAACCTCACCGCTTTGCCGACCATGAGCCGCGTCGTTCCCGGTGGCAGCGCCTCGATCTGCCGTTCGGACACCACCCCGCGCTCGAAGCGGGCTATGGCCGCCGGCGCGGGCGCGCCCTGGCGTCGGGTCGCAGCCTCCGCCGGGTTGCTGCCCGAGCTTGCGAGCCGGAACGTGCGCCGGCCCTGTCGGATCTCCTCGCCGGCGCGGCTGTCCTTAAGAATCTCGGAAAGCCGTCGCACGAATTCCGCCAGCTCCGTGTCGTTGCGAATGGAGACGATTTCCTCGCGTACCCGAGGGCTCGCGCCGCCGCTGCCGGGCCCGAGCAATCCCTCGTTGCGCAGCCTCGCCAGCTCTTCGCCGAGCAGTTCGCGGATCAGGGAGCGGATCATGGGGTCAGCCATGGCAAGCCTCAACGTGCGCCGACGAGGCGCAGCGCGTCCTCGGCGGCGGCCCGCGCGTTGCGGATTTCGGCCTCGTCGCCGGCCAGATAAACCCGGCCGGTGGCGCCCGTCATCCGGTAGTCCACCACCTTGATGTTGGCGGCCTTCTCAGCCTCGTTGGTAGCGAGGATCGCGTAGGAGGCCGGCTGCACCTCGAGCACGAACACTGACTCCCCACCCAGCACCATCGATCCCATCTTGTTGCGGTTGATCAGGAACGCGTGCTGATGATCGATCCGGCTGATCACCTTGGCGGCGAGCACCTGCGGCCGCATCGCGTCCTCGGGCCGCGCGCCGAGCGCGTCGAGCACGGCTGCAGCTGCGGCCTTGACGGCCGCGGTCGAGCGCGAATGGAACTCCAGATAACCGAACTGGCGCTCGACCACGAGGATTCCCGCCTTCACGTCGGTGTGCTTGAGCGCGACGTCGGTCAGCCCCTCGATATCCAGGCCAGGCGCCACCTCAATGATTTGAGCCGCGACGTTGGCACGCGGCAGCGTGCCGCGGATCCAGGTGCCGAGACAGCTTAGCGTCTGCGGCTGCAGCTGATTGAGGTAGATGAAGGATCGCAGTTCGGCCATCGCTATCTCCCCAGCGCCTGCCGAAGCTCGTCGGCGATGATCCGACGAATTTCCTCGCGAAGCTCTTCCTTGGCGGCATCGTCCCGCCCCACTTTGCGGGGCGTCCCCGTCTGCGGCGCGCCGCGCGTCGTCCTGGGCACGCCGTCGGAAGGCGCGTCCGGCAGCGGGCCCGGATAGGGGAGCGAGGAACGCGACAAATTTTCCGCCAGTTCGGTCGCTTCCTTGTGCAGGGCGATCCGGGTCCAGTGCACGAGGTGCTGAGGTCCGACATTTTCTCCGACCGACGAACGGCCGAAGAAGCCAGTCCCGATGGTGAACGTCGGCGCCAGATTAGTCGCGAAGCCGGCAGCTCCCTGGCTGCAAGGCGCATTGACGACGACCCGATAGGCCTCGACGCAGGCGCCGAAATCCAGG
>DASYKC010000145.1:0-28043 GCA_035995885.1 Caldimonas sp. | reverse complement strand
CGCGTAGCAATCCGGAGTTGGTGAAGAAGTTCCAGGCCGCAATGAACAAGTCGCTCCAGTATGCGCAGGAGCATCCCGCAGACGTGAGGGCCATCGTGGCCAGCTACACGAAGATCCCGGTGGAAGCGCTGGCCAAGGTGGTGCTCCCGCATTGGCGCACTGACATCAGCAAGGATTCACTGAGGATCATTGGCGCGGCAGCTTACAAATACGGCGCGGTGAGCGCAGAGCCGAAGCTGGACGAGCTTGCGCCCTGATTGACGCTGCGTGGCCTGAGCAGATTGGGACATGAGTGCGCGACCACGCCGCCGACCAAGCCGGCGATGTACGCGCCTCGGGACATGCCGGCGGCACGGGCGGCGTCGGCAAGCTGCGCCGCCTCGGCAGTCGACAAGCGGATCGACAGCTTGACGGTGTTCCTCGTCATTGGTTCGGCTTCAGGTCTCGAGGGTGCAATTGCTCCCTCCACGCCGAGCTCGCGTGCGACCGCAGATCGCACGACCGACGAGACGCTAACGTGCAACGCATGCGCCTGCGCCGCGAGCGCGGCTTTGGGGCCGCGCATGTCGACGCTGACGAAGTCTTGGGAGACGTTGCTCATGAGCCTGCGAATGAGACGATGCGAAGCGAGTTGTGAAAACGGCGGCGGCCAGCCTTATCCTGCACTCATCCTCTTTGCTCTCCCATGTCTCTCCGCACTCATCCTCTTTGCTCTCCCATGTCTCTCCGCGCAGCGTCCGACCAAGGACCGAACAACATCCGACCAAGTAGTGACTCAGAGGTGACGCAGAAGTGAGTCAAAAGTGACGCAGAACCGAATCAGACGTGGGTCAGTTTTAAGTCGGCGTTGACACCCGCCAGCTCCCTCAGTTCTACCGCGCACGCAGTGAGCCGCTGAAGTTCGATCGGGTCTTCGCCGCGACGCCTGAACATGCAGCCGGCTCTTTCGTTTGACCTACGGAGCCTCACTGCTCGCAAGGGTCTGACGGTCAGACCCCATGCCGTCGGTGACACGGATGCGGGCACGACTAGGTGAAATCACCTTTCGATTTCGGGCCCTTTGCGCGTCAGGTCGCGGGCCGCTGAGAGACGTTCCCTCATGGGCTCGCGCCCACGCTCTAGGGGGACAGGTGCACGCTCCTGGCCTGCTGTCTTCCTAGTTATCACCGGCATGTTGACGAAGTCCGCGATCCGTTTGGCGAGAGCCTGATCTTCCTGGCTCTTGGAGTGCGCCAGCGCCACGAAGATCTGCTTCCAGGCCTCGAGCGCTTCCTGACGACGGAGGCCTCGCGGCTCGCCGATCGTCTTCTGCGGCCGCTCCTTCCTCAGCCGCCCGTCTTCCCTGGCCCTGATCTGCCAGAGCTCGTCTCGGTTCCGATACTCGCCCCGGCTCGTTTGCCGCGTCGCCTCGGCGTCGATCCCCCACTCGCGCAGCCGCGCGGCGAAGGTCTCCCGCCAGCGGTGAAGGTCGGCCTTTCTTGGGTTGAGCCGCTCGCCGCGCTTGGAGGCTGCCTTCACGCTCAGATGCACGTGCGGGTTGGCCTGGTGGTCGTGAAGCACCATCACATACCGGTGGTCGGCGAACTCGGTCTTCGCGAACTCGCGCGCGGCCTTCTGGACGATGAGGGGATCGGTTCCCCGGGGCATCGACAGCATGACGTTGAAGGCTTCGCGCCGATGGCCCTCCTCGCCGATGTAGGCGCCACCGAACTGCCACTGCCGCTCGATCTCCTTCACCGCATCCTTGCCGCGCTCGACGACGCCACGGTCGTCCTCGACGTCGAGCCTTCCGTTCTTGCTGATGTAGCGAAAGTGCGCCCGGATCGCTGCCATGCCTCGGCCTCCCCCGGTGACCTTGACCATGACCTGGGGCGCCCGGCGCACTGTGGCCTCGATGCGGCTGCGAATCGCCCTGGCCCGAGTCTGGCCGTGCAAGCGAGGAGTCGACGCTTTGACGATCCGGTTCCGCGGATAGAAGAGGCGCTCGCCCCATTGGATGAGAACGCCGTCGATCGCTGTATCCGAGCTCACGGTGGGTTGCGGGGGCGTTGGCCGCCAAGATGTTGAACGGTTAAACACCTGGAGGAGAGCTGGGCCAGGACCGGAGCGGCCAGCGCCAGATGTGCCCGCACGACCGTGTCCAGTGATTCGTGGCGCCTGGTGTACTCGCGGGCCGCTGCGATCGAGCCTTGGCGCAGCAACTGCGTCAGGTGGTTGATGTCGCGGCTGAGGAGCGCGAGCTCGGCCGAGGAGGCGTTCAACGCGTTGAACATCGCCGCGCGATCGGACGACTCGACCACGGGCGGCGCGCCTTCGATCAGCCGCGTGAGGTACACGCCGCGCGAGAGGCCGGCGGCGCGAGCGTTGTGATCCAGCCGAGACGACGCGGTCTTTGGCAGTCGAACGGAGAGCTTGACCTGAGCGGAGATGGGGGAATCCACAACACGGGCGGCCGACCGAGGCGAATCGTTGCCCTCGGCGCCGAGCGCAGCAGCAAGGATGCCGCGCAGCACGGCGGATTCTGTCAGGCCATGGCTCGCGGCTCGTGCTCTCAACCCGCCGCGCAAGCCGCGCAGATCGGCGGTGAAGAACTCGCGGCTTAGGGACGACATGGCAAAGGGGCTCTGACGGTCAGACCCCCTACGGCAACCGGGAAGCCAGATCCGCGATTCGCCGCCGCAACGCTGCGAGATCGAGCTCGCAGCTCTCGTGCTCCGCCTTGTCCAGACGAGCAAGGGTTCGCTCGAGTCGGGTGCAGGTCGCGTTGGCCTCGGCAAGCAGCGTGGCCGACGAAGTCGATGCGGAGCTGGCCCGCATGGCGGTGACCGTGGTTCGCGTGATCTCGGCTTCTCGGGCGACCAGCGCCCTCACCCGCTCGGGCTCGTCGTCGTGGAGCCTGCTCAGCTCGTGCAGCGTTCGTGGGGAAGTGCAGCGGCCTGACCTCAGCGCCTGATCGAGCTCCGGCGGCAGATCGAGTAGCGCCCGGTGATGCGCCACGGTGGTGAGGTTCATGCCGAGTCGCTTGGCGATCGTCGCGTTGGAGTCTCCCGCCTCGCTGCGGCTCTTGATGAAGCGCGCCAAGTCCAGGGACGTGAGGCCGTGACGCTTCTGGTTCTCGGCGACCTGCGTGTAGGGGTCTGCCGGTAGATCACGAATGACGACTGGAACGTGCGTGATGCCGGCGCGCCGTGCCGCCCTCAGACGCTTGGCGCCGAAGTGGATGAGGTGGCGGCCGTCCGCATCGGCAGCGTGCACGACGATGGGCTGCAGGATGCCGTGCTGGCGGATGTCTTCTGCGAGCTCCTCGAGCTCGGCGTCGGGAAACTCGGTGCGCGGGTTGTAGCTGTCTTCGTCCAGCAGGTGGATCGAGACCTGCGCCGCGCGCCCTGAGTGGTCTTCAGCACGGGGAATTGCCTGATGCTCTCCCTGGAGATCGCAGGGAATCTGGGGAGCGTCTGCGATCGCAAGCACGCTGTCTAGCCCTGAATCCAGTCCGGTCAGGTCGAGCTGAACGCCTTTCGATTTGTGCCACGGAATGCGCATTGGCGCATGGTGATGCAGCGTTTCGTCGCTGAAAAGTCCTCGCTCGCCTGGGCCCAGAGTCCCGCGAGATCGCAGGAGGTCCCTCGACGTTTACTGTGATCTCAGGAGGAGATCCGACCTTTACGGTTCTTTTCAAATGTCGTCGATTGAGCTCTTCGTTGCGAGCGTGTCCGAGCGCTCAAATCAGCATGTGACGCTCGCGTTGCTCGACTGACGACACAAGTTGCCTTGCGCTTGACGGGAACGACCTCGGCGCCTTCGCGCAACTTGTCCAGATAGTCCGCCCACATCTGAAGACGTTGACGAGCCGCCTCCCGCGCAAGAGCCCTCTGCCTCGGCGGAAGCCACGATGCAGACTCTAGGCGACCCGCTGGTTCATTGACACAACGTTGCGCGACGCCGCGAGCGTATCCAGATGGTCGCCCAGCTTGACGAGCCACTCGATTTTCTGCGCCTCGTACGCCGCGCGGTTGTACACGCCCGCGACCCCGGGCAGCAGGTGCGCGAGGATCGCCTCGCCCACCTCAAAGGGGCAACCCAGGTCGCCGAGCAGAGTCCGCGCGGTGCGGCGCAGATCGTGCGGTGCCCAATCCCGTACCGGGCACACCCGCTTGCGCGCGAACGCTGCCGCTTTCGAACGCCCGGCGTGTGCGTAGACCTCGACGCCCAGGACCTTCTGCTCGATTGGCCGCGGCTCGTCGCCCTCGCGCTGGCGTCTCGCGAACAGGAACCCCGGCAGGTCTGTCATGCGAGCCTCGACGATCGTGCGCGCACGACCAACCAGCGGCGCGGAGTGCGCCTTCTTGCCCTTCATCCGCGCCGCAGGAATCTCGAGCCACAACACGCCGGCACGCTCGACAAGCTCCGTCGATCGGATGCTGCAGACCTCGCCAGACCGCAGGCCAGTCCGCAGCACTAGCTCAAGCGCATCTGCCACGGTGCGGCTATAGGCGCCCGGTTCATGCATCCAACGCAGTAGTGCGCCTGCTTCCGTGCCCGCCAGCGCGCGGTCGCGCGCACTGGCCTTGAACCGCCCGCCGAGGTCCTTCCCACCAAACGGGTTCACCCCTTCATCGACCCAGCCCTGATCGGATGCATAGGACCAGCACGCACGCAGCTCTTGTCGCGTCATGGCCGCAACGCGGCGCGCCGTCGCGGCGACTCTGACAATCACGTCGCGGGCCTGTGCCTTCGTGAGCTCCCGCGCGGGCACGGCGGCGATCGGCACGATCGCACGCTCAAGCATCCGCCGTGCTTCGGCTGCGCCCTTCGCCTTGCGGTTCATCTCGACGGTCTCTTCGAGATAGCGCTCGACGACAAAAGCACACGTCTGCCTCTCGCGATTCTTTGCGGCCAAGACCCTGGCCTTGGTCGCCCTGACTTCCGCGCGCTTCTCGTCTCCGACGTCGACTCCTTTGCTGCGGACGCCCCGCGCCTTCTCCCAGGCCGCCACGGCCTCGCCGAACCCCACGGCGGGCCAAAGGCCCAGGGCGAGCTGCTTCTGCTTTCCGGTATCGGGCTGGGCGTAACGGTACGTCCACGTCTTGCGGGTCGCGGTCACCACCAGGCGCAGGCCAGGGTACGCGCGAAAAGAGAGCACCTCGCCGGGCGCAAGCGCCTTCGCGGCGCGGGGCTCGAAGCTGGACACAATCACGTTCGACCTCCTGTCCCGAAGCTACTCCAGAATCGTCGGGAAAACCTACGCCTGATAGCCGTGCCTCGCAAAACCTACGCCAAAACCTACGCTTTGTCTGAGGCGACATGGGATGTCATGAGACCTTCTGAGATGCCAAGGGACAACGACCGCTTGATACTAAGTATCTGATAAACAATAAAAAAATGGAAAAATTGTCTGTAATCGCTCGTCAGCCTGGGGACGAAGGTCACCCCCCTTTAGACAGTCACACCCCTATGATGCAGCAGTACCTGCGCATCAAGGCCGAGCACCCCGACACGCTCCTCTTCTACCGGATGGGCGACTTCTACGAGCTCTTCCTCGACGACGCGAAGCGCGCCCACCGCCTCCTCGACATCACCCTGACGGCACGCGGCGCGAGCGCCGGCGAGCCGATCGCGATGGCCGGCGTGCCGGTGCACGCGGTCGACGCCTACCTCGCCAAGCTGGTCCGGCTCGGCGAGTCGGTCGCGATCTGCGAGCAGGTCGGCGAGGTCGGTGCGACCAAGGGGCCGGTCGAGCGCAAGGTCGTCCGCATCGTCACGCCGGGAACGCTGACCGAGAGCGACCTCCTCGCCGAGAAGAGCGATTCGGTGCTCGTCGCCGTCAGCCGCGCCGCCGGCCGATTCGGCCTGGCGTGGACGGCACTCTCGAACGGCGAGATCGGCCTGGCCGAATGCGCCGAGGCCGATCTCGCCGGCTGGCTGGCACGGCTCGCGCCGGCCGAGGTGATCGTCGATCGCGACCTGCCGATCGGCGGCGACGGCAGCGGCGACGGCGCGCCGGCGATCACCAAACGGCCGCCCTGGCAATTCGACAGCGCGCTCGGCCATCGCACGCTCTGCAAGCAGTTGCGCGTCGCCTCGCTCGCGGCGTTCGGCGCCGACGAGCTCGCCGCCGCGCACGCCGCCGCCGGCGCGCTGCTCGCCTACGCCGAGCACACGCAGGGGCGCGCGCTCGCCCACGTCCATCGCCTCACCGTGCAGCGGACGAGCGAGCTGATCGACCTGCCGCCGGTGACGCATCGCAACCTCGAGCTGACCCGGACGCTGCGCGGCCGCGATGCGCCGACGCTGCTCTCGACGATCGACCTCTGCGTCACCGGCATGGGCAGCCGCGCCTTGCGCCAGTGGCTGACGCAGCCGCTGCGCGATCGTCGCGTCGCGATCGACCGCCACGACGGGGTCGCGGCGCTGCTCGCCGGCGCGCACGGCGCGCTGCGCGAGACGCTCCGCCACCTGTCGGACGTCGAGCGGATCGGCGCGCGGATCGCCTTGCGCCAGGTGCGTCCGCGCGAGCTCGCCGGCCTGCGCGCGACGCTGCTCGCCTTGCCGAAGGTTCGCGCCGCGTTGCCGGCCGAGGGCTCGGTCCTGATCGACATGCTCGGCGAGGCGCTGGCGCCGCCGGCAGCGATCGCGACGCTGCTCGCGGCGATCGCCGACGAGCCCTCGGCGCTGCTGCGCGACGGCGGCGTCATCGCCGCCGGCGTCGACGCCGAGCTCGACGAGCTGCGCGCGATCGGCCGCGGCAGCGATGCGTACCTCATCGAGCTCGAGGCAAAGGAGCGCGAGCGCACCGGGATCGCGACGCTGCGCGTCCAGTTCAACCGCGTCCACGGCTACTTCATCGAGGTCTCGCAAGGACAGGCGGCACGCGTTCCCGCCGATTACCGGCGGCGTCAGACGATGAAGAACGCCGAACGCTTCATCACGCCCGAGCTGAAGGCGTTCGAGGACAAGGCGCTCTCGGCCGGCGAGCGCGCGCTGGCGCGCGAGAAGGCGCTCTACGAGGCGCTGCTCGATTCGCTCGCGCCGCACCTCGAGGCGGTCTCGGCGATGGCGCGATCGCTGGCCTCGCTCGACGCCCTCGCCGCGCTCGCCGAGCAGGCGCGCCGCGCCGACTGGTGCCGGCCGCGCTTCGTCAAGGAGCCGCTGATCGAGATCGAGCGCGGCCGCCATCCGGTCGTCGAGGCGCGCCTGCAGGAGAGCGGCACGCCGTTCATCGCCAACGACTGCCGCCTCGACGCACGTTGCCGCATGCTCGTCATCACCGGGCCGAACATGGGCGGCAAGAGCACGTTCATGCGCCAGGTCGCGCTGATCGCCCTGCTCGCGTCGATCGGCTCGTACGTGCCGGCGGCGTCGTGCCGGCTCGGTCCGATCGACGCGATCCACACCCGCATCGGCGCCGCCGACGACCTCGCCAACGCGCAGTCGACCTTCATGGTCGAGATGACCGAGGCGGCGGCGATCGTCCACGGCGCGACCGAGCATTCGCTCGTGCTGATGGACGAGATCGGACGCGGCACGTCGACCTTCGACGGCCTCGCCCTCGCCGGCGCGATCGCCCATCACCTGCACGAGAAGAACCGCTCGTTCACGCTGTTCGCGACGCACTACTTCGAGCTCACCGACTTTCCGCTCCAGCACGAGCGGGCGAAGAACGTCCACGTCGCCGCGGTCGAGAGCGGCGAGGCCCACGAGATCGCGTTCCTGCACGAGATCGAGGCCGGGCCGGCGAGCCGCAGCTACGGCGTCCAGGTCGCGCGCCTCGCCGGCATGCCGCCAGCGCTGCTGCGCCACGCGCGCGCCGCGCTCGAGCTCCTCGAGGCCGAGCGCATCGCGCGCCAGCCGCAGATCGACCTGTTCGCGCTCGGCGCCGGCGCCGACGCGGCTGCCCCCGGCAACTCGGATGACCCCGTCGTCGTGGCGAATTCCGCGCTCGGCGCCGCGGTCGCCGCGCTCGACCCCGATATCCTCACGCCTCGCGAGGCGCTCGACGCGCTTTACCGCCTGAAGGCATTGCACCGAGACACGTCATGACCTATTGCGTAGCCGTCAAGCTCGACGCCGGCCTGGTATTTCTTTCCGACTCGCGCACCAACGCCGGCCTCGACCAGATCGGCACCTTCCGCAAGATGATGGTCTACGAGCGCCCGGGCGACCGCTTCATGGTCATGCTCTCGGCCGGCAATCTCTCGATCTCGCAGCAGGTGCGCGAGATCCTGCAGATCGAGGAGCTGCACGACGGCGACCGCCCGCCGATCACGATCTGGAACGCGACCAGCATGTTCGACGCGGCGCGCGTCCTCGGCGCGTCGATGCGCCGCGTCTACGACCAGGACGGCGCCTCGCTCAAGAAGTCGGGCCTCGACTTCAACGCCTCGATGATCTTCGGCGGCCAGGTCCGCGGCGAGGCGATGCGCCTCTTCCTCGTCTACTCGGCCGGCAACTTCATCGAGGCGACGCGCGAGACGTGCTTCTTCCAGATCGGCGAGTCGAAGTACGGCAAGCCCGTCCTCGACCGCATGATGCGGCCGTCGACGCCGCTCGACGAGGCCGCCAAGTGCGTGCTGGTGTCGATGGATTCGACCTTGAAGTCGAACCTCTCGGTCGGCCTGCCGCTCGACCTCGCGATCTACGAGGCGAACCGGTTCGAGTCGTCGCAGATCGTCTGCATCGACGAGCGCAACCCCTATTTCCAGATGATCCGCAGCAGCTGGGGCGAGAAGCTCCGCCAGGCGTTCGAGTCGATCGACGACCCGCAATGGGACGCTGACCAGTCGGCGGCGGCGCCGCTCTGCGTGCCGTCGCTGCGCTACGAGACGATGAGGAAGATCACGCACCCGGGCGAAAAGCTCGTCTGACGGCACTCCCCGGCCGGCAGGCGGACAAAAGCACGCCGGGCCGACGCCTATAATCGCGCTTTACCACCACGGCATTCGCACACGAAGCGGTTGCCGAGCGCAATGACCAAGTTCGTCTTCGTCACCGGCGGCGTGGTGTCCTCGCTGGGCAAGGGCATCGCTTCTGCGTCCCTCGCCGCGATCCTCGAATCGCGGGGCCTCAAAGTCACCCTCATCAAGCTGGATCCGTACCTCAACGTCGATCCGGGAACGATGTCGCCGTTCCAGCACGGCGAGGTGTTCGTCACCGACGACGGCGCCGAGACCGATCTCGACCTGGGCCACTACGAGCGTTTCATCACCACCAAGATGAAGCGCACCAACAACTTCACCACCGGCCAGATCTACAAGAGCGTGCTCGAGAAGGAGCGCCGCGGCGACTACCTCGGCAAGACCGTGCAGGTGATCCCGCACGTCACCAACGAGATCCAGGAATTCATCCGGCGCGGCGCCGGCGCCGGCACCGAAGGCGACGCCCATCCGCTCGACGTCGCGATCGTCGAGATCGGCGGCACGGTGGGCGACATCGAGTCGCTGCCCTTCCTCGAGGCGGTGCGGCAGATGAGCCTGAAGATGGGCCCGGGCAGCTGCGCCTTCCTCCACCTCACGCTGGTGCCGTGGATCCCGGCCGCCGGCGAGCTCAAGACCAAGCCGACGCAGCACAGCGTCCAGAAGCTGCGCGAGATCGGCATCATGCCGGACGCCCTGCTCTGCCGCGCCGACCGGCCGATCCCCGACGAGGAGCGCGCCAAGATCTCGCTCTTCGCCAACGTGCACGAGTTCGGCGTGATCTCGGTGTGGGACGTCGACACGATCTACAAGGTGCCGCGCATGCTGCACGCGCAGGGCCTCGACGAGCTCATCTGCGCCAAGCTGCAGCTGCACACCAAGCCCGCCAACCTCGGCCGCTGGGACAAGCTGGTCGAGGAGGTCGAGCATCCGCAGCACGAGGTGACGATCGCGATGTGCGGCAAGTACGTCGACCTGTCGGACTCGTACAAGTCGCTCAACGAGGCCTTGCGCCACGCCGGCATCCACAACCACGCGCGGGTGAAGATCGAGTACGTCGACTCCGAAGACCTGACGGCGAGCAACGTCTCCAACCTCGGCCGCTACGACGCGATCCTGGTGCCGGGCGGCTTCGGCAAGCGCGGCGTCGAAGGCAAGATCCTCGCCGCCCAGTTCGCGCGCGAGAAGAAGATTCCCTACCTCGGCATCTGCCTCGGCATGCAGGTCGCGACGATCGAGTACGCGCGCCACAAGGCCGGTCTCGCCGGCGCCAACAGCACCGAGTTCGAGCCCGAGACCGAGCACCCGGTGATCGCCCTCATCGACGAGTGGGAAGACCGCGACGGCTCGATCCAGAAGCGCAGCGCCCAGTCCGACCTCGGCGGCACGATGCGGCTCGGCGCGCAGAGCTCCGACGTCAAGCCGGGAACGCTCGCCCACGCGATCTACGGCAACGTCCTGACCGAGCGCCATCGCCACCGCTACGAGGCCAACGAGAACTACCTCGAGACGCTGACCGAGGCCGGCCTCGTCATCTCGGCGATCACGCAGCGCGAGAAGCTCACCGAGGTCGTCGAGCTGCCGTCGAGCGTCCATCCCTGGTTCATCGGCGTCCAGTTCCATCCCGAGTTCAAGTCGACGCCGTGGGGCGGCCACCCGCTCTTCAAGTCGTTCATCCACGCCGCGCTCGCGCACCAGGCCGAGCGCGCCGAGAAGGTCGCCGCATGAGGGCCGTTCCCGCATGAAGCTGTGCGGGTTCGAGGTCGGCCTCGACCGGCCGCTGTTCCTGATCGCCGGCCCGTGCGTGGTCGAGTCCGAGCAGCTCCAGATGGACGTCGCCGGCCGTCTCAAGGAAATCGCCGCATCGCTCGCCGTGCCGTTCATCTTCAAGTCGAGCTACGACAAGGCGAACCGCTCGAGCGGCACGTCGTTCCGCGGTCCGGGCCTCGACAAGGGGCTCGAGATCCTCGCCAAGGTCAAGCGCGAGCTCGGCGTGGCGATCGTCACGGACGTGCACCGTGAAGACGAGATCGGCGCCGCGGCGTCCGTGGTCGACGTGCTGCAGACGCCGGCGTTCCTCTGCCGCCAGACCGATTTCATCCGTGCCGTCGCGCAGAGCGGCAAGCCGGTGAACATCAAGAAGGGCCAGTTCCTCAGCCCCCACGACATGACCAACGTGCTCGACAAGGCGCGTGCCGCGGCGCGCGACGCCGGCCTCTCGGAAGACCGCTTCATGGCCTGCGAGCGCGGCGCGAGCTTCGGCTACAACAACCTCGTCTCCGACATGAGGAGCCTGGCGATCATGCGCGAGACCCACGCGCCGGTGGTCTTCGACGCGACCCACTCGGTGCAGCTTCCGGGCGGCCAGGGAACGTCGTCGGGGGGCCAGCGCGAGTTTGTCCCGGTGCTGGCGCGCGCGGCGGTCGCGGTCGGCATCGCCGGCATCTTCATGGAAACGCACCCCGATCCG
This sequence comes from Caldimonas sp., assembly GCA_035995885.1. Taxonomy (GTDB): domain Bacteria; phylum Pseudomonadota; class Gammaproteobacteria; order Burkholderiales; family Burkholderiaceae_C; genus Schlegelella_A. The sequence continues at coordinate 16,661 of DASYKC010000145.1, read as the reverse complement.
GCCAAGGCGCTCTCCGACGGGCCGAACGCGGTGCCGCTCAAGCACATGCGCGCGCTCCTCGAGCAGCTCGCCGAGCTCGACCGCGCGATCAAGTCGCGGCCGCTGCTCGAGCAGTCATTCGACGCCTGACGCCGCGACGATCTCCATTCACCAGCACTTGCAAGAAGGAAAAGAATGAGCGCGATCGTCGACATCGTCGGCCGGGAGATCCTGGACAGCCGCGGCAACCCGACCGTCGAGTGCGACGTGCTGCTCGAGAGCGGCACGATGGGCCGCGCTGCCGTGCCGTCGGGCGCCTCGACCGGCTCACGCGAGGCGATCGAGCTGCGCGACGGCGATGCCTCGCGCTACGGCGGCAAGGGCGTGCTGCGCGCGATCGAGCACATCAACACCGAGATCAGCGAGGCGGTGCTCGGCCTCGACTCGAGCGAGCAGGCCTTCCTCGACCGCACCCTGATCGACCTCGACGGCACCGAGAACAAGAGCCGGCTCGGCGCCAACGCGACGCTCGCCGTCAGCATGGCGGTGGCGCGCGCCGCCGCCGAGGAGTCGGGGCTGCCGCTCTACCGCTACTTCGGCGGCTCGGGCGCGATGCAGATGCCGGTGCCGATGATGAACGTCGTCAACGGCGGCGCCCACGCGAACAACAACCTCGACCTGCAGGAGTTCATGATCATCCCGGTCGGTGCGCCGACCTTCCGCGAGGCGCTGCGCTACGGCGCCGAGACCTTCCACGCGCTCAAGAAGATCCTGGACGCGCGCGGCATGAGCACGGCGGTCGGCGACGAAGGCGGCTTCGCGCCGAGCGTCGCCAACCACGAGGCGGCGATCCAGATGATCCTCGAGGCGATCGAGAAGGCCGGCTACGTCGCCGGTGCGCAGATCGCGCTCGGCCTCGACTGCGCCGCGAGCGAGTTCTACAAGGACGGCCAGTACCGGCTCGAGGGCGAAGGGCTGACGCTCGGCGCCGGCGAGTGGATCGACATGCTCGCGGCCTGGACCGCCAAGTACCCGATCATCTCGATCGAGGACGGCATGGCCGAAGGCGACTGGGACGGCTGGAAGATGCTCAACGACCGCCTCGGACAGAAGGTGCAGCTGGTCGGCGACGACCTGTTCGTCACCAACACGAAGATCCTGAAGGAAGGCATCCGGAAGAACGTCGCCAACTCGATCCTGATCAAGATCAACCAGATCGGCACGCTGACCGAGACCTTCGCCGCGATCGAGATGGCCAAGCGCGCCGGCTGGACGTCGGTCATCAGCCACCGCTCGGGCGAGACCGAGGACGCGACCATCGCCGACATCGCCGTCGGCAGCAACGCCGGCCAGATCAAGACCGGGTCGCTGAGCCGCTCCGATCGCGTCGCCAAGTACAACCAGCTGCTGCGCATCGAGGAAGACCTCGGCGACGTCGCCGCGTATCCGGGGCGCACCGCGTTCCGGCAGCTGCCGCAGGACTGATGGCAGCGCGCCGGCACGACTGAAGGCGAACCACCGTGCGCTGGATCACCCTCGGCCTCGCCGCCCTCCTCGTCCTCGTCCAGGCCGAGCTCTGGTTCGGCAAGGGCGGCGTGCCGCGCATGGTCGAGCTGCAGAGGAAGCTCGCGGCGCAGCAATCGACCAACGAGCAGGCCAAGCGTCGCAACGGGCAGCTCGCCGCCGAAGTCAGCGACCTCAAGGAAGGCCTCGAGATGGTCGAGGAGAAGGCGCGCTTCGAGCTCGGCATGATCAAGCCCGACGAGATCTACGTCCAGCTCTCGCCCGCGCGGCGTTGAACGCGGTCCTCGCGGCGGCGGCGCCGCTTCTCGCCACCGCGTTCGTCGTCTGGGGCGCGCCCGTCACCTGGCTCGAGGTCGTCGCCTTCGCGCTCTCCATAGCGATGGTCGTCCTCAACATCCGGGTCGACCCGCTCGGCTGGCCGCTCGCGATCGCGAGCTCGCTGCTCTACTTCCTGCTGTTCTGGAACAGCCGCCTCTACGGCGACGCCAGCCTGCAGCTGTTCTTCGTCGTCGTCGCTGCCTGGGGCTGGTGGCAGTGGCTGCGCGGCACCGATGCGTCGGGGCGCGCGTTGCAGGTGCGCCACCTGGGCGTGAAGGGGCGGGTCGGCGTGCTCGTCGCGATCGCCATCGCCTGGCCGGCGACCGCCCTCTTCCTGCGCCGCTTCACCGACACCGACGTGCCGTGGTGGGACGCGTTCCCGACCGCGGCGAGCGTCGTGGGCCAGTGGCTGCTCGGCCGCAAGTACGTCGAGAACTGGCCGGTCTGGATCGTCGTCGACGTCGTCGGCGCCGCGCTCTTTGCCTACAAGGGGCTGTGGCTGACGACGCTCCTCTACGTCGTCTTCGTCGCCATGGCGGCGGTCGGCTGGCGCAGCTGGCAGCGACGCGCAATCGCGACAGCGCCGGAGCTGGCGCGATGAGCGAGCGCGCTTTCGTCGTCGCCCTGCTCGGCGCCGAGAGCACCGGCAAGACGACGCTCGCGGCCGAGGTCGGCGCCGCGCTCGCGGCGCGCGGCCGGCGCGTCGAGGTCGTCGGCGAAGCCTTGCGCGAGTTCTGCGATCGCCAGGCGCGAACGCCGCGCCGCGACGAGCAGGCGGCGATCGCCGCGGCGCAGAGCGAACGGATCGACGCCGCCGCGGATCGCGCCGAGATCGTCGTCGCCGACACCAGCGCGTTGATGATCGCCGTCTACAGCGACTTCGTCTTCGCCGACGACAGCCTCTACGCGGGCGCGCTGGCGGCGCAGCGCCGCTGCGACCTGACGCTCGTCACCGCCCTCGACCTGCCGTGGCGGCCCGACGGCCTGCAACGCGACGGCGCGCACGTGCGCGCACCCGTCGACGCTTTGCTGCGCGCGGCGCTCGCCGGCGCCGGCATCGCCGTCACGACGATCGACGGCGTCGGCACCGACCGCGCCGAGGCGGCGTTGCGGGCGATCGACGCCGCCCTCGCGTCGGCGGCGACGGGCCGGCAGTCGACCTGAGACCTCAGGCCGTGCCGCCGAGGCGGACGAAGAAGATCACGAAGGTGCCGAGGACGAGGTTGAGCGACACCTCCCAGCGGATCGCGGCGAGCGCGGCCGCGCCGTCGGCCCAGCGCCCTGCCGTCACCGCACCGTCGAGGCGCCTGAAGAGGGCGCTGCGGATGTGGATGAAGACCGCGAGCATCACGAAGAAGACCGCGATCATCGTGTACCAGTCGAGCGGCATGTTGAAGGCGAGGCCGGCGCGCGCCGCCGCCGACGCCGAGAGCCAGACCATCCCTGCGCCGCAGACGACGATCACGGCGATGGCGATCGACGCGACCGTGATGAACCGCCGCATCGTCGCGTGCAGCAGGGTGACGCGCGGCGCCGGCTCGAGGACGCGCGCCGCCGGCCTGAGGCAGAACAGGATGAACGCCATGCCGCCGATCCAGACGACGACGCCGAGCAGATGGAACGCCTTCAGGAACGCATAGAGCACGGAAGATCCTCGCGGCGCGGCACAGTTGGCGCATTGTCCATCGCCGGAGGGTCGGACCAAATTGCGACGGCCGATAAACCAAGGTATCGTCCTTCGACCATCAGAAGAGGGGCGGAGGCCGAAGAATGACCAAGCTCTGCTCGGTGTGCGGGACCGAAAACAGGGACGAGGCCCAGTTCTGCCGCGCCTGCGGCACTGCTTTCGCGGCCGCGCGAGCCGCTGTTGCCGCCGCTGCCGACGGCACCGCCGCCAACGTCTGCACCGAGTGCGGCTTCCAGAACAAGCCCGGCATCCGCTATTGCGCCAACTGCGGCATGAGCCTGGCCGCGGCCGCGGAAGGCGCAGGCGAAGCGGCGGCGCCGGCGGCCGGCATGGAGTCCTATTCGGGGCTCGGCCCGCTGCCGCTCTCGTATCCGACGTTCGCGACCGTCGCGCCGTATCCGTCGGCGCCGGAGCCCGAGCCCACCGACCACTCGGCGCTCTTCGACGATCGGACGACACCCGACATCCCCGACGCCGACGCCGCGATCGCGTTGCGCCAGCAGGAGGGCTACGAGGCGCACGGCGACACCGCGGCGAGCTTCGCCCAAGCGGCGCCGACGCCGAACCGCGCGCCGCTCGTCCTCGGCATCGTCGTCGCGGTGCTGGTGCTCGCCGGCATCGCCGCGTGGCTCTTCATGGGTCGCTCGAATCCGGCGCCGCCGCAACCGGGTGTCGTCTCGGCACCGGTGGTCACGGCGCCGGCGATCGCCTCGGCGCCGGCGGCATCGACGATCATCATCGAAGAGGCACCGGCCGCGAGCCCCTCGGCGATGGCCGCGAGCGCCGCCGCGCCGGGCAGCGCGATGGCGCCGCCGGCGGCCGCCCCGGCCACCGCCGGCGCGCTCGGCACGCCGCCCGCTGCGGCCGCGCCGTTGCCGCAAGCCGGCGACGTCGTCTCGGAGACCGCCGACGCCGAAGCGAAGCGCCTCGCGGCCGAAAAGCGCCGCGACAAGGCGGCGCGCGACAAGGCCGATCGCGATGCCAAGGCCAAGGCGATCGTCGACCAGCGCGAGCAGAGCACGGCCGCGCAGCGCGCCGAGCAGGACGCGCAGGCGCGGCGCCGCGCCGAAGAGGCGCAACGGGTCCGGCCGAGCACCGCCGTGCCGGCGAGCCCGCCGCCGATCGTGCAAGCGCGCGGCGTGCGCGAGATCTGCGCCGGTCGTGGCACGATTGCCGAAGCGGTCTGCCAGTCGCGCCAGTGCGGCCTTGCCGAGCACGCCAACGAAGCGATCTGCCGGCAGCTGCGCGAAGCCGACGAACGGCGGCGCAACGCACAGAACTAGACGGGCACCGCCCACGCCGACGCGCGGCCGCACCGCGCGCGGTTCATGACGAGCGAGGAGTTTTCCATGTCGAGCGACATCGCATCCGAGGCACCGCCCCCGGGCCTCTCGGGCCACGCGTTCTCCAGCCTCTTCCAGGCCGTCAACGGCCTGCGCGACCGGCGCGCCGTGATCGCGATGCTCGGCTGCACCTTCGCCGGCGTCATCGTCGTCGGCCTGCTGCTCGCGATGACGAGATCGCTCGGCTTCCTCGCCGGCCTGCTGGCGATGATCGTCTGGATCGTCGCGGTCGGCACGGGGGTCAACGCCGCCGGCCTGCTGCAGATGGATCGCGCGCGCGGCATCTCGCAGCGAAGCCTTGCCGACGCGCTCGTCTACGGCCTGATGTGCATTCCGAAGCTGATCGTCCTCGGCCTGGTGTTCCTCGCCGTCGAGATCGCGGTCTTCATCGTCCTCGCCCTGTTGTTCGTGATCTGCAAGATCCCGTTCCTCGGGCCGTTGCTGTTCGTCGTCGTCTTTCCGCTCTCGGTCGTCGTCGCCGGCGTCACGATCGTCGGTCTGTTCCTCTGCCTGGTGCTGTCGCTGCCGGCGATCTGGCAGGGCGCGAGCACCACCCGCGCCCTCGCGCAGACCTTCGCGATCGTCAAGAGCCGGCTGGTCGAGGCGGTGCTGCTGCTCGTCTTCGTCGGCTTCCTCTGCTTCGCCGTCGCCATGATCATCTTCGGCGTGCTCGGCTTCGGCCTGCTGCCGACCATCGGCATGTCGGTGTCGATCGTCGGCGTCGGCGGCTTCGGCATGGAATCGATCATGGCGATGACGCAGGGCGGCGGTGGCGGCGGCCATGCCATCGCCGGTGCGATCGGCGGCTTTCTGCTGTGGGCGATCGCCGGTTCGCTCGTCGGCCAGGTCTACCTGCTCGGCCTCTCGCTGGTCTACCTGCGCGTCACCGAAGGGCTCGACCTGACGGCATCGGAAGAAGCGCTGCGCGCGACCTTCGACGAGGCCAGGCGGCGCACCGCCGAGCTCGGCGAGAAGGCACGCCAGGCCACGCAGCGCGACAGCACGGCCGCTGCCGCGGCGACGGGCGCCGCCGCGGCGACGGGTGCGGTCGCCGGCGGTGCTGCCGCGCCGGCGCCGGTCTACAACCCGCCGCCGGCCTACAGGGCGCCGCCCGCCGCGTCGCCGGCGAGCGCGAACACGGCCATCGACCTGCCCGTCCATGCCGACGAGGCGACGATCGCACCGACGCCGCCGCGCGAGCCGATGACCGGCGGCCCCGACATCGCCCTGCCTTTCGACGAGCCGCCGCCGGCGCCGGCGCCGCCGTCGTACGGAGCGCCGCCGGCCTGGACGCCGCCACCGACAAAGCCGACCGCGCCGCTGCCCGCCGCGGCGCCTCTGCCGGCCGCGACGACCTGCCCGCAATGCCTGTCGCCGGTGACGCCGGAAGACGTGTTCTGCGGCGTCTGCGGCTACCGCTTGAAATAGCGCCGCCGCGCGGCCCGATCAGTTGATCGTGCTCGAGCCCGGGGCCTGGTCCGCCGGCTCAACGAAGAGCTCGCCGACGTCGACCGGATCGAAGCAGTAGCGCAGGCCGCAGAACTCGCAGCCGACCTCGACCTGCGACTGCTCGCGAACGATGTCGTCGACCTCGGCGCGGCCGAGGCTGCGCAGCATCGCGCCGACCTTGGTGCGCGAGCAGGTGCAGGCAAAGCGCGGCGCGGCGGCGCCGACGAGCGGCGCGAAGCGCGTCACCTTCTCTTCCCAGAAAAGCCGCCTGAGCAGCGTGTCGGCCTCAAGGCCGAGCAGCTCGGCGCGCGTCAGCGTCGCGGCGAGGCGGGCGACGCGATTGAAGTCCTCGTCGCGGCCGATCCGCGTCTCGTCGACGCCGGCGCCGGGCGGCGGCAGGCGCTGCAGCAACAGGCCCGCGGCGACGTCGTCGTCGGCCGCGAGCAGGAGCCGCGTGTCGAGCTGCTCGGATTGCAGCATGTAGTGCTCGAGCACCGGCGCGATCGCGTGAAGCGGCTCGCGCGCATCGCCGTGCAGCGGGACGACGCCTTGGTACGGCTGGCCGGCGCGGCGATCGACGGGCGCGAGCGTGATGGCGCAGCGGCCGCCGCCGCGCACGTTGAGCATCGCCGCCAGGTCGGCGTCTTCCGGGACGTCGCCCCTCACCGTCGCGGTGACGCGAAAGTCGAGATCGGCGGTGATCTCGGCGACGGCGAGCTTGACCGGACCGTCGCCGAAGACCTGCAGGATCAGGTCGCCGGCGAACTTGATGTTGGCGTGCATCAGCACGCCGGCGACGGCCATTTCGCCGAGCAGCCGCTCGACCGGCTCGGGCCACGAGGTCTCGGCGCCAGCGCGCCGCTCGAGCACTTCGCGCCAGCTTTCGGTCAGGCGGACGAGGATGCCGCGCACGGGCAGGCCGTCGAAGACAAAGCGGTGCAGTTCGCTCACGTGGATGCGTCGGTGGCCCGGGACTGCGGACAATTATCGAGGCCGGCCGCGCCGCGACGGCGCACAAGGGCATGACGACGGCAGCGACAATGCGACGATGAACGACACCGATTTCGACGCCGCCCGCGCCGCGCTCGCGGGCGCTCGTCGCGACGCGCGCGCGATCGCCGCCTGGCCCGCCGCGCGCGTGCCGGAGAGTCTGGCCGAAGCGTATCGCCTGCAGGCGGCGGTGACGCGCGATCTCGGCGCGATCGGCGGCTGGAAGGTCGCGGCGGTGACGCCGGCGCAGCGCCAGGCGCTCGGGGTGCCGACGCCGATCGCCGGCCCGCTGCTGCGGCCGTGGATGCACGACGCGCGCAGTGCGCCAGCGGCGTTGAGCGCCGCCGCCTTCATCGCCCCCAAGCTCGAGTGCGAGTTCGCCTTCGAGCTGGCGCGCGACCTGCCGCCGCGGCCGGGGCGCCCGTATTCGCGCGCCGAGGTGCAGGAAGCCGTCGCGGCGCTGCGCATCGCCGTCGAGATCGTCGACTCGCGCCTGCCGCGCGGCCTCGGCGCGCTCGCCGAGATCACCGACGCATTCAACAACGGCGCCTTCGTCGCCGGCGCCGCGACCGTCGACTGGCATGGGCTCGACTTCGCCGCCACCGCCATCGTCCTCGGCCGCCGCCACGGCGGCACGAGCGAGGAGGTGGCGCGCGGCAGCGGTCGGGCGATCCTCGACGGCGATCCGTTCGGCACCGTCGTCCTTCTCGCCAACGCACCGGCCGATGCGACGCGCGGCCTCGTCGCCGGCGACATCGTCACCACCGGCTCGTGCACCGGCGCGCCGTTCCTGCCGGGCCCGGGCGACTATCGCGCCGAGTTCGCGTCGCTCGGCAGCGTCGAGTTCCGCTTCACCGCCTAGCGCGACGTCATTCCTTGCGCGCCGCGCGGGCGCGCATCGCATCGCGCCGCGCCAGGCTCTCGGCCGGCCAGTGGTCCTTGCGGTCGTAGTACTCCGGCACCGCCGGCGTTCCCGGCGCCAGGACGATCCAGGGCTGCTTCGAGGCGGTGAAGATGTGGATGTCGGGCGGCAGCCGCGCCGGCTCGTCGAGCGTGCCGACGCGAACGAAGCGGAGCGCATCGCCGCCGCCCGAGTAGTGGCTCCAGACCGCGATCCGGCAGCGCGGACAGCGCGCGATGCGCTGGCCGGCGCCGCTCGCCGACGGCGTCTCGACCAGCTCGGGCTCGCCGCTCAGCAGCTCGACGCGCTCGGACTCGATCATCGCGTTGAGCGCGAACGAGGCACCGCTCTCGCGCTGGCACCAGGTGCAGTGGCAGCAATGGACGAAGAGCGGCCGGCTGGTGAGGCGAAAGCGGACGGCACGACACGTGCATCCGCCGTCGAGCGGCAGGTCGGGGGCAGCGCTGGCGGAGGTCATCGGGCCGTGATTGTGGCGCGGCTCGGCTGCCCCGGGGGCGCCGGCCGCGACCCGCAGAATAGGCGCTGGAGGACGTCCCTTGGCATCGGCCACGCAAAGCTTCGCACTCACCAAGATCCAGCCGCCACGTGCCCGCGCCAGCCTGGTGGCGCGCGAGCGGCTCGAGGACCGCATGACGAAGGCGGCGCTCGGCCGCCGCCTCGTTCTCCTCGCCGCGCCGGCCGGCTTCGGCAAGACCGCGGCGCTGGCGCGCCTGATCGAGCGCCTGCGCGGCAGGGCCTCGATCGCCTGGATCTCGGCCGACGTCGACGACGATCCGCTCGGCCTCCTCGCCTGCCTGATCGCCGCGCTCGAGCCGCTCGATCCGCCGTGGCGCACCGACCCGGAGGCGCTGATCGCCGCCGCCGGCGGCAGCCGCAGCGATCGGCACGCCGTCGCGACGCAGCTGCTCAACGCCCTCGCCGCCTGCGACGTGCAGCGCGGCCTGATCGTCCTCGACGACGCGCACCGCGTCAGCGACGCCGCCGTGTTCGAGTTCCTCGACCTCCTGCTCGAACGGCTGCCGCCGAACTGGGGCGTCATCGTCGCGAGCCGGACCGATCCGCCGCTGGCGTCGCTGGCGCGCCTGCGCGCCCACGGCGAGCTCGCCGAGTTCCGCCAGCGCGAGCTGCGCTTCACGCTCGACGAGGTGCGCACGCTGCTGCCCGCGATCGACGCCGACGCCTCGCTCGATCGCGATGCGACCAGCCAGCGCCTCTTCCAGCGCACGCACGGCTGGGCGGTCGGCCTGCGCCTGGCCGTCAACGGCATCCTCTCCGGCCACGACGCGCAGGCGGTGATCGCCGACACCGTCAACGACCGCCACGTCTTCGACTATCTGCTGAACGAGGTGCTCGGCGAGCTGCCGCTGCCCTTGCGCTGCTTCCTGCTGCGCTGCTCGGTGCTCGACGAGCTCACCGCCGGCCGCTGCGCGGCGGTGAGCGCCGATCCGCATGCCGCCCAGTGGCTCGAGGAGATCGAGCGGCGCGGCCTCTTCGTCTCCGTCCTGCAAGGCGCCGAGACGACGCTGCGCCTGCACGACCTGTTCCGCGATTTCCTGCGCGATCGCCTGCGCCGCGAGATGGCCGACGAGCTGCCGACGCTGTACCGGCGCGCCGCCGCCGGCGAGACCGACATGCTGCGCCGGATCGGCTTCCTGGTCGGCGCCGGCGACTGGAGCGAGGCCGAGGCGACGCTGCGCGACGCCGGCGCGACGATCATCGCCACCGTCGGCGTCGCGCCGGTCCTGCGCCTGCTCGACAAGTTTCCCGCCGAGGCGCGAAGCAGCTCGCCGAACCTGCTCCACATGCGTTGCCTCGCGGCGTGGTCGCGCTGGGACTGGGCGACGATGCGCGAGGCCGCAGCCGCCGCCGGCGCCGCCTTCGCGCGCAGCGGCGAAGCGCGCCTGGCGTGGCGCTCGGGTGTCTACGAATCGATCGCGCACGTCACCGCCGGCGGTCACGACGAGGCGCTGAAGCGGCTCACGGTCGACCCGAACATCGCGGTGACGCGCGACGACCTCGCCCTCGCCGGCGTCGTCCACAGCTACATCGCGCTCGACAGCGGCCGCCTCGCCGACGTCGCGCCGCGCTATCGCGAGATGCTCGAGCTGCTCGAGCCGAGCCGCGATCCCGTGCTCTGGTACCAGTGCGTGCCGCGCAGCCTGCAATGCGGCCTGCCGTCGATGCGCGAGCCGTCGCGCCGCTTCGCCGTCGGCGCGCTCGCAGTCGCGCCGGAGACACCGACGCCGCTGCGCGCGATCGCTCTCGCCAGCTCGGCATGGAGCGACGTCTGGTCGGGCCGCCTCGAGGCGGCGCTGAAGACGGCGGCGCTCGCCGAAGCCGACGCGCGCTGGCTCGGGCCGCCGCCGAACGTCCGCCTCGCGCTCTACAGCCTGCTCGCCGTCCTGTTCGCGATGCTCGGCCGGCGCAGCGAGAGCTACGGCGCGCTCGACGAGATCCTCGTCCTCTTCGACGATCCCGGCGGCGGCTACCGGCGCGATTCGCCGCTCTACGCGTACTACCGGCAGTTCGCCATCCGCCTCGCCGACTGGCACGGCGACGGCGCGCGCGTCGAGCGGCTCGCCGGCGAGCTCGACGGCCTCGTTTCTGCCGACACGGCAATGCTGCGGCCGCTGCGGCAGGCGCAGCGACTCGTCGTCCCCGGCCGGCTCGCCTGGCATCGCGGCCAGTGGCGCGAGGCCCGCGACGCGTTCGGCGCCGCGCTCGCGCGCGAGGGTGCGCTCGCCGTCTTCGGCGAGGACATCGAGGTCCGCCTGCGCCTCGCGCAGGCGTGCGTGCGGCTCGCCGACATCGACGGCGCAGCGACGGCGATCGCGCCGGTGTTCGAGGTCGCCGAGCGCGAGGGCTGCCCCGGCGCTGCGCTCACCTGCGGCAGCGTTGCGCTCGCGGCGCTCGCCGCGGCACCGTGGAACGGCCGCCTCGCGCCGGCGCGGATCGATGCGCTGCGCCGGTGGTCGGCCTGCCTGGCGACGGCACCGGCCGCGGCCGCGACGCGCGACCCGGCAGACCCGCAAGCACCGGCGAGCGCGGCGTCGACCGCGCCGCGCGCCGGCGGCGCGCCGGTCCTGGTCGCGGCCGAGGCCCTCAGCCCGCGCGAGCTCGAGGTGCTGAGGCTGATCGCCGCGGGCGACAGCAACAAGCTGATCGCGCGCGCCTTCGACCTCAGCCCGCACACGGTCAAGCGCCACGTCGCCAACATCCTCGACAAGCTCGGCGTCCAGTCGCGCGGCCAGGCCGCCGCCTGGTTCAACGAACGACGTCCAGACTAGGCGAGCGCCCGCGCGGGCCTCGGGCGCCCGGCGCGCGAAGGACCATGGCCCGCGCGGCGCGCGGCGATGGCTCCTTCGGGCGATGCTTCCAGCGAACCCCTCCGGAACACTGTCGACACCGCGGCATTTTGCCGCCGACACCTTCCGGAGTGCCTCATGACCACGACCTTCGCCGATCCCGTCACGTCTTCAATCGGCCGCGCCGCCGCGACGCCCGTCCGCGACGTCGCGCCGCGCAAGGACCTCTACGTCTCGATCCACAAGGCGCTGCGCAGCTTCATGACCGACACGCTGGCGCGCATCGGCCGCATCGACGTCGCCGATCGCGCCGATCGCGATGCCGCCCTCGACCAGCTCGACGCGCTGCTCGCGCTCTGCCTCGATCACCTGCGCCACGAGAACGAGTTCGTCCACACCGCGATCGAGGCGCGCCAGCCGGCCGGCAGCCAGCGCATCGCCGACGAGCACGTCGAGCACGCCGAGTCGATCGCCGCGCTTCGGGGCGAGGCGGCGGCGCTGCGCCAGGCGGCCGCGGCCGACGCCGATCGCCTCGCGCTGCGCCTCTATCGCCACCTCGCGCTCTTCGTCGCCGAGAACTTCCAGCACATGCACATCGAGGAGACGGCGCACAACGCGCTGCTCTGGCAGCACTACAGCGACGCCGAGCTCGGCGCGCTGCACGGCCGCCTGCTCGCGAGCATCGCGCCGAAGGATCAGTTGCTGGTGGCACGCTGGATGGTGCCGGCGTCGACGCCGGCCGAGCGGGCGATCATCGTCGGCGGCGCAAAGGCGCAGATGCCGCCCGAAGCGCTGCTCGGCATGATGAGCGTCGTTCGTCCGCACGTCGACGACATCGGCTGGACCAAGCTCGCCGCCGCGATCGGCATCGATCCCGGGCTCGGCCGCGGCTGAGTCGGCGACGAGCCGAGAAGCCTACAAAAACCTGGGAGAGAAAGATGAGAAAGTGGATTGCGCGCAGCGTCGTCGGCCTGACGGTGCTGGTGAGCGGCGCGGGCGCGGCGTTCATGGTGCTGGCCGAGATGGGCGACCGCAAGCTGACGCGCCAGGTCGACGTCGCCGTCGAGCCGGTCGCCTTCCGGAGCGACGCCGCCAGCGTCGAGCGCGGCGGCTACCTGTTCCGCTCGCGCGGCTGCGGCGACTGCCACGGCGCGAACGGCGCCGGCTCGGTCGTCGTCGACGACGGCGGCATGTACATCCGCTCGCCCGACATCACGCCGGCAGCGAACGGCGTCGTCGCCGCCTATGCACCGGTCGACTGGGTGCGGACGATCCGCCACGGCGTCAAGCCCGACGGCCGGCCGGTGATGATCATGCCGAGCGAGGAATACAACCGCTTCGTCGACGCCGACCTCGCGGCGATCGTCGCCTACGTGCGCCAGCTGCCGGCCGCGAGCGGCGCGAGGGCCGAGGTGAGGCTGCCGATGCCGGTGAAGGCGCTCTATGCCGCCGGCGTCGTCAAGGACGCGAGCGAGAAGATCGACCACTCGCTGGCACCGGCGCAACCGGTTCCCGAAGGCGTCACCGCGGCGCACGGCGCCTACGTCGCCAACAGCTGCATCGGCTGCCACGGCGCGCGCCTCGCCGGCGGCAAGATCCCGGGCGCGCCGCCCGACTGGCCGCCCGCCGCCAAGCTCACGCCCGGTGCCGGCAGCGCGCTCGATCGCTACGCCACGCCCGAGGCCTTCATGGCGATGCTGAAGAGCGGCAGGCGCCCCGACGGCAGCAGCGTCAGCAAGGTGATGCCCTTCGTGTCGCTGAAGGAGCTGAACGACGTCGACGCCCGCGCCCTCTACCTGCACCTGCGCTCGCTGCCGGCGGGCAGCTGAGCGGCGGCCGACGCCGCGCCGCTAGCCCGGGCGCGCTTCGCCGGTCGAGGCGACGCGACCGCCGGGCGCCTCGCTCGCCTCCTGCGAGACGACGGCGTGGACGACGCGCTGCGGGAACGGGATCTCGACGCCTTCGCGATCGAGGACGTCGAGGACGGCGAGATTGACCTCCGACTTGACGTTGCCCTGGCCGTTCTCGGAATCGCGGATCCAGAAGTTGATCGAGAGGTCCATGCCGTCGGCCGAGAACGCCGCGAGCTGCACCGACGGCGCCGGATCGGCAATGACGCGCGGCACCGTGGCGATCGCCGCCTCGAGCCGGGGCTGCAAGGCGCGAACGTCGGTGCCGTAGGCGACCTGCACCGCCGACTGCACCAGCACGCGCGGATCGGCGAGCGAAGCGTTCTCGACGCGCGTCGTGATCAGCGTTTCGTTCGGCACGATCGCCTCGCGGCCGCCGAGCGAGCGGATGACCGTGTAGCGGGTGCGGATGTCGGTGATCCGGCCCTCGAAGGTGTCGACCTTGACCATGTCGCCGATGCGCAGGCTCCGCTCGGCGAGGATGACGAAGCCGCTGATGTAGTTGGCGGCGATCTTCTGCAGGCCGAAGCCGAGGCCGACGCCGATCGCGCCGCCGAGCACCGACAGCGCCGTGAGGTCGATGCCGACCGCCGACAGCGCGATCAGGAGGCCGAAGAAGAGCAGCAGCGCGCGGACGACGTTGGCGGCGATCTTGCGGAGCGACAGGTCGTGGCCGCTGCCGCTCGACAGGAGCTTCCTCTCGATCGCCGCCGAGATCCAGAGCGAGAGGACGAGGACGATGCCGGCCGTGATGCCGCCCTCGACGACGTTGCGCAGCGTCATCTGGCTGTTGCCGACCTTCCAGTGGACCTCCTCCATCGCATCGAGGACCATCGGCGAGACGCCGGTGATCCAGAGGACGACCGCGATCCAGGCGATCCACGAGATGCTGCGCTCGACGGTGCGGACCCAGCGCACGCCGGGGAAGGTTCGGCCGAGGACGCGCACGCTGAGGCGGATGACGACGAGCGAGATCAGGATCGGGATCGCGACCCTGAACACCGCCGGCTTGATCGTGCCCTCGAGGGCGACGCGCGCGGCGTACGCGAAGGCGAGCGCCAGGACCGGGAAGAGGACGCCGTCGAAGATCCGGTTGCCGAACCAGACCGACGCCACCGGCCGCTCGCGGCCACGGATCAGGCGGACGACGATCCAGGCGGCGACCAGGCAGCCGACCAGGATCGCGAGCTCGGCGACGGCGCCCGGCCGCGTCAGCTCGGCGACGAGCTGGTCGAGCTCGCGGGCGTCGAAGGCGCGGATCACCGCAGGCGACGCGTGCTTGTCATGAGGTCAAGACACGGAGATGAGCGGCGACGCTGCGCGCGAGCGCGCCGAGGTTGTAGCCGCCCTCGAGGCACGAGACGATGCGGCCGTTCGCGTGCTTGTCGGCGACTGCCTTGATCTTCTCGGTGATCCAGGTGTAGTCGGCCTCGACCAGGCCGAGCTGGCCGAGCTCGTCGTCGCGGTGCGCGTCGAAGCCGGCCGAGACGAAGATCATCTGCGGCGCGAAGCTGTCGAGGCGTTCCATCCAGTTCTCTTCGATCAGGGCGCGGATCTCCGGCCCGCGCGTGTACGGCGGCACCGGCACGTTGACCATGTTGTCGCCGAGCGGGACGGCGCCGGAATACGGATAGAGCGGATGCTGGAAGATGCTCGCCATCAGGATGCGTTCGTCGCCGGCGACGATGTCCTCGGTGCCGTTGCCGTGGTGGACGTCGAAGTCGATGATCGCGACGCGCTCGAGGCCGCGCACGTCGAGCGCATGGCGCGCGGCGACGGCGACGTTGTTGAAGAAGCAGAAGCCCATCGCCTGGCTGCGCGTCGCGTGGTGGCCGGGCGGCCGCACCGAGCAGAAGGCGTTGTCGACGGCGCCGTCGATCACCGCGTCGGTCGCGGCGACGGCGGCGCCGGCGGCGCGCAGCACGGCGCGCCACGTTCCCGGCGAGGCGATGGTGTCGGGGTCGATCGCGCGCGGCCTGCCCGAGGCGGCGACGCGCTCGAGCACGTCGCGCAGTTCGGCGACGAAGCCGCTGCTGTGGGCGTGATCGAGGTCGGCCATCTCGACCTCGGGCGCCTCGCGCCGATCGAGCGCGCTCTGCAGGCCCGAGGCGATCAGCCAGTCGTCGATCGCGTCGAGGCGGGCCGGGCATTCGGGATGGCCGGCGCCCATGTCGTGGCGGCGGCAGTCGGGATGTGTGTAAAAGGCCGTGGTCATCGGTCTTTGAGCGCGAGGTTTTTCTAGTAATGTCGGGTCGATGAGCCGACCTCTCGCCGCCCAGCTGTCCGAACTCGTCAACCAGATTAGCACGATCATCGTCGGCAAGCGGTCGCAGATCGAGGACTGCGTCGCCTGCCTCCTCGCCGGCGGCCACCTCCTGATCGAAGACGTTCCCGGCGTCGGCAAGACGACGCTGGCGCACGCGATCGCGGTCTCGCTCGGCCTGCGTTTCTCGCGCACCCAGTTCACCGCCGATCTGATGCCGTCGGACCTGATCGGCGTGAGCGTCTACGAGCGCACCAAGGAAGCGTTCGTCTTCCATCCCGGCCCGGTGTTCGCGCACGTGCTCCTCGCCGACGAGATCAATCGCGCCGGGCCGAAGACGCAGAGCGCGCTGCTCGAGGCGATGGAGGAGCACCAGGTCACGGTCGAGGGCGAGACGCGTGCCCTGCCTGCGCCGTTCTTCGTGATCGCGACGCAGAACCCGACCGACCAGCTCGGCACCTATCCGCTGCCGGAGTCGCAGCTCGATCGCTTCCTGATGTGCATCACCCTCGGCTATCCCGACAAGAAGAGCGAGCGCGAGCTGCTCGTCGGCGGCGACCGGCGCGAGGCGATCGGCCGGCTCGGCCACGTGATGACGCCGGCCGAGCTGGTCGCCGCCCAGCACGCCGTGCAGTCGATGCACGCGTCGGACGCGCTCCTCGATTACCTGCAGGCGCTGATCGCGGCGACGCGCTCGGGCGCCTGGTTCGTCGAGGGCCTGAGCCCGCGCGCCGGCATCGCGGTGCTGCGCGCGGCCAAGGCGCGCGCGCTGCTCGGCGAGCGCGACTACGTGGCGCCCGATGACATCCAGGCGATCCTGCCGCAGGCGGTCGCGCATCGGCTGCAGCCGGTGGCCGGTGCCGGCCGCGGCCGCGTCGAGCAGGTGCGCGCGATGGTCGCCGCGGTGCCGCTGCCCTGAGCCGCTTCGCGATGCGTGCCGCCGACGTGCTGACGCTGCCGCTGCGGCCGTT
>DASYKC010000144.1:0-4995 GCA_035995885.1 Caldimonas sp. | reverse complement strand
AATACAAGTGACCTCGCTCCCGGTTCATGGACATAGCCGGATGAAGGTGCCCTATCTGGTGAACCAATATCCGAAGGTTAGTCACAGCTTCATCCGGCGCGAAATCCTTGCGCTCGAGCGGCTCGGTATCGCGAATGGCTCACGTCGTCAGGCGCGACGCACTTGCATGCCCACTTCGGCACCAACGCCGCGGAGGTTGCGCTCCTCACCCGCGCGCTCGGGGGTCCACCCTACAGCTGCACCGTGCACGGTCCGGAAGAATTCGATCGACCGCAAGCCCTTCATCTCGCCGACAAGATCCGGCACGCCGAGTTCGTCGTCGCCGTCAGCTCCTATGGGCGAAGCCAGCTCTATCGCTGGGCCGGTCACGCGCTCTGGCCGCGCGTTGCAGTCGTCCGCTGCGGCGTCGACGCGGCGTTCGCTTCGGGATTCGCCGCGAGCCCGCCGGACGTCCCCCGCTTGGTTTGCGTCGGCCGCCTGTGCGAACAGAAAGGCCAGCTGCTTCTCATCGATGCGCTGCATCGCCTGGTCACCGACGGCGTTGCCGTCGAGCTCGTGCTGGCCGGAGACGGCGAGCTCCGGCCGGACATCGAAGCGTCGATCGAGGCGCGCGGGCTGGGGCCGCGTGTTCGCATCACCGGCTGGATCGGCAGTGAACAAGTCCGGGCTGAGATTTCGGCGGCGCGCGCGCTCGTATTGCCCAGTTTCGCCGAAGGCCTTCCGGTGGTGATCATGGAGGCGATGGCGCTTCGCCGGCCCGTGATCACGACCTGGGTGGCGGGAATTCCGGAGCTCGTGAAGGACGGCGAGACGGGTTGGCTCGCCACTCCGGGCGACGTCGAAGGCCTGGTGAGGGCGATGAAGGAATGCCTGGCGTCGCCGATCGAGCGTCTGGACGACATGGGGCGGGAGGCTCAGGCAATCGTCCTCGCGCTTCACGACAGCGACCGCGAGGCGGCAAAAATGGCGGCGCTCTTCGCTCGGCAGGCAGCGTGACGATGACGCTCGCGATCGACCTCCTGTTGACCGTTCTCTCGATCGCTGTGTTCGTGCCGGCAGCAGTGCTGTTCACGGAGGTCATGGCCGCCCGCAAGCGCCCGATTCCCTCCGGCCTGGCCGAAGCCGATGACTCTGCCTCGCCCAGGACCGTCGTGCTGATGCCTGCCCACGACGAAGCGAACGGCATCGGCGAGACGATCGATTCGCTGCGGCCGCAGCTCGGCGCCGCCGACCGCCTGCTGGTCGTCGCCGACAACTGCAGCGATGCCACGGCGCGCATCGCCCGCGCTCATGGGGCGCAGGTCATCGAGCGCAGCGACCCGAGCCGGCGTGGCAAGGGCTATGCGCTCGACTTCGGCTGTCGTTGGCTGGAGCGCGACCCGCCCGAGGTGGTGGTCGTCCTCGACGCCGACTGCACGTTGGCGCCGGGCTCGCTGCATGCGCTCGCCTCCGTTTGCCGGGAGAGCGGCAGGCCCGCGCAGGCTCTCTACCTGATGCACGCGCCGCCCGGCGCTCCGCTCGGGCTTCGCATTGCCGCGTTCGCCTGGATCGTCAAGAATCAGGTGCGGCCGCTCGGTGCGGATGCCTTGGGGTGGCCGTGTCAGCTCATGGGCACCGGCATGGCGTTTCCCTGGCCGCTCCTGCGCGTCGCGTTGCTTGCTACCAGCCATCTCGTCGAGGACATGCAGCTCGGGCTCGATCTGGCCACCCGTGGCGCGGCGCCGCTCTTCTGCGCCCGGGCGTCCTTGAGCAGCACGTTTCCGCTCGGGCGCGAGAGCGTCGTTTCGCAGCGGACCCGCTGGGAGCACGGCCATCTCTCGCTGATTGCCGGCGCCGCGCCGCGCCTCCTCGTGCGCGCCATTGCCGCCGGCAACGGTCGACTGCTGGCGATGGTGCTCGATCTGATCGTGCCGCCACTCGCCGCGCTCGTGACGAGCACCGCCGTGCTCATCGTGCTCGATGCGATCGCCTGGCGCTTCGCCGCCGCCAGTGCACTGCCGTTGGCGGTCGCGTCCGCTGCGATGGCGCTCGTGGCGTGCGCTGTCATCTCGGCCTGGGCGCGATACGGGCGAGGCGCTGTCTCCTGGCGGGAGCTGCTGGCCATTCCTCTCTACGTCGCGGCGAAATTGCCTGTCTATGCACGCCTCTTCACCCGGCGACAGGTCGAATGGATCAGGACCAAGCGCGATGGACAAGGTCGCTGAAGCGCCCTTGGCGCCGGTGTCCACAGGCGGCGCGGTGCCCGAGCGCCGTCCCGATTTCGACCGCGCTGTCGTGCCGATCCTCGGCCTGCCCTTCGACGCGATCACCGTCGATCAGGCGGTGCAGCACATCCGGTCGGCCGCCATCGCGGGACGACGCTGCCTGGTGTCGACTCCGAACCTGAATTTCGCGATCGCCGCTCGCAAGGACCAGGCGTTTCGCGATTCCATTTTGCGCAGCGACCTGAGTCTGGTGGACGGGATGCCGCTGGTCTGGATTGCGCGATGGCTGGGCCTGCCCGTCCCCGAGCGCGTCTCGGGTGCGGATGTCTTCGAGGCCCTTCAGGCGCACGAAGATCCGCCGCTCCACATCTATCTTTTCGGCGCACCGCCCGGAGCCGCGGCGGCTGCGTGCGAGCGCATCAACGCACGGGCCGGCGGTCTTCGCTGCGTCGGCCACGACGCTGGTGGCTTCGGTTCCATCGAATCGCTCAGCACCGACGAGCACATCGCAAGAATCAATCGGAGCGGGGCGCACTTTGTCGTTGTCGCCTTGGGAGCAGCGAAGGGACAGGCGTGGATCGAGCGCAACGCTTCGCGCCTGCACGCTCCGGTGCTTTCGCATCTCGGCGCGGTCGTCAACTTTGCCGCCGGCTCGCTCGCGCGCGCACCGCGATGGATGCGGCGGGCGGGGCTGGAATGGGCGTGGCGCGTCAAGGAAGAACCCGGCCTGTGGCGACGCTATGCCAGCGATGGCCTGAAGCTGGGAAGCCTCCTTGTCGACCATGTAATACCGGACAGGTTCGCCGTCAGGATCAGGCCCAAGCCGACCACGACGCCGACTGGCGTTGCCGTGTCGACGACCGATGACGCCACCACGATCGCACTTCGCGGCTCATGGCGTGGCGACGTGACGGCAGTTCGCCGAGCGCTCACCGAATGCGCCGAGGGCGAAAATCGTGTCGTCTTCGATCTCAGGGGAGTGAGCGATGTCGGCGCGCCCTTCGTCGCGTTGCTGATGCTCGCGAACGGCTGGTTTCGAGGCCGCGCCGGGATGACAGTCGTCGGCGTGAGCCAGGCCGTCCTCTGTGAATTCCGCCGGAAGATGGCCGACCACGTCTTATGAAAGACGACCCCGCATCGACTTCGGCCACTGGAGCGCCGCGCGTGCGCATCAGGGCGAGGGAGCCCTTCGTTTCCGCCGATACGCCCGATTGGAGCCGTGAAGCAAAGGCCTTCTGGCGCTGGGACCCGGCCCGATCGCTGTTGGCCAGCATGCGAGCGCACCAACGCGCTTCGGCAAGCTCAGGGCCCGGTGGCTTCGTCAGGCGACGAATCGCCGCTTTGCGGCATCGCTTCTGGAGCATCGTGACCGGCGCCGACATTCCGCTCGGCAGTCGGATCGACGGCGGCCTTTTGTTGCCGCATCCGAACGGCATCGTCATCCATCCTGACGCGAGGATCGGCCCGAACTGCCTGCTCTTCCAGCAGGTGACGATCGGCACGGGCGGTCCGGCGCCTGGAACGCCAACGCTCGGCGGACATGTCGATGTAGGTGCCGGTGCCAAGGTTCTCGGCGCCGTGACGATCGGCGAGCATGCAAAGATCGGCGCCAATGCGGTCGTGTTGTGCGACGTCCCGCCGCGCGCTTCCGCCGTAGGCGTCCCGGCCCGCGTGCTGACGCGCGCCGACGCCGATGCGACGACATGGCCGGGGGCCTGACGTGTCGGACAACCTCCGCGTGGCGATCGTGGCAGAGCATGCCTCTGCGCGATTCGGAGGGGAAGCGGCCTTGCCGCTCCACTATTTCAGGGTCCTGAAACGGCGCGGCATTCCGGTTTGGCTGGTGACCCACGCTCGCACCCGCGACGAACTCTCGAAGCTCTATCCCGACAGCGACCGCATTGTCTACATCGAAGACACGTCGTGGCATCGCGCGATGTGGAAGCTCGGCTCCCGCCTGCCCGCGTCGCTGGCCTACATCACGACCGGCTTCCTATCCCGCCTGTCGACCCAGTGGGCACAACGCCGCGTCGTGAGACGCATGATTCGCGAGCACGCGATCAACGTGGTTCATCAGCCGATGCCGGTCTCGCCACGCGAGCCCTCGATGCTGTTTGGCTTCGGAGTGCCCGTGGTCATCGGCCCGATGAATGGTGGAATGGAATATCCGCCGGTTTTCCGGCGTGAGCGGGCGGCCGTGGAGCGAGTGCTGCTTTGGATGGGCCGAACCAGTTCGACAGTCCTCAATCTGCTGATGCCCGGTAAGCGCCGTGCGGCGGCGCTGCTTGTGGCGAATCCGCGAACCCGCGAGGCGTTGCCCAAAGGGGTGAGCAGCAACGTGATCGAGATTGTCGAAAATGGTGTCGACTTCGATCTGTGGCGTCCCTCGACCAGAGCTACCGACGTTGAGGTCGCCCAGGTTGGAATCGTCACCTTCGCATTCGTGGGGCGCCTCGTCGACTGGAAAGCAGTCGACCTTCTTGTGCGTGCCTTCGCGCTGGCCCGTGCCGCCGCAGCAATTCGGCTGTGGATTCTCGGTGACGGCGAGGAGCGACAGCGACTCGAAGAGCTGGCAATCGCCCTCACCGTGCCGATCGGCACGCGCGAGAGCGTCGGCGCGATTCACTTCGCCGGCTGGTTGGAACAGGTGGCGTGTGCGCGCCTCCTGAGCGCAGCCGATTGCCTGGTTCTGCCCAGCCTGCTCGAGTGCGGCGGTGCCGTGGTGCTGGAGGCGATGTCGCTGGCCAAGCCGGTGATCGCCACGGCCTGGGGTGGGCCTCTTGACTACCTC
>DASYKC010000143.1:0-2218 GCA_035995885.1 Caldimonas sp. | reverse complement strand
GCGAGGTTCCTGATCAGCTCCTTGGTCGCCTCGGCCTGCTCGAGGGCGCGCTCCTCGCGCTCCTGGCGGTTCTGCTGCTCGATCTCGACGATCTCGAAGACGACGTTGCGCGAGCCGTCGATCTGGTTGACCGTGACGTGGACCGGCAGCGCTTCGCCCGAGGGGCGGCGCAGGAAGGCCTCGAGCCGGCTGGTCGAGAAGGCGTTGTTGCTGACCGCGGCGACCGTCTCGCGCAGCACCTGGGGATCGACGAACCAGTCGAACACCACGCCGCGCGACATGCTGCGCCGCGACAGGCCGAGCACGGTCTCGAACGACGAATTGACGAACTCGCATTCGCCCTCCGGCGTGACCACGGCGACCATCGTCGCCAGCAGATCGAAGGCGGCCTGCGCGGCCGCCTGGCTGGTCGGCGCCGACGGCGTTTCGGGCGAGGCCGGCGCGATCACGGCGGCGAAGTCGGCGCAGTCACTGCGCCGGCGGCGGCAGCTTCTTGATCTCGCGCTGGAGCGCGGCGATGTCGGTCTGCTTGCGCGCGATCGCGGCGCGCATCTCGGCGACCCGGTCGATGTACTTCTGGAAGTTCTTCTCGTCGCCCTGCCGCTCGGGCTGGCCGTTGTTGAAGTCCTTCTGCATCACAGCGAGCTTGTCCTCCTCGGTGCGCAGCTCGCCCTCGAGGATGCGCCGCGCGTCGCTGTCGCGGGCGCGTTGCGCGACCGGATCGACGCGGACGCCGCTGGCCCCGGGCGCCGGCGTCGCCCCGCGCGGCTTGGTCATCTGGATGATCGTCACCGGCGCGCCTTCGATCCGCTTGCAGCCGAGCTTCTCGGCGTCCTTGGCGGTGATGGTGTTCTTGTAGTCGTTGCCCGGGCAGCGGTACATGACGCTGGAGTCGGGCGTCTCGGCGCCGATCGCCGGCACCGCGCCGCAGGCGAGAACCAGCAGGGCAGCGCGCAAAACGCGGCGCGAACGAAGTCGGGGCAGGCTCATGTCGTCTCCAGGCCTTACAACGCCCGGCAACGCCGCCGCGCCGACAGGCTGGCCGCATTGTCTCTCCCGGCGGCGCCCCGCCGGAGAGATCGAGAGGGCGGCGATGCCGCGCACTTCTCGGTCTTGCCGAAAACAAAAGAGAAGGGGACGGCATCGCCGTCCCCGCTCTCCCGTGGCGAAGCCTACAACGAGTAGTACATGTCGAACTCGACCGGATGGGTCGTCATCCTGAAGCGCGTGACTTCCTGCATCTTCAGCTCGATGTAGGCGTCGATGTAGCTGTCGGTGAAGACGCCGCCCTTGGTCAGGAACGCCCGGCCCTTGTCGAGGTACTCGAGCGCCTGCTCGAGGCTCGAGCAGACGGTCGGGATCTTGGCGTCCTCTTCGGGCGGCAGGTGGTAGAGGTCCTTGGTCGCCGCTTCGCCCGGATGGATCTTGTTCTCGACGCCGTCGAGGCCGGCCATCAGGAGGCCCGTGAAGGCGAGGTACGGGTTGGCGAGCGGGTCCGGGAAGCGCGCCTCGATGCGGCGGCCCTTCGGGCTGGCGACGTACGGGATCCGGATCGACGCCGAGCGGTTCTTGGCGCTGTAGGCGAGCTTGACCGGCGCCTCGAAGCCCGGCACGAGGCGCTTGTAGCTGTTGGTGCCCGGGTTGGTGATCGCGTTCAGCGCGCGCGCGTGCTTGATGATCCCGCCGATGTAGAAGAGCGCGAACTCCGACAGGCCCGCGTAGCCGTCGCCGGCGAACAGGTTCTGGCCGCCCTTCCACACCGACTGGTGCACGTGCATGCCCGAGCCGTTGTCGCCGACGATCGGCTTGGGCATGAAGGTCACGGTCTTGCCGTACGAGTGGGCGACGTTCTGGATCACGTACTTCTGCAGCTGCAGCCAATCGGCGCGCTGGACCAGGGTCGAGAACTTGGTGCCGATCTCCATCTGCGCCTGCGCCACCTCGTGGTGATGGACCTCGACCGGGATGCCGAGCGACTCGAGGATCAGGCACATCTCCGAGCGCATGTCCTGGAACGAATCGATCGGCGGCGTCGGGAAGTAGCCGCCCTTGACCGTCGGCCGGTAGCCGGAGTTGCCGTGCTCGTATTCCTTGGCAGAGTTCCACGAAGCCTCTTCCGACTCGATCTTGCAGAAGCAGCCCGACATGTCGACCTGCCAGCGCACGCTGTCGAAGATGAAGAACTCGGGCTCGGGGCCGAAGTACGCGGTGTCCCCCA
>DASYKC010000142.1:0-7645 GCA_035995885.1 Caldimonas sp. | reverse complement strand
GATGAAGCCACGGCCTTCTTACTTCAGTGACCTCAGCCATCGACCAATGGCAGTGATAAGAAGTGGGCATCGAGCCCACATAGGCCCGCATCCCGAAGGGACTCGAAGTCACGATGCCTGAGCTCGGGCGACTATTTGGCTGTCGATCTAAGTCCCGGGAGGCGTTCCTGCGGCCTACAACCCCAAGCTCGACCGCCGCGTTCGGTTCTTCGATCACCTCGCATTCTCGCAGTCGACCCGCCTCGAAGCTGAACCTGACGTTTTGCGGTTCCGCGAGCGCCCTGCCCGCGTCGACCGGCATCCCAACTCCTGTCCGATCGACTTCTGGATCCGACGAGCAGATACTCAGAAGCTCCTCTTGATCAAGTCCCGCTATGACTTCGCAGTGCAGGACGTCGACGAGCTCGCCGCCCCGCTTGGCCCGAGAACACCGTCCTCAAGGCTTGGTACAACCCGCGCCGACGTCACTCGGCGCACGGTCGCATCTCGGCCGTCAACTTCGAGAAGATGCACACCGATCAGCGGAACGCGCGACTACCGAGCGCTCAACACGGGTTGCCCACCGCCGGCCTGTGCGTGGCAGGCGCCACGCCGGCCGTCGACAACCCTGCACCGATGCTCATGCGGACTTGAGTACAAGTCCTTAACCGTCCGCGAGAACGGGGCAGCTCCGCATGCGTGAGTCGTCCGGTCTCGACCGTTGGATCGCCGCAACGTCCAGGACATGGAGCCGACGTCTCAAATCTAGGACGGCGTTAGGACGTGGAGTCTTAAAAGGCCAACGGGCTAGCAGCTCATCGCTGCTAACCCATTGATTTCATTGGTCGGGACGGCGGGATTCGAACTCGCGACCCCTTGCACCCCATGCAAGTGCGCTACCAGGCTGCGCTACGCCCCGTGGCGCGGATTATAGGCAGTGGCCCTCCGCTCAAGGACCGAGCAAGCCGCGGATCGAGAGCAGCTCCTGGCGAACCTGCGCCGACGACAGCGTGACCGAGCCGATCGACTCGTACTCGGCGCCGTTGGCGTCGCTTGCCGGCGCGTCCCGATCGCCGCCGTGGGCGACGCCGTGCTGCGCCCTCGCCGGCTCGGCCGACGCTCGCGGCGCCGCGTCCTGGCGCGTCGCGGCGACGTCGGTGAGGCGGTTGCGCGCACCGCTGATCGTGAAGCCCTGCTCGTACAGCAGCTCGCGGATGCGCCGGATCAGCAGCACCTCATGGTGCTGGTAATAGCGCCGGTTGCCGCGCCGCTTCATCGGCTTGAGCTGGGTGAACTCCTGCTCCCAGTAGCGCAGCACGTACGGCTTGACGCCGCAGAGCTCGCTCACCTCGCCGATCGTGAAGTAGCGCTTGGCGGGGATCGCGGGTAGCGTTTTCTCCATGAAAATCAATAAGATCAGGAGATAAAGCTCGACTTTACTCGAAGTCGTCTGCGACCGGCGTGTCGCCCTGCACGACTCCCTTCAGTTTGTGGCTTGCGTGAAAAGTCACGACATGCCGGGCCTTGATCGGGATCGCCTCGCCGGTGCGTGGATTGCGGCCCGGACGCGGCGCCTTGCGCCGGATGTTGAAGTTGCCGAAGCCCGACATCTTGACGTCGTCGCCCGAGAGCAGCGTCGCGTAGATGAGGTCGAAGAAGGCCTCGACCATGTCCTTCGACTCGCGCTTGTTCAGGCCGAGGCGCTCGAACAGCAGCTCGGCAAGCTCGGCCTTGGTCAGGGTCGGCGTGACCAGCGTCGGCAGGAGGACGCGATCGGGCGGGCTTGCGGGACGGGCCATGGCGTCGCCTTGTTCGGTTATTGCTGTCGCAAGCGGGCGCCGACGCGTCCGGCGAGCGAGGCGACGACGGCGTCGACGGTGCGCTCGATCTGCTCGTCGGTGAGCGTGCGCTCGTCGTCGCGCAGCTCGAGGCGAATGGCGAGGCTGCGCTCGCCCGGCGCGATGCCGGCGGCGCCCTGCGGCGGCTCGAAGACGTCGAACAGCGTCGCCTCGCGCACGGCGCTCTCGCCGGCAGCGGCGATCGCGCCCATCAGCGCGGCGTGGGTGACGTCGCGGCCGACGACGACGGCGATGTCGCGCCACGTCGACTGCTGCTTCGGCAACGGCGCGAACGTCGGCACGGCGCGGCGCTGCAGGGCATCGGCGTCGAGCTCGAAGACGATCGCGTTGCCGGCGATCTCGTAGGCCTGGCGCCAACGCGGATGCAGCTCGCCGATGAAGCCGATGCGCTTGCCGTCGAGCTCGATCGCGGCGCTCCGGCCTGGATGCAGCGCCGGATGCGGCGCCGCGACGAAGCGCGCCACAGCAGGCGCGAGCAAGGACTCGATGTCGCCCTTGACGTCGAAGAAGTCGACGCTTCGCTCGGCCGCACCCCACTGCGGCGGCACGGCCGGTCCGTAGGCGAGGCCGCCCAGCATCAGCGGCTGGCGCACGCCGGCGACGCCGAGCGGGCCGGCGACGCTGGCGTCGTCGCGGACGAAGACCTTGCCCAATTCGAACACGCGCACGCGCGACTGCTTGCGCGCGAGGTTGACGCGCAGGACCTCAATCAGGCTGCCGACGAGGCTCGAGCGCATCACCGAATGCGCCGCGGCGATCGGGTTGACGACGCGAATCGGCGCCGCGTTGCCGGCGAAGTCGCGCTCCCAGCGCTCGTCGACGAAGCTGAAGCTGATCGTCTCCTGCCAGCCGAGGTCGGCCATCGCATGGCGCAGCGCGCTCGTGCCGCGCCGGCCCTCGCTCGCGACCCTGGCCTGCAGGGTTCCGCGCGCCGGCCCGGCCGGCAGCGCGTCGTAGCCGACCAGGCGGATCACTTCCTCGATCAGGTCTTCCTCGAGCCGGATGTCGAAGCGCCAGCTCGGCGGCACGACGTCGATCTCGCCGGGCCGGCTCGTCGACGCGAAGCCGAGGCGCGCCATCACGCCTTCGCAGTCGGCCTGGCTGATCGGCATGCCGATGACCTTGGCGGCGCGGGTGACGCGCAGCGTCACCGGCGCGAGCTTCGGCAGCGCGGCGACGTGATCGTCGATCGGCCCGCAGCGCGTCTCTGCGCCGCCGCAGATCTCGACGATGAGCGAGCTCAGGCGCTCGAGGTGCTCGACCGTCGTCGCCGGATCGACGCCACGCTCGAAGCGGTGGCCGGCGTCGGTCGAGAAGTGATAGCGGCGCGAGCGCCCGGCGACCGCCTCGGGCCACCAGAACGCGGCCTCGACGTAGATGTTGCGAGTCGCGTCCGACACCGCTGTCGCCGCGCCGCCCATGATGCCGGCGAGTGACTCGACGCGCGCTTCGTCGGCGATGACGCCGACGGTCTCGTCGACCTCGACGGTGCTGCCGTTGAGCAGCTCGAGCGACTCGCCCTTGCGCCCCCAGCGGACGGCGAGGCCGCCCTCGATCCGGTCGAGGTCGAAGATGTGCGAGGGCCGACCGAGCTCGAACATGACGTAGTTCGAGATGTCGACCAGCGGCGAGACGGTGCGCTGGCCGCAGCGCGCCAGGCGATCGGCCATCCAGGCGGGCGTCTTCGCCGTCGTCGCGTCGACGCCGGTGATGATCCGGCCGGAGAAGCGCCCGCACAGGTCGGGCGCTTCGATCTTGACGGGCAGCGTCCGGCTGCTCTCGACCGGAACCTTGGCGAACGTCGGCGACTCGAGCGGCGCGCCCGTGATCGCCGCCACTTCGCGCGCGACGCCGTACACGCTCAGCGCGTGGCCGAGGTTCGGCGTGAGCTTGAGCGTGAAGATCGTGTCGTCGAGGCCGAGCGCTTCGCGCAGGTCGGTGCCGATCGTCGCGCCGTCGTCGAGCGCGAGCAGGCCTTCGTGGTCGTCGGAGAGCTTGAGCTCGCGCGCCGAGCACAGCATGCCGCGGCTCTCGACGCCGCGGATCTTGCCGACCTCGATCCGGAACGGCGCGGTCGCGCCCTCCTTCGCCGGCGGCAGCTCGGCGCCGACGATCGCGCAAGGCACTTTCATTCCGGCGCGAACGTTGGGCGCGCCGCAGACGATCGAGAGCGTCTCGCTCGCGCCGACGTCGACCTCGCAGACGCGCAGGCGATCGGCGTTCGGATGCGGCGCGACCGAGACGACGCGGGCGACGACGACGCCGTGGAACGGCGGGGCGACCTTGCGCAGGCTCTCGACCTCGAGCCCGGCCATCGTCAGCTTCTCGGCGAGCTCGGCGGTGCCGATCGGCGGATCGCAGAACTCGCGCAGCCAGGATTCGGGGAACTGCATGGTCGGACGATGCGGCTCTTAGACGAACTGGCGCAGGAAGCGCAGATCGCCGTCGAAGAAAAGGCGCAGGTCGTCGATGCCGTAGCGGAGCATCGCCAGCCGATCGATCCCCGAGCCGAAGGCGAAGCCGATGACGCGCTCGGCGTCGAAGCCCATGTTGCGGACGACCTGCGGGTGGACCTGGCCCGAGCCCGAGACCTCGAGCCAGCGGCCGGCGAGCGGACCGGTCTCGAACATCAGGTCGATCTCGGCGCTCGGCTCGGTGAACGGAAAGTAGCTCGGCCGGAAGCGCAGCTTCAGCTCGCTCGTTTCGAAGAACGCCTGCATGAAGTCGAGGTAGACCGCCTTCAGGTCGCGAAAGCTCACGTTCTCGCCGAGCCAGAGGCCCTCGACCTGATGGAACATCGGCGAGTGCGTCGCGTCGTTGTCGACGCGATACGTGCGGCCGGGCGCGATCACGCGAACGTCGGGCATCGTCGCCGCACCCGCATGCTTCTTCGCATGCGCCTGCGCGTGGCGGATCTGCATCGGCGAGGTATGCGGCCGCAGGTTGAGCCAGCGGCCCTCGTCGTCCTTGACGTCGACGTAGAAGGTGTCCTGCATCGAACGCGCAGGATGGTTGTCGGGATTGTTGAGGGCAGTGAAGCTGTACCAGTCGGTCTCGATCTCGGGGCCGTCGGCGACCTCGAAGCCGAGCGACGCGAAGATTGCCTCAATGCGCTCCAGGGCGCGGCTCACCGGATGGATGCCGGCCGTGCCGCGCGTCCGCCCCGGCAGGCTGACGTCGAGCGCCTGCGCCGCGAGCTGGCGCTCGAGCTGCGCTTCAGCCAGCTCGGCGCGGCGAGCGACGAGCGCCGCGTCGATCGCCTGCTTGGCGACGTTGATCTCGGCGCCGCGCGCTTTCTTCAGCTCGACGGGCAAGGCAGCGAGCGCTTTCATCTGCTCGGTGACGATGCCGCTCCTGCCGAGATAGCGCGCCTTCGCGTCCTCGAGCTCGGCGGGCGTGCGGGCGCTGGCGAAGTCCGCCAGGGCGCTGTCGACCACCGGTTTCAGATCGTTCATCGTGCGGCGACGTGGGCCGGCGGCGCGGCGCCGGCGTGCGGCTCGCCCGGCGCCTCGCGGCACGGGCGAGGCGAGTTCAGGACAGGTGCGGGCGCACCTTCTCGACGACCTGGCTGAAACCAGCCGGATCGTGGACGGCCATGTCGGCGAGGACCTTGCGGTCGATGTCGATCTGCGCCTTCTTCAGGCCGGCCATGAACTTGCTGTAGGTCACGCCGAGGCCGCGGGTCGCCGCGTTGATGCGCGCGATCCAGAGCTGGCGGAAGACGCGCTTCTTGGTGCGGCGATCGCGATAGGCGTATTGCCCGGCGCGCATGACCGCTTCCTTGGCGATGCGAAAGACGTTCTTGCGGCGGCCGCGGAAGCCCTTGGCGAGGGCGAGGATCTTCTTGTGGCGGGCACGCGCGGTGACGCCGCGTTTGACGCGAGGCATGAGTTAGTTCCTTTCGAAGTTGAGCAACGAGCTGACGGTCACAGGCCGGCGAACGGCAACATCTGCTTCATGTGACCCATGTTCGTCTTGTCGACGGTGACGACGCCGCG
Source organism: Caldimonas sp. (assembly GCA_035995885.1). Lineage (GTDB taxonomy): Bacteria > Pseudomonadota > Gammaproteobacteria > Burkholderiales > Burkholderiaceae_C > Schlegelella_A. The sequence continues at coordinate 1,809 of DASYKC010000142.1, read as the reverse complement.
CAGATGGCGCTTCGTCTTGGTCGACTTCTTCGTCAGGATGTGGCGCTTGAACGCCTGGCCGCGCTTGACGGTACCGCCCGGGCGGACCCGGAACCGCTTCGCGGCGCTCTTCTTCGTCTTCATCTTGGGCATGACTGCTCCTTCTTCGTTTGCTGCTGCCAGGCGCCGCCGGGAGTTCCCGTCGTCTTGCAAGCCTGCAGCCGCTTGTGGCGATCGAGCGTCGTGCGCTCGATCGAATTGCTCTTCTTCGCCGCGCCTACTTCCGCTTGGGCGCGAGCACCATCACCATCTGCCGACCCTCGAGCTTGGGCATGTGCTCGACCACCGAGACATCGGCCAGCTCGTCCCTGATCCGCTCCAGCAGGCGCATGCCGATGTCCTGGTGCGTGATCTCGCGGCCGCGGTAGCGCAGCGTGACCTTTCCCTTGTCGCCGTCTTCCTCGATGAAGCGGCGCAGATTCCTCATCTTGATCGCGTAGTCGCCCTCGTCGGTGCCGGGGCGGAACTTCACTTCCTTGACTTCGATGACCTTCTGCTTCGCCTTCGCCTCGGCCGCGCGCTTCTGCTCCTGGTACTTGAACTTGCCGTAGTCCATCAGCCGGCAGACCGGCGGATCGGCCTGGGCGACGATCTCGACGAGATCGACGTCCTGCTCGCCGGCGAGCCGCAAGGCTTCGGCGATCGGGACGATTCCGAGGGGTTCGTTCTCGGGGCCGTTCAGGCGGACTTCAGGGGCGAGGATTTCCCGGTTGAGCCGGTGCTTGCGCTCGGCATTGGGTTGGCGACGGTCAGCAAAAGTAGCGATGTGAATTGCCTTTCATCGAGCCCCAGGCGAAGGCCCATAAATAAACAAAGCGCGCCCGAGGCCCGAATGTCGCTTCGGACCAGGGACTTTCAAGCCTTTCGGGCGATGTCGTCGACGAGCTTCGCGGTGAAGTCGCCGAGGGGCATCGCACCGAGGTCGTGATTGCCCCGGGCGCGCACGGAAACGGCCCCGCTTGCCTTTTCCTTGTCGCCGACGACGAGGATGTACGGAACCTTTTGCAACGAATGCTCCCGTATTTTATAGGTGATTTTCTCGTTCCGCAAATCGCTCTCAGCTCTAAGTCCTTGTTTTTGAAGTGTTTTGGCAACTTCCTGGGCGTAGTCGGCGGAGTTTTCCGAGATGTTGAGGACGCTCACCTGAACCGGCGCCAGCCAGGCCGGCATCGCCCCGGCGTGATGCTCGAGGAGGATGCCGATGAAGCGCTCGAAACTGCCGACGATCGCCCGGTGCAGCATGACCGGGAAGGCGCGTCCGCTCGTCTCGGTGACATAGTCGCCGCCGAGGCGCTCGGCGGTGTTGAAGTCGACCTGCATCGTGCCGAGCTGCCACGGGCGGCCGAGCGCGTCCTTCAGCGTGTACTCGATCTTCGGGCCGTAGAAGGCGCCATCGCCGGGGGCGATGACGAACTCGCAGCCGGAGCGGCGCAACGCCTCCTGCAGGGCGTACTCGGCCTTGTCCCAGAGGTCGTCGGCGCCGACCCGGTTGTCCGGCCGCGTCGCCACCTTGTAGATGATGTCGGTGAAGCCGAAGTCGCGATAGACCTGCTGCAGCTGCGCTGTGTAGGCGACGCACTCGTCGAGGATCTGGTCTTCGGTACAGAAGACGTGGCCGTCGTCCTGGGTGAAGCCGCGGATGCGCATGATCCCGTGGAGCGAGCCGCTCGGCTCGTTGCGATGGCACTGGCCGAACTCGCCGTAGCGGATCGGCAGCTCCTTGTAGCTGCGCAGGCTCGCCTTGAAGATCAGGACATGGCCGGGGCAATT
>DASYKC010000141.1:0-9636 GCA_035995885.1 Caldimonas sp. | reverse complement strand
TGGCGCTCGCGCTGCCCTGGCTGCTGCGCGCCCTCGGCCTCGACTTCTATCTCAGCCTGGCGAGCCGGATCGTCGTCTACGCGATCGCCGCGACCAGCCTCAACCTCGTCCTCGGCTACGCCGGCCTGGTCTCGTTCGGCCACGCCGCCTTCTTCGGACTCGGCGCCTACGTCACGGCGATCATGATCAGCGAGGGCGTGCAGAGCGGCACCGTTCACCTCGCGGCGACGATCGCCGTCAGCGCCGTCGCCGCCTTGGCGATCGGCGCGATCTCGCTGCGAACGCGCGGCGTCTACTTCATCATGATCACGCTCGCCTTCGCGCAGATGCTCTTCTATCTCGCCAACTCGGTGAAGGGCTACGGCGGCGACGAGGGCCTCAACATCCGCGCCCGCTCGCTGTTCTCGTTCGGCGCGTACGGGCTCGACCTGAAGAACCCGCTCGCCCTCTACTACGTCGCCCTCGCCGTGCTCGCGCTCTCGCTCGTCGCCCTCGCCCGCTTCGCGCCGTCGCGCTTCGGCCGCGCCGTGCTGGCGCTGCGCGACGACGACGTCCGCGCCGAGGCGCTCGGCTTTCCGACCTACCGCTACAAGCTCGTCGTCTTCGTCGTCGCCGGCGCGCTCGGCGGCGTCGCCGGCGCGCTGAGCGTGAACCTCCAGGGCTACGTCAGCCCGAACGCGCTGCACTGGACGCAATCGGGAACGCTGATGGTGATGGTCATCCTCGGCGGCGTCGCCACGGTGTGGGGCGGCCTCGTCGGCGCCGCCGTCCTCCTGCTGCTGCAGGAGGTGCTCGGCGCGTACACCGAGCATCACGAGTTCTGGATCGGCTGGATCCTGCTCGCCGTCGTCCTGTTCGCGCGCCAGGGGTTGTTCGGTCTCGTGACGGCGCGCCGCGCGCCGCGCCTGCCGTGACGAGCGCGGCCGCGACCGGGTCGCTGCTCGAGGTGCGCGGCCTCGAGAAGCGCTTCGGCGGCCTGGTCGCGACCGATCGCGTCGACCTGGTCGTGAACGAAGGCGAGATCCACGCGCTGATCGGCCCGAACGGCGCCGGCAAGACGACGCTCGTCGCCCAGCTCGGCGGCCAGCTCGCGAGCGACCGCGGCACGATCGTCTTCGCCGGCGTCGACATCACGACGCTCGCGCCGCACGAGCGCGCCCGGCGCGGTTTGGTGCGCTCGTTCCAGGTGACGCGCCTGTTCAGCAGCGCGAACGTGCTCGACAACGTCGCCCTCGCCGTCCAGGCCGTGTCGGCAAGGAGCCTGCGCGCCTGGCGGCCGATCGCGCGCGACGCCGCGCTCTTCGCGCGGGCGCGCGCGGTGCTCGAAGACGTCGGCCTCGGCGCCAAGGCGGCGTTCGCGATCGACCAGCTCTCGCACGGCGAGCGGCGCGCGCTCGAGGTCGCGATGGCCATCGCGAGCCGGCCGCGCCTGGTCCTGCTCGACGAGCCGATGGCCGGCATGGGCCCGGACGAATCGGCGCGCATGGAGGCGCTGATCCGGCAGGTGCGCGCGGCCAGCGCGGTGCTGCTGATCGAGCACGACGTCGACGCCGTGTTCCGCCTCGCCGACCGGGTCTCGGTGCTCGTCGGCGGCCGCGTCATCGCCAGCGGCGCGCCGGCCGCGGTGCGCAGCGACCCGGCCGTGATCGCCGCCTACCTCGGCGACGACGCCGGTGCAGCCGGCGAAGACGCCGGCGCAGGCGGCACGGCATGACGAGCGCCGCGCTCCTCGCCGTGCGCGGCCTCTGCGCCGGCTACGGCGCGAGCGAGGTGCTGTTCGACGTCGACCTCGCCATCGGCGCCGGCGAGATCGTCGGCGTGCTGGGCCGCAACGGCATGGGCAAGACGACGCTCGTGCGCTCGATCATGGGCCTCGTCCGGCCGAGCGCGGGCGGGATCGATTTCGCCGGCGCTTCGATCGTCGGCGCGCCGACGCATCGCATCGCCCGCGCCGGCATCGCCCTCGTCCCCGAAGGGCGCCATGTCTTTGCCAATCTCGGCGTCGACGAGCACCTGACGGCGTTCGAGCGCGCCGGGCGAGGCGGCGCGCACGCCTGGACGAGTGCGCGCGTCCTCGATCTCTTCCCGGCCCTGCGGGCGCGCCTGCGCCATCAGGGGCGCGAGCTCTCGGGCGGCGAGCAGCAGATGCTGGCGATCGGCCGCGCCCTCGTCACCAACCCGACCTTGCTCATCCTCGACGAAGCGACCGAAGGCCTGGCGCCGCTGATCCGCAAAGAGATCTGGCGCGTCCTCGGCCAGCTGCGCGGCGCCGGCCTGGCGATGCTCGTCATCGACAAGTACGTTGAGCAGCTGGTCGCGATCGCCGATCACCACGCGATCCTCGAGAAGGGCCGCGTCGCCTGGCGCGGCAGCTCGCGCCAGCTCGCCGCCGACCGCTCGCTCTGGCACCGCTACCTCGGCGCGTAGCGAGTCGACGCGAGCCGATCCGGCGGCGACGTTCAGCGGACTGAACGTCACGACGCCGCTCCAGAATCGGCCCCGTTCATCGTCGCGGGCGGCCGGTTCGGCGCCAGAGCCGCGAGAACGGAATCCCTCACGTCAAACCGCAGGAGACGTCGCCATGAAACCTCTCGCCCGATTCGCCAGCCGCCTGCTGGCCCTCGCCGCAGTCGCCTTCGTCGTCGCCGCGCCGGCGCATGCCGACGGCACGGTCGGCACCAGCTTTCCCGCCGGCTTCCCGGTGATCCTCGACGCCTCGCTCGCCAAGCCGCTGATCGGCTTCGGTGCCGCCGGCGCCGTCGAGCGAACGCCGGTCATCCTCGTCCACGGCAACAACGACACGCCGTTCGCGACCGCCTGCAATCCGTACGGCCGCATCCACGCGCTCGCGCAGTACCTCTCCGACCACGGCTACGCGCAGAGCGAGCTCTGGGGCATCGGCTACCAGGGCGACCAGTGCGACCTGCTCACCGACCAGACGCGGCGCTCGGCCGAGCCGCATACCGCCGCGGCCAACGTCGCCGACCTGCGCCGCTTCGTCAACGCGGTGCTGCGCTACACGCACGCGCGCCAGGTCGACATCGTCGGCCACAGCCTCGGCGTCGTCATCGCGCGCGAGTGGCTGCGCCAGGACCAGGGCGCCGAGCACAAGGTGCGCCGCATGGTCGCGATCGACGGTCCGAACCACGGCATCATCAACTGCTCGCCGTCGCCGCTCAACTACTTCCAGCTGCCGGCGAACGGCGGCTTCACGCCGCAGAGCGCCCTGTGCAAGGAGCTCGGCTCGCCGCGCACGCCGTTCCTCAAGCGCCTGAACCGCGGCCGCGACGAGGTCGGCGACGACATCGACGTGCTCGTCATCCGCAACGCCGACACCAGCTTCGTCTATTTCTCGAAGCAGGACGGCTTCTTCCCGCCCGTGCCGGCGATCGACTCGTTCGGCACGCCGACCGACTTCTCGGCCAGCGCCAAGCTGCGCGGCGCGCGCGAGATCGACCTCACCGGCCAGGGCATCTACGACCCGTTCGCAGCGACGACGCACCTCGGCATCCTGAATTCGCCCGACACCTGGAAGGCGACGTTCGACTTCCTGACGGCGCGCCGGCACCGCGACGACGACCACGACCGCGACCGCTGAGCGAACCGCGCGACCCTGTCGTGATGGCGGCGCGCCGAGTCGCCGCTCGCGTCACTCGGGGCGCGCGCCTTCGAGCGGCAAGCACGATCGCGGCCGTGTGATGATCCCGAGACCTTCACTTCCAACCCTGACATGACCCGTCATCGCATTCCATTGCGCCGCGCCAAGGCGCTCATCAGCGTCGGCATCGCCGGCTTCGCGTTGCTGTCGGCCGGCGCTGCCACGGCGCAGACGACCCGGCCCGCCGACGCGGCGAAGGCGGCCGAGAAGACCGCCCGCGACATCCGCGCTGTCACCGGCGCCAAGCCGGCGGCGAAGAAGCTGCCCGACGGCGACCCGTGCACGATCGTCTCGAGCGCCGATGTGCAGAAGGTCTTTCCCGGCGTCAAGGCCGAACGCAGCAAGCGCCTCGAGGAATACGGCATCACCGAATGCGGCTGGAAGGGCGCCAACGGTGATGTCGTCCTCGTCGTCCAGGAGTCGTTCAACGACGGCAAGAGCGCGCGCGAGGACGCCCTCGGCATGGCGCAGGGCTTCGTCAACCCGCTCGACCCGCGCGCGCTGAAGAACGTCCGCGTCGAGGCGTTCCCGGCCCTCGGCGTCGACGCCGCGGCGTTCGTCGAAACCGTCGACAAGGGCCGCGGCATCGTCGGCGACGGCGCGCTCATGGAACTGCGCAAGGACCGGCACAACATCTCGCTCGGCTCGGCGGATCTGGCGCGACGCGATCGCGCCGCCGCGCTCAAGGCGTTCGAGGACCTGGGGCGGGTCGCGGCCAAGCGGCTCTAGCCGGACCCGGCGCTGCCGGCGCTGCGCCGGCAGCGCGGCGCCTTCTCAGGTCGCGCTCGGCGCCTCGGCGTAACGCGCGTGCACGACGGCGAGGGCGCGCTCGTAGGCAACGGTCGCATCGTCGAGCCGGCTCACCGACATCGTCAGGTCCTTGAGCAGGCCGTTGTGCAGGCGGTAGACCCAGCCGTGAACGACGATCTCCTGGCCGCGCTGCCAGGCCTCCTGGACGACCGTCGTCTGGCAGACGTTGAGCGCCTGCTCGACGACGTTGAGCTCGCACAGCGCGTCGACGCGATCGGCGGGCGCGACCGTCTCGAGCCAGGCGGCGTGCCGGTTGCGCACGTCCTGGACGTGGCGCAGCCAGTTGTCGGCGAGGCCGACTCGCCGGTCCGCGAGCGCGGCGATGACGCCGCCGCACTGCGAATGGCCGACGACGATGATGTGGCGCACCTTCAGCACGTCGGTCGCGAACTGGATCACCGACAGGCAGTTGAGGTCGGAGTGGACGACGACGTTGGCGACGTTGCGGTGGACGAAGAGCTCGCCCGGCGCGAGGTCGACGAGCTCGTTGGCGGGAACGCGGCTGTCGGCGCAGCCGATCCACAGATACTTCGGCCCCTGCTGCTCGAGCAGGCCGCTGAAGAAGCCGGGCCGCGCGGCTTCCATCTTGCCGGCCCAGCGACGATTGTTCTCGAGCAGTTCAGGAAGAAGTGACACGGGCGGCAACGCTCTCGCTGGGGATCAGGCGGCGGCCCCGATGGCGCCGTCAGTGTGCGGCAAGTTTACGGTGATAGACGAGCAGGCGCCCCTTGTACGCGGCCGCGGTCGCGCCGGCGGCGGTGTCGAGCCGCTCCTCGTGCCGAACGAAGCCGTCGTCGGCCATGCGCCGGTTGAAGGCCGGCCGATTGCTACGGTCGGGATCGACGATCCACACCTCGCACGACGCCTTGGCATGACGACTCACGAAACCGGCGAGCGCGCCGCCGGCATCGCGCTCGTAGAGCAGGTCGCTGCCGACGATCAGGTCGAAGCGGCCGGCCGCATCGTCGCCGGCGTCGGCTTCAGGCGGCGCTTCCCAGTCGCCGTGCAGGTACTTCATCGGCGTCAGGCCGTTCAGGCGCAGGTTCTCGGCGAGGAAGAGCGCGGTCAGCGGATGGCGGTCGCTCGCGGTGACGTCGGCGCCGCGCCGGTGGCCGACGAGGCTCGCCAACGCCAGGCCGCAGCCGATCTCGAGGATCCGCTCGCCGGCCGTGACCGGGCGAGCGGCGAGGCGCGCCGCGAGCAGCGCGCCCGAGGGCCAGAGCAGGCCGAACAGCGGCCAGGCCGCCGAAGAGATGCCGATCCGCTCGGCGGCGCCATCGTCATCGGCGTACTGCTGGCGGTCGAGGAGCGAGCGGATGACGAGGTCGTCGACCCCGGCGATCGAGATCCGTTCCTGCTTGGTCCGGTAGCCGGGCATCGAGGGGCGCGAGCCGGCCGGGGCCGCTGCGCGCGTTGAGGCGACGCCCGAGTATGCGCGCCGCCGCACCCGCCGAAGTCGCCCCCGACGCCGACCGGAGCCGGTTCGTTCGCGTCCGCGGCGCGCGCGAGCACAACCTGAAGGACGTCGACGTCGACATCCCGCGCGACGCCCTCGTCGTCTTCTCGGGCGTCTCCGGATCGGGCAAGTCGTCGCTCGCCTTCGGCACGCTGTACGCCGAGGCGCAGCGGCGCTACTTCGAATCGGTGTCGCCGTACGCGCGCCGGCTGATCGATCAGGTCGGCGTCCCCGACGTCGATTCGATCGAGGGCCTGCCGCCCGCGGTCGCGTTGCAGCAGCAGCGCGGCACGCCCGGCGCGCGCTCGTCGGTCGGCAGCGTGACGACGCTGTCGAGCCTGGTGCGGCTGCTCTATTCGCGCGCCGGCACGTATCCGCCGCACCAGCCGATGCTGTACGCCGAGGACTTCTCGCCGAACACGCCGCAGGGCGCGTGCCCCCACTGCCACGGCCTCGGCCGCGTCTACGAAGTGACCGAGCGATCGATGGTGCCCGACACCACGCTCACGATCCGCGATCGCGCGATCGCGTCGTGGCCGCCGGCGTGGCACGGCCAGAACCTGCGCGACATCCTGGTCACGCTCGGCATCGACGTCGACACGCCGTGGCGCGACCTGCCGAAGAAGACGCGCGACTGGATCCTCTTCACCGACGAGCAGCCGACCGTGCCGGTCTACCCCGGCTTCACGCCGGCCGAGACGCGCTCGGCGCTGCGCCGCAAGACCGAGCCCGCCTACATGGGCACCTTCACCGGCGCGCGCAGGTACGTGCTGCACACCTTCGCGACGACGCAGAGCCCGCTCATGAAGAAGCGCGTCTCGCGCTTCATGGTCGGCACGGTGTGCCCCGTCTGCCACGGCAAGCGGCTGAAGAAGGAGGCGCTCGCCGTCACCTTCGCCGGCTACGACATCGGCACGCTCGCGCAGATGCCGCTGAGCCAGGTCGCGCGCGTGATGCGGCCGGCCGCCGACGGTCGCTTCGAAGAGATCGAAGCGGCGGGCAAGCGCACGCGCAAGGCCGACGCCGACGCGACCGTGCGCAGCGCCGCCGCGCGCGAGGACACGGCGCGCCGCGTCGCCGCCGGCGGCTCGGCGCACGCCGGCGCGCCCGACGTGCGCCGGACGCCCAACCTCTCGGAGGAGAAGCGGATCGTCGCCCAGCGCATCTGCGGCGACCTGGTCGAGCGCATCGCCACGCTCGAGTCGCTCGGCCTCGGCTACCTCTCGCTCGACCGCAGCACGCCGACGCTCTCGCCAGGCGAGCTGCAGCGGCTGCGCCTGGCGACGCAGATCCGTTCCAACCTGTTCGGTGTCGTCTACGTCCTCGACGAGCCGACCGCCGGGCTGCATCCGAAGGACGGCGCCGCGCTGCTCTCGGCGCTCGACGCGCTGCAGCGATCGGGCAACTCGATCTTCGTCGTCGAGCACGACCTGGCGACGATGCGACGCGCCGACTGGATCGTCGACGTCGGCCCCGACGCCGGAGAAAAAGGCGGCCGCGTTCTCTACAGCGGCCCGCCCGCGGGCCTGGCGAACGTCGCCGAGTCGCACACCGCGCGCTATCTCTTCGCCCCGCCCGCGCCGCCGACGCGAACGCAGCGCGAGCCGCAGGGCTGGCTCGAGCTGCGCGGCATCACGCGCAACAACCTGAAGGACGTCGACGCGCGCTTTCCGCTCGGCGTGCTGACGGCGGTGACCGGCGTCTCGGGGTCGGGCAAGTCGACCCTCGTCAGCCAGGCGCTCGTCGAGCTCGTCTGCCGCCACCTCGGCCACGAGCCGGCGTCGGCGGACGACGACGCGCCGGCGGGCGACCAGCCGACCGTCGCCCAGGAGACGCACGGCCGCATCGGCGGCGACGTCGATCGCATCCAGCGCCTCGTCCGCGTCGACCAGAAGCCGATCGGCCGGACGCCGCGCTCGAACCTCGCCACCTACACCGGCCTCTTCGACGGCGTGCGCAGGCTCTTCGCGGCGACGCCGGCGGCGCGCTCGCGCCGCTACGACGCCGGCCGCTTCTCGTTCAACGTCGCCAAGGGGCGCTGCCCGACGTGCGAGGGCGAAGGCTTCGTCAGCGTCGAGCTGCTCTTCATGCCGAGTGTCTACGCGCCCTGCCCGACCTGCCACGGCGCGCGCTACAACGAGAAGACGCTGGAAGTGAAGTGGCACGACAGGGACATCGCCGACGTGCTGCGAATGACGGTCGACGACGCCTGCGCCTTTTTCGCCGACGAACCCGCCGTGCTGAAGCCGCTCGCGCTGCTGCGCGACATCGGCCTCGGCTACCTGCGCCTCGGCCAGCCTGCGACCGAGCTCTCGGGCGGCGAGGCGCAGCGCATCAAGCTCGCCACCGAGCTGCAGAAGCAGCAGCGCGGCCGCTCCCTCTACATCCTCGACGAGCCGACCACCGGCCTGCATCCGGCCGACGTCGACAAGCTGATGGCGCAGCTGCAAGGCCTCGTCGACGCCGGCAACACGGTCATCGTCGTCGAGCACGAGGAGCGCGTGATCGCGGCGAGCGACTGGGCGATCGAGGTCGGCCCGGGCGCCGGCGACGAGGGCGGCCGGATCGTCCGCGCCGGGCGGTCGCAAGTCACGACCTGAGCCCGCTTCGTCGCCTCGGCCTCAAGGGTCGAGGACGCGCGCCGATATCCCGGAACCTCGTCTTCCGGAGTCGTGATGAAGCGCCTGCTCGCCCTCGTCCTTTGCGCGTTCGCCTTCGGCGCCGCCATCACCTCCTGCGGCGGCGGTGCCGACTACGACAACAGCGACAAGCTGACGATCGTCGGCGCCGGCAGCTGACCGCGGGGCACGATCATGAAATCGCTCAAATTCGCGCTCGTCGCCGCCGGCCTGTTCTCGGCCAACGCCATGGCGCTCGACGCCAGCTCGCTCAAGCTCCAGGTCTACTCGGTCATGCTCTCGACGAGCGCGCTCTGCACGAGCCCGATCACGGTGTTCTCGAGCGCGACGCCGACCGAGGTCGACTTCCTGGCGACACCGACGCTCGGCAGCGGCAACCCGCCCGACGCGACCTACAACTGCGTCATCATCAAGATGTCGGACCTGATCAAGTTCACGCCGAGCACGTCCGCGGGTCTCTGCTTCGCCAACACGCAGTACACCGCCGACGTCTGCCGCAGCGACAACGGCGAGACGACGCAGGCACCCGATGCCGTCGGCGCGCCTGATGTCTGCACCGGCACCGACGCCGTGCCGAGTTCCGACAAGGTTTACCTATATCTGACGACGAACGCGTCGGCCGGCCAGGGCGGCAAAACCTTCATGCAGCCGACCAGCCTGGCCAGCCCCAACGGCCTCAACCTGACCGCGCCGCTCGTGATCGCCGGCGCGGCAAAGTCGAAGTTCGTCGTCGACGCACGCGGCCAAGTCGGCGACAACGGCGTCGACTGCGGCATGAACCCGCCGGTGTTCGGCTTCCAGAAGATGCCTTGAGGCGGAGGCGCGCCGCGCCGGCGCACTACCTTCCGTAGGTCGCGGTGAACGACGCCTTGCCGAGCAGCGCCGGGCCGACACCCTTGTTGATGACGAAGCTGTAGAGCCCGGCCGTTCCCGTCTTCGGGATGCCGCCGGCGGCGGCCACCTTGTCGACCGCGAGGGCGTACAGCGTGAAGACGTAGCGATGCGGCCGGTCGCCCTGCGGCGGACACGGCCCGCCGTAGTTGCCGTTGGCGCCGGTCGCGCCGGTGTCGAGG
>DASYKC010000140.1:0-20063 GCA_035995885.1 Caldimonas sp. | reverse complement strand
GAACGCGAAGGCCGAAGACGTGCTCGGTGTTGCGGCTCACGCCTTCAGCATAGCGGTGCTGCCATTGCGGATAGATGTCGTAGACGTTGGCGATGCGCCAGTCGGCGAGATTCGCGAGCGGCACCGCCGCGGTGCCGATCGCGATCCCGGTCTCCTCGCCGACCTCGCGGACGCAGGTCTCGACCAGCGACTCGCCGGCCGAATCCTTCGATCCGGTGACGCTCTGCCAGAAGCCGGGCGCGTCGGCGCGCTCGAGCAGCAGCACGTCGAGCGCGGCGGTGTAGATGACGACGAGGACGGACTCGGGAATCTTGAAGCTGCGCGAAAGGGTCATCCCGAGGCTGGCGGCGGAGGGTGTCGAAGTCGGCCGATTGTGACGTCGCCAACGATCGCGGTGCACCCGCACGCGTTCCCACCTGGCGGCGCCGCAGCTCATGCGCCGGGGCGGTCAATGCGGCGAGCCGCTCGCGCAGCGGCGTCACCGCCGTCTCGACGATGGCGTCGCCGGGCCCTGCGTGTTGCAGGATCTTCAACGGGATGCGGCCGCTTCGCTCCGGCCCGCCAGATAGCCTCTGAAATAGGCGACGGCGTTGTCCTCCATGCAGTGCTCGCGGGCGAAGGCTCGGCCGTTCTCGCCGAGGCGACGGCACTCGAGGTCGTCACCGGCGAGCGACTCGATCGCCGCGGCGAGGCTGGCGGGGTCGTGGGGCGCGGCGAGCCGGCCGTTGACGCCTTCCTGGATGTAGTCCGCAATGCCGCTCGAGCCGGTCGCGACGATCGCCTTGCCGAGGTGCATCGCCGAGACGATGGTGACGTGGCCGCACGGCACCTCGGCGTCCCGCAGCGGCAGCGCCATGAAGCGGCTGTGGGCGATGACGTTCGTCGCCTCGGCCAGAGGAGTGTCGAGGCGAACCTCGACGTTGCCGGGCACGACGAGGCCGGCCATCACGGCGCGGGTCGAGACGATGACCAGACGCAGGGACGGGAGCTTCCTCATCGCCTCGACGAGGACGCCGTAGTCACGTCCCTGGCCGCCGACCGCGCAAAGGTAGTCGCCGGCGATCAGCGCCGGCTCGTCGCCGCTGATCGCCGGTGGCCGCACGGCCCAGTGGATCATGTCGATGCGGTCGATGGGCAGATCGAAATAGCGCGCGTAGATCTCGCGCTCGGTGGTCGAGAAGACGACGAAGCGATCGACCGTCGCCAACGCGTGCGCATGCAGCGACCGCTTCTTGCGGTGCGGGAGCTCGGTGTAGTTGAAGGCGTACGCGAGGTGGTGCGCACGCCGCGGCCGGCGCCGGTTGGCGAGCTCGACGTAGAGCGAGATGCGCGGTCCATGCGAGACGAGCATCGAATCGTCCGGCGACGCCAGCCGGCGCGCCGCCCGGGCCGCCAGCACGCGCCGCGCCAGGTCACCTCGCGGCAGCCAGCGAGGCACGGGCATCGCCTCGGTCGACACGTGCGTCCAGCGCAGGTCGGGACGGTCGGCAAAACGATAGGCGAGCCAGTTCCATTCCGGCGCCGCCGTGCTGACGTTGACGATGTTCATGCCCGCTTGAGCGATGCCCTATCCGGCCGCCTGCGTATTTCGCAGGCGAATATGCAGCTCGCGCAGCTGCTTCTCGTCGACCGGGCCGGGCGCGTTGGTGAGCAGGTCCTGGGCGCGCTGCGTCTTCGGGAACGCGATCACGTCGCGCAGCGACTCGGCGCCGGTCATCAGCATGACGAAGCGGTCGAGGCCGATGGCGATGCCGCCATGCGGCGGTGCGCCGTACTGGAGCGCGTCGAGCAGGAAGCCGAACTTCGCGCGCGCTTCCTCGGCCTCGATCTTCAGCGCCCGGAAGACCTTGCTCTGCACGTCCTCGCGATGGATCCGCACCGAGCCGCCGCCGAGCTCGACGCCGTTCAGGACGACGTCGTAGGCCTTGGCGATGCAGCGGCCGGGGTCGGTCTCGAGCCAGTCCTCGTGGCCGTCCTTCGGGCTCGTGAACGGATGGTGCATCGCGCTCCAGCGCTGCGCCGCCTCGTCGTACTCGAACATCGGGAAGTCGACCACCCAGAGCGGCTCCCACTCGCCCTGGACGAGGCCGCGCGCCTTGCCGAACTCGCTGTGGCCGACCTTGACGCGCAGCGCGCCGAGGGCGTCGTTGACGACCGTGCCCTTGTCGGCGCCGAAGAAGATCAGGTCGCCGTCCTTCGCGCCGGTGCGGGCGAGGATCTCGGCGAGCGCCGCGTCGTGCAGGTTCTTGACGACCGGCGACTGCAGGCCCTCGCGGCCCTTGGCGATGTCGTTGACCTTGATCCAGGCCAGGCCCTTGGCACCGTAGATCTTGACGAACTCGGTGTAGCCGTCGATCTCGCCCCGGGTCATCTCGCCGCCGCCGGGAATGCGCAGCGCCGCGACGCGGCCGTCCTTGGCCTTCGCGGGCGTCGAGAAGACCTTGAAGTCGACGTCGGTCATGACGTCGGTGAGCTCGGTCAGCTCGAGCTTGACGCGCAGGTCGGGCTTGTCGGAGCCGAAGCGGCGCATCGCTTCCTCCCAGGGCATGACCGGAAACGGCGGCAGCTCGACCCCGATCGCGTGCTTGACCGTGCTCGTGATCATCCCTTCGAACATCGTCCGGATCTCTTCCTCGTCGAGAAACGAGGTCTCGATGTCGATCTGGGTGAACTCGGGCTGGCGGTCGGCGCGCAGGTCCTCGTCGCGGAAGCACTTCGTGATCTGGTAGTAGCGATCGAAGCCGGCGACCATCAGCAGCTGCTTGAACAGCTGCGGGCTCTGCGGCAGCGCGAAGAACATGCCGTCGTGGACGCGGCTCGGCACCAGGTAGTCGCGCGCGCCTTCGGGCGTGCTCTTGGTCAGCATCGGCGTCTCGATGTCGATGAAGCCGTGCGCGTCGAGAAAGCGCCGCACCTCCATCGACATGCGGTAGCGCAGCATCATGTTTCGCTGCATCTGCGGCCGGCGCAGGTCGAGGACGCGGTGCGTCAGGCGCGTCGTCTCGGAGAGATTTTCCTCGTCGAGCTGAAACGGCGGCGTCACGCTCGGGTTCAGCACCTCGAGCGCGTGGCACAGCACCTCGATCCTGCCGCTCAGCAGGTTGGCGTTCTCGGTGCCGGCCGGACGCGCGCGCACGACGCCGGTCACCTTGACGCAGAACTCGTTGCGGACCTCCTCGGCGACGGCGAAGGTCGCGGCGCGGTCCGGGTCGCAGACGATCTGGACCAGGCCCTCGCGGTCGCGCAGGTCGATGAAGATCACGCCGCCGTGGTCGCGGCGCCGGTGCGCCCAGCCCATCAGCGTGATCGTCTGGCCGAGGAGCGCTTCGCTCACCAGGCCGCAGTAGGTCGTTCTCATCGCATCACTCCATGCATTCCTGTCGGGGTCGCCGGATCGGCGACGTCGTCGTGGCGCTTCGGCTGCGTCGTTCGCAGCGACGGGCTGAGCGCCGGCCGGGCGCTCAGCCCGGCAGGTTTCGCACCGCGATGCTGCCGGCGTCGAGGCGCGAGGGCGGCGCGACGACGCCCATCGAGATCACGTACTTGAGCGCCTCGTCGACGCTCATCGCCAGGGCGATCACGTCGGCACGCGGCAGCATCAGGAAAAAGCCCGAGGTCGGGTTCGGTGTCGTCGGCACGTAGACGCTCAGGTAGTCGCCGCGCAGGTGCAGCGCCGCTTCGCCGCCCGGCTTGCCGGTGACGAAGGCGATCGTCCAGCAGCCGGCGCGCGGGTACTGCACCAGGACGGCCTCGCGAAAGGCGTTGCCGCTGCTCGAGAACAGCGTGTCCGAGACCTGCTGCACCGAGTTGTAGATCGACTTGACGATCGGGATCCGGCTGAGCAGCCGATGGCCCTGGCGCAGCGACCACTGGCCGGCGACGTTGGTCGCGAACACGCCGGTGAGAAGCAGGCCGATCACCATCACGGCGACGCCGAGGCCGGGGATGCGCTGCAGCATCTCGATGAAGTTGTGGCTGCCCTCCGGCAGGACGACCTGCGAGCCCGAGAGCAGCCACACGAACACGCCGTTCAGCATGCCGAGGACGGCCTGCAGGACCCAGATCGTGACGGCGAGCGGCAGCCAGACCAGGAGGCCGGCGATGAGGTACTTCTTCACTTGCGCTGCGATGTGGCGCGCCCGGGGCGGGTCACGTCCCGCCCTTGCCGGGAGTCGGGGGCGGCGCGGGCGCAGCGGCGGGCGCGGCTGCGGCGGCCGCTGCGGCCGCGGCCGGCGCCGCGGTCTCGCCCTTCTTGGCATCGGCCTTGTTGCCGTCGGCCTTCTTGGCCTCGCTCGTCGACGCGTCCTTGGCGTCGCCAGCGCCGCCGCCCTCGCCGGCCTTGCCCTCGGCGGCCGGCGCGGCATCGCCCTCGGCGGGCTTCCCGGACTTCTTGTTGTCGCCGCGGAAATCGGTGACGTACCAGCCCGAGCCCTTGAGCTGGAAGCCGGCCGCGGTCACCTGCTTGACGAACGTGGCGGCGCCGCACGTCGGGCAGACGCTGAGCGGGGGATCGGAAATTTTCCGCAGCACGTCCTGCGCGTGGCCGCACGTCGTGCAGCGATAGGCGTAGATCGGCATCGCCGGACCTCGGATCAAAGCAACCCGGCAGTATAAATCTTGCGCCTTCGGGGCGTCGGTACGGGGCTAGTGCAGCCGCGAGAAGATCTGCATCGCGACCAGGCCGAGCAAGAAGCCGAGGCCGGCGTAGACGATGCCCGTCAGCAGGCGATTGGTGCGGCGCTGCTCGGTCAGCAGCGCCTCGACGAAGCGCTGCTGCACCGGCGCCTGCGGCTGGAGCGCGCCGTGCAGGAGGCGCGGCAGCTGCGGCAGCAGGTGGACGAAGCGCGGCGCCTCCTTCTGCAGCTGCTCGACCAGGCCGCGCCAGCCGATCTGCTCCTCCATCCAGCGTTCCAGGAACGGCTTGGCGGTGCTCCAGAGGTCGAGCTCGGGGTCGAGCTCGCGGCCGAGGCCCTCGACGTTGAGCAGCGTCTTCTGCAGCAGCACGAGCTGCGGCTGGATCTCGACGTTGAAGCGGCGCGAGGTCTGGAATAGGCGCAGCAGCACCTGGCCGAGCGAGATGTCCTTGAGCGGCCGGTCGAACTGCGGCTCGCAGACGGCGCGGATCGCGCCCTCGAGCTCGTCGATGCGCGTTGCCGGCGGCACCCAGCCGCTCTCGACGTGGAGCTCGGCGACGCGCTTGTAGTCGCGATGGAAGAAGGCGATGAAGTTCTGCGCCAGGTAGTCCTTGTCGAACTCGGTCAGCGTGCCGACGATGCCGAAGTCGAGCGAGATGTAGCGGCCGAAGGTCGCGGGCGCGACCGAGACCTGGATGTTGCCCGGGTGCATGTCGGCATGAAAGAAGCCGTCGCGAAAGACCTGGGTGAAGAAGATCGTCACGCCGTCGCGGGCGAGCTTCCTGATGTCGACGCCGGCGTCCCTGAGCCGCTGCACCTGGCTGATCGGCACGCCGTCCATGCGCTCCATGACGATCACGTCCTGCGTGCACAGCTCCCAGACCATCTCGGGGACGAGGACGAGGCCGAGGCTCTCCATGTTGCGGCGCAGCTGGGCCGCGTTGGCTGCCTCGCGGACGAGATCGAGCTCGTCGTGCAGGTACTTGTCGAACTCGGCGACGACTTGGCGCGGCTTCAGCCGCTTGCCGTCGGCCGACCAGCGCTCGACGACGCGCGCAACCTGGCGCATGACCTCGACGTCGTCGTCGATCGCCGCGAGCATGCCCGGGCGCAGCACCTTGACGGCAACCTCGCGGCCGTCCTTCAAGACCGCGAAGTGGACCTGCGCGATCGACGCGCTCGCCACCGGCGCGGCGTCGAAGCTGGCGAAGACGGCGTCGAGCGGCCGGCTGAACGCCCTCTCGACGATGGCGCGCGCGACCGCCGCCGGAAAAGGCGGCACGCGGTCCTGCAGACGCGCGAGCTCGTCGGCGATGTCGGTCGGCAGCAGGTCGCGCCGCGTCGACAGCACCTGGCCGAACTTGACGAAGATCGGGCCGAGCCGCTCGAGGCCGAGGCGGAGGCGCTCGCCGCGCGGCGCGTCGAGGCGGCGGCCGAGGGTGATGACGCGAACGAGAAAGCGCACCCACGGCTGGCGAAAGCTCGACAGCGCCAGCTCGTCGAGGCCGTAGCGAAGAACCGTGACGCAGATGACGACGAGTCGGGCGATGTGCCTCATCAGCGCGGCGGTGCGGGCGTGGTCCCGGGTGCCGCCAGATCGCGCAGCGCCTTCGCGCCTTCGCGCAGCGCGGCGGCGAACCAGCCGCCGACCTTGGCGAGCTGGCGCGCCGGCGTGTCGCCGATGAAGCGCGCGAGGTCGTCCTGCAGGTCCCAGCGCAGGTTGTCGATCAGCCAGTCGATGTCGCTCGCGAACGCGGCGTCGCCCGAGACGGTGATCGCCGGCCGCTCGCCGGCGACGACGCGCGTCAGCGCCAGCGCCGGATTGGCGGCGTCGACCTCGACGCGCAGGTCGGGCGGCAGCGACGCCGCCTCGGCCAGCCATTCGACCAGCCCGGCCGGCGAGACGCGGAACGCGAACGGGCCGATCGCGGGAAGAAACGTCGGCCAGCCGGTGAGCTCGATCTGCATCGTCCGGCCGGCGTGCGGGCGCAGCCGCTCGAGCGCCGCCGGCTCGGCGGCGATCACGTGATTGACGAGCAGGACGACGCGCTCCATCACCGAGCGCTCGGCGAGCGCTTTCATCGCTTCGAGCATGCGCCGATTGTAGGCACGCACCCCCGCAGCCGCCGCTCCATGCGGCCGCGAACAGCGGGGCGGCGCGCCGGTTGCCGGACAATCGCCGCTTCGCTCGCCGTCTTCATCCCATGATCCTGCTCACCGGCGCCACCGGCTACATCGCATCGCACACCTGGCTCGCCCTCGAGGCCGCCGGCTTCGCCGTCGCCGGCATCGACGACTTCTCGAACAGCTCGCCCGAGGTCCTGCATCGGCTCGCCGCGCTCGGCGCCGACGTCTCGCGCTTCGTCCGCGCCGACGTCCGCGACCGTGCCGCGCTCGATACGCTCTTCGCCGGCGGCCGGATCGACGCGGTGGTCCACTTCGCGGCGTCGAAGGCGGTGGGCGAGAGCGTCGCCCGGCCGCTCAAGTACTACGCCAACAACGTCGGCGGCCTGATCGCGCTCGCCGAGGCGATGCAGGCGCACGGCTGCACGACGATCGTCTTCAGCTCGAGCGCGACGGTCTACGGCCAGCCCGAGCGGCTGCCGATCCGCGAAGATGCGCCGCTCTCGGCCACCAACCCGTACGGCGCGACCAAGCTGATGAGCGAGAACATCCTGAGCGACATCGAACGCGCCGACCCGGCGTGGCGGGTCGCGCTGCTGCGCTACTTCAACCCGGTCGGCGCGCACGCGAGCGGCACGATCGGCGAAGACCCGCGCGGCACGCCCAACAACCTGATGCCCTACATCGCCCAGGTCGCGGTCGGCAAGCGCGACCGGCTGCAGATCTTCGGCGCCGACTACGACACGCCCGACGGCACCGGCGTGCGCGACTACCTGCACGTCGTCGACCTCGCCGAAGGGCACGTCGCCGCGCTGCGCCATCTGCTCGGCGGCGCGCGGTCGCTGACCGTCAACCTCGGCACCGGCCGCGGCAGCAGCGTCCTCGAGCTCGTCCGCGCGTTCGAGCGCGCGAGCGGCCGGCCGGTGCCGTACGAAGTCGTCGCACGCCGGCCCGGCGACGTCGCCGCCTGCTACGCCGACCCGACGCTGGCGCAGCAGACGATCGGCTGGAAGGCGAGGCGTGACCTCGACGCGATGTGCGCCGACAGCTGGCGCTGGCAGACCGCCAACCCGAACGGCTTCGCGACCTGAGGCGCGCACGGTGGCGACGCCACCCTGAACGCACGCGCGGCCGGCGCTAGAGCAGGGCCTGCTGGCGCGCGAGGCGCCAGGACGGCGTGCCGTCCTTGGCCGCGGCGAGCATCCAGAGCTCGCGGAACGGCACCGCGCCCTGCTCCGCCGATTCGCGGATCAGGCCGGAGAACTCGACGCTCGCGAGCCACGCCGCGCCGAGCTCCTCGAGGTCGAGCAGCTCGGCGTGCAGCGTGATGACGTCGGTGCGGGTCGGCCCGCCGACGCGGCTGCCGAGGACGACCAGGAGCTCCTGCAGCATGTCGGGCGTGGTCAGGTGGCCGAGCGTCTGCACGTCGCCGACGTCCCACGCCGCCTGCAGGCGCAGGAAGCGCGACCGCGCCGCCTCCAGCACGGCGGCGCCGTCGACGCTGCCGACGGCCGGCGACGTGACGCGGCGCGAAACCTCGAAGAGCGACGCCGCGCCGGTGCCGGTGTCGAAGGCCATGCGCGGCGTGCCGGCGACGATGCCGTCGGCGTCGCGGTCCGAGCGCTGGCGCTGCCGGCGCCGCGCCGCCATCGCCAGGAACAGCGCGCCGACGACGATGACCGCCGCCGCGCCGGCGACATCGCCGGGCTGGCGCGGCGCGAGCAGCGCCAGCAGCGCTGCCGACATGCCGACCCAGGTCGTCATGCCGCCGAGGACGATGCCGCTCGTTCCCGCGGCTGCCGCGGGCGTGCTGCCGAGCAGGAGCGGCACGCCGAGGCCGAGCGAGAGCGGCGCGCGCCACTGGCGCGGGATGCGGATCGCCGGCGCGCCGCTGCTCAGCACTTGATCCCCACGTGGAGCGCGACGACGCCGGCGCTCAGGTTGTGGACGTCGACGTGGCCGAAGCCGGCCGTCTTCATCATCGCCTTCAGCGTCGCCTGGTCGGGGTGGACGCGGATCGATTCCGCGAGGTAGCGGTAGCTCTCGCCGTCGCCGGCGACCCAGCGGCCGATGCGCGGCAAAACGTTGAACGAATACCAGTCGTAGGCCTTGGCGAGCGGCGCCGCGACCTTCGAGAACTCGAGGACGAGGAGGCGCCCGCCCGGCTTCAGGACGCGCGCCATCTCGGCGAGCGCGGTTTCCTTGCGGGTCATGTTGCGGAGGCCAAAGGCGACGCTGACGAGGTCGAACGAGGCGGTCGCGAACGGCAGCGATTCGGCATCGCAGAGGAGCGTCGGCAGGACCCGGCCTTCGTCGAGCAGGCGGTCGCGGCCCTGGCGCAGCATGGCCTCGTTGATGTCGCTGTGGACGACGAGGCCGCGCGCGCCGGCCGGGCCGACGAAGGCGCGCGCGAGGTCGCCGGTGCCGCCGGCGATGTCGAGAACGACGTCGCCCGGGCGAACGCGCGCGACCGCGACCGTGTACGCCTTCCAGAGGCGATGCAGGCCGAGCGACATCAGGTCGTTCATGACGTCGTATTTCGGCGCCACCGAGTCGAAGACGCCGCGAACCCGCTCGGCCTTGGCCTGCTCGTCGACGCTGCTGTAGCCGAAGTGGGTATCGCTCATCGCCCGTCAGCGCAGCCGGTCAGTGGGAATGGCCGCAGGACGAAGACGCCGCGGCGCCGCCCATCGGCGCGTCGCGGTCGACGCCTTCGCTGACGAGGCGCGCTTCGTACTTCTGCCAGAGCTCGTCCTGCTGCGAGCCGAGGAAGTAGAGGTAGTCCCACGAGAAGATCCCGGTCTCGTGGCCGTCGGAAAAGCGCGGCAGGACGGCGTAGTTGCCGATCGGCTCGAGCGCGGCGATGTCGACGTCGCGCTTGCCGGTCTGCAGGATCTCCTGCCCCGGGCCGTGCCCCTGCACCTCGGCCGACGGCGAGTAGATGCGCATCAGCTCGAACGGGATCTTGAAGGTCCTGCCGTCGTCGAAGCCGACCTCGAGGATCCGCGTTCGCTGATGAACCGTGATCGAAGTCGGATGGCGAGGTGACGGGCGGTCGTTCATGCGATGACTCGAGGCCGCCGCAGTGTAGCCAAGCGACGCGCCCCCGCAGCCGATGGGGGAAAGGCCCGCCCGTGCGAAAAGCTACACCAGCACCCGTTCGATGCCGCCCTCGTTGGCGCGCGCCACGTACTCCGGCATCCAGTCCTCGCCGAGGATGCGGTTCGCCATCTCGACGACGATGTAGTCGGCCTCGAGCAGGCCGTTCGTCAGGTCGCCCTTGTACCGCTGCAGTCCCTGCAGGCAGCTCGGGCACGAGGTCAGGATCTTGAGGTTTCCCTTCGCCGCGGCGGGGTCGGGCGCCGACGCGGGGCTGGCCGCGATCATCGAGCGCAGCGCTGCCTCGTCGCGCCGAAGCTCCTCTTCCTTGCGGAAGCGCACCTGCGTCGCGATGTCGGGCCGGCTGATGCCGAAGGTGCCGCTCTCGCCGCAGCAGCGGTCGCTCTTGCGAACGTTCTCGCCGACCAGCGCCTTGACCGTCACGAGCGGCTCGCGCAGCTTCATCGGGCTGTGGCACGGGTCGTGGAACAGATAGCCCGGCGCGCCGCCGTCGACGCCGCCCGCGCCGCCGAGGGTGATGCCTTTGTCGAGCAGGTACTCGTGGATGTCGATGATCCGGCAGCCGGGGAAGATCTTCTCGAACTCGTAGCCCTGCAGCTGGTCGTAGCAGGTGCCGCAGCTGACGACGACGGTCTTGATGTCGAGGTAGTTGAGCGTGTTGGCGACGCGGTGGAAGAGCACCCGGTTGTCGGTGATGATCTTCTCGGCCTTGTCGAAGTCGCCGCTGCCGCGCTGCGGGTAGCCGCAGCACAGGTAGCCGGGCGGCAGCACCGTCTGCACGCCGGCGTGCCAGAGCATCGCCTGCGTCGCCAGGCCGACCTGCGAGAACAGCCGCTCCGAGCCGCAGCCGGGAAAATAGAACACGGCCTCGGTGTCGGCGCTGGTCGTCTTCGGGTTGCGGATGATCGGCACGTAGGCCGGGTCCTCGATGTCGAGGAGCGCGCGCGCCGTCTTCTTCGGCAGGTTGCCCGGCATCTTCTTGTTGATGAAGTGGATCACCTGCTCCTTGAGCGGCGCCTTGCCGTGCGTCGACGGCGGCCTGGCAGTCTGCTTGTTGGCGAGGCCGCGCAGCAGGTCGTTGACGGCGCGCTGCGCCTTGAAGCCGACGTCGACCATCGCCGTGCGCATGACCTTGATCGTCTCCGGGTTGGTCGCGTTGAGGAAGACCATCGCCGCCTTGCTCGCCGGCCGGAAGCTCCGCTTGCCCATCTTGCGCAGCAGGTTCCTCATGTTCATCGAGACGTCGCCGAAGTCGATGTCGACCGGGCACGGCGCCAGGCACTTGTGGCAGACCGTGCAGTGATCGGCGACGTCCTCGAACTCCTCCCAGTGGCGCAGCGACACGCCGCGGCGCGTCTGCTCCTCGTAGAGGAACGCCTCGATCAGCAGCGACGTCGCCAGGATCTTGTTGCGCGGGCTGTAGAGCAGGTTGGCGCGCGGCACGTGGGTCGTGCACGGCGGCTTGCACTTGCCGCAGCGCAGGCAGTCCTTGATCGAGGTCGCGATCTCGCCGATGTCGCTCTGCTGCATGATCAGCGACTCGTGGCCCATGAGGCCGAAGCTCGGCGTGTAGGCGTTGGTGAGGTCGGCCTTCAGCGCCGCGCCGCCGGCGAAGGCGGCGTCGCGCAGGAGCTTGCCCTGGTTGAAGCGCCCTTCGGGGTCGACCCGGCGCTTGTAGTCGGTGAACGCGGCGAGCTCGTCGTCGCTCACGAACTCGAGCTTGGTGATGCCGATGCCGTGCTCGCCCGAGATCACGCCGTCGAGGCTGCGCGCCAGCTTCATGATCCGCGCCACCGCCGCGTGCGCGGTCTGCAGCATCTCGTAGTTGTCGCTGTTGACGGGGATGTTGGTGTGGACGTTGCCGTCGCCGGCGTGCATGTGCAGCGCCACCCAGACGCGGCCGCGCAGCACCTCGCCGTGGATCTTCTGGCATTCGCCGAGGATCGGCTTCAGCGCGGTGCCGGCGAAGATCGACTCGAAGGGCGCGCGGATCTCGGCCTTCCACGACGCGCGCCAAGTGTGGTCCTGGAGCAGCGCGAAGACGGTGCGCGCGTCGGTGTCGCCGCCGGGCGCCGGGCGATCGGGGCCGGCAAGCGAGGCCGCGGGCCGGTCGAGCCCCTCGAGCCAGCCGCGCCACTCGGCGCCGACGTCGCGCAGCAGCGCCAGCGCCTGCTGGACGCGGTCCTCGAGCAGCTCGGCGGAGGCGATCTCGCCGGCGTCGTCGCCGCGCGCGAGCGGCAGGTTGCCGCTCGTGAAGAAGGCCTCGAGGCGGTCGACGAGGGCGAGCTTGTTGGCCAGGCTGAGCTCGATGTTGATGCGCTCGATGGCTTCGGTGTACTCGCCCATCCGCGGCAGCGGGATGACGACGTCCTCGTTGATCTTGAAGGCGTTGGTGTGCTTGCTGATCGCCGCCGTGCGCTTCCTGTCGAGCCAGAACTTCTTGCGCGCCTCGGCGCTGACGGCGACGAAGCCCTCGCCGCCGCGCGCGTTGGCGAGGCGAACGACCTCGCTCGTCGCCCGCGCGACCGCGTCGGCGTCGTCGCCGACGATGTCGCCGAAGAGAACCATCTTCGGCAGCGCGCCCGCGCCTGCGCCGCCGCCCGGATTCGCGCGCTTGCTCTTGGTCGCGTAGCCGACCGCCTTCAGATAGCGGTCGTCGAGGTGCTCGAGGCCGGCGAGGAGGACGCGCTCGCCCGGCGCCGACTTCTGCGCCAGATCGAACAGGTAGTCGCGGATCTCGACGATCGACGGCACCGCGTCCTTGGCGTTGCCGAAGAACTCGAGGCAGACGGTGCGCACGTGGCTCGGCATGCGGTGGACGATCCAGCGCGCCGACGTGATCAGGCCGTCGCAGCCTTCCTTCTGGATGCCGGGCAGGCCGGCGAGGAACTTGTCGGTGACGTCCTTGCCGAGGCCTTCCTTCCTGAACACCGCGCCCGCCATCTCGAGCCGCTCGGTGCGCTCGAGCTTCTTGCCGCTGGCGTCGAAGTACTTCAG
The DNA here is from genome assembly GCA_035995885.1 of Caldimonas sp. GTDB lineage: Bacteria > Pseudomonadota > Gammaproteobacteria > Burkholderiales > Burkholderiaceae_C > Schlegelella_A. Next base: position 7,188 of record DASYKC010000140.1, on the reverse strand, counting down.
CTCGAAGGCGACTTCGGGCGCGTCGTGGATCTTGCCGAGGTTGTGGTTCAGCCGAGTGACCTCGAGCCACTTGGCGTCGGGCGTCACCATCCGCCACGAGGCGAGGTTGTCGAGCGCCGTGCCCCAGAGCACGGCCTTTTTGCCGCCCGCGTTCATGGCGACGTTGCCGCCGATGCACGACGCTTCCGCCGAGGTCGGGTCGACGGCGAACACGTGGCCGGCGCGCTCGGCCGCTTCGGCGACGCGCTGAGTGACGACGCCGGCTTCGGTCCACACCGTCGCGACGTCGCCGGCGACGCCGGGCAGGGCGACGCGCTCGACCTCGCTCATCGCCTCGAGCTTTTCGGTGTTGATGACCGCGCTCGACCACGTCAGCGGGATCGCGCCGCCGGTGTAGCCGGTGCCGCCGCCGCGCGGGATGATCGTCAGGCCGAGCTCGACGCAGCCGGCGACCAGGCCGGCCATCTCGGTCTCGGTGTCGGGCGTGAGGACGACGAACGGGTACTCGACGCGCCAGTCGGTCGCGTCGGTGACGTGCGAGACGCGCGACAGGCCGTCGAACTTGATGTTGTCCTTGTCGGTCACGCGCGCAAGGACGCGGACGGTGCGCTTGCGCAGGTCCCAGACGGTGCGGAACTGCGCCGCGAACGACTCGACCGCGGCGCGAGAGAGCGCGAGCAGCTCGCCGACGACCGCATCGCGCGCCGCGTCGACGCCCGGCGTGCGGCGCTTCTCGACCTCGCCGAGGCGATGGTGCAGCGCCTCGATCAGCTGGGCGCGCCGGCGCGGGTTGTCGAGCAGGTCGTCCTGCAGGTAGGGATTGCGCTGGACGACCCAGATGTCGCCGAGCACCTCGTAGAGCATGCGCGCCGAGCGGCCGGTGCGGCGCTCGCTGCGCAAGAGGCCGAGCACTTCCCAGGCGCGCGGACCGAGCAGGCGGATGACGATCTCGCGGTCGGAGAACGAGGTGTAGTTGTAGGGAATCTCGCGCAGGCGAGGCGCCGCGCCGGCTGCTTCTGCTTCGGCGGTGATCCGGTCGATCGGCAGCGGGGCGTTCATGGGTGCAGGGCGAAGTTCGCGGCCGCTGTGAGAAGGGCGAGGAATCGTACCGCAGCGCAGCATTTCGCCGCGCGGCACGGCCTCGTCGCCCGGCGTCGCGGCGGGTATTCCCGCTTGCCGGTGGCGCGTCCGGCGCGCGATAAACGCGCCTGTCACATCGGGCCGCTACAACGCGGGGCGGCAGGCCCTGGCCGGCGCCCGCTTCCACCCCACCGGAGTCTTCATGAAGTCGAAGTTGCTGTTCTCGTGCGCGCTGGCAAGCGCCGCCGCGCTGTCCCTGCCGGCGCAGGCGCAGACCGAAATCCAGTGGTGGCACTCGATGACCGCGGTCAACGGCGAGTGGGTCAACGACCTCGCCAAGGACTTCAACGCGAGCCAGAAGGACTACAAGGTCGTTCCGGTCTTCAAGGGCACGTACGACGAATCGATGACCGCGGCGATCGCCGCCTTCCGCGCCGGCAACGCGCCGAACATCCTGCAGGTGTTCGAGGTCGGCACCGCCACGATGATGGCGAGCAAGGGCGCGATCGTTCCGGTCGGCAAGGTCATGAAGGACGCCGGCGAGAAGTTCGACCCGGCCGGCTACGTGCCCGCCGTCGCCGGCTACTACACCGCGCCGAGCGGGCAGATGCTGAGCTTCCCGTTCAACAGCTCGACGACGATCTTCTATTACAACAAGGACGCGTTCAAGGCCGCCGGCCTCGACACCGAGAAGGCGCCGACCACCTGGCCCGAGGTCGTCGCCGCCGCGGCGAAGCTGAAGGCGAGCGGCCACAAATGCCCGTTCACGACCGCCTGGCAGGGCTGGACCCAGCTCGAGAGCTTCTCGGCCTGGCACAACGTCGAGTTCGCGACCAAGCAGAACGGCCTCGCCGGCCTCGACGCGCGCATGAAGGTCGATTCGCCGCTGCACGTGCGCCACATCGAGAACCTCGCCAACATGGCCAAGCAGGGCCTGTTCGTCTACAAGGGCCGCGGCAACGTGCCCGAGGCGTCGTTCATCTCGGGCGAGTGCGCGATGATCAACACGTCGTCGGGCTTCTACGGCAACGTCGCCAAGAACGCGAAGTTCGCCTACGGCCTGGCGGCGCTGCCCTACTACCCCGACGTTCCCGGCGCGCCGCAGAACACCGTCATCGGCGGCGCGAGCCTCTGGGTCCTCGCCGGCAAGAAGCCGGAGGAATACAAGGGCGTCGCCAGGTTCTTCAGCTACCTGTCGAGCCCCGAGGTGCAATCGGCCAGCCACAAGCGCACCGGCTACCTGCCGATCACCACGGCCAGCTACCAGCTCACCGACAAGTCGGGCTTCTACAAGGAAAAGCCCGGCACCGACGTCGCCGTGACGCAGATGATCCGCAAGGTCACCGACAAGTCGCGCGGCATCCGGCTCGGCAACTACGTGCAGATCCGCGCCATCGAGGACGAGGAGCTCGAGCAGGTCTGGGCCGGCAAGAAAAGCGCCAAGGAAGCGCTCGACTCGATCGTCACGCGCGGCAACCAGCTGCTGGAACGGTTCCAGGCAGCGAACAAGGGCTGACGCCGGCGTGCGTCGCTGATGGCCGCCGAAAAGCGCGTCGTCTTCCGCTCGGCCTGGCTGCCGTGGGCGCTGCTCGCGCCGCAGGCGCTGATCATCGCCGTCTTCTTCTTCTGGCCGGCGGCGCAGGCTTTGCTGCAGTCGCTGCAGCAGTCGGACGCGTTCGGCACGTCGGTCGAATGGGTCGGGCTCGAGAACTTCCGCAACCTCTGGGACGACCCGACCTACCTCGCCTCGTTCGGCACCACCGCGATCTTCTCGATCCTGGTCGCGGGCCTCGGCATCGGCCTGTCGCTGCTGCTCGCCGTCTTCGCCGACCGCGTCGTCAAGGGGACGGCCTTCTACCGGACGCTCCTGATCTGGCCGTACGCCGTCGCGCCGGCCGTCGCGGGCGTGCTGTGGCTCTTCATGTTCTCGCCCTCGATCGGCATCGTCGCCTATGCGCTGCGCGAGCTCGGCGTCGACTGGAACCACCTGCTGAACGGCAGGCAGGCGATGGCGCTGATCGTCATGGCCGCGGTCTGGAAGCAGCTCTCGTACAACTTCCTCTTCTTCGTCGCCGGGCTGCAGAGCATCCCGAAGTCGCTGATCGAGGCCGCGGCGATGGACGGCGCCCGGCCGTGGCGACGCTTCTGGACGATCCAGTTTCCGCTGCTCTCGCCGACGACCTTCTTCCTGCTCGTCATCAACATCGTCTACGCGTTCTTCGACACCTTCGGCATCGTCGACGCGGCGACCTCGGGCGGCCCGGGCAAGGACACCTCGATCCTGGTCTACAAGGTCTACTACGACGGCTTCAAGGCGCTCGACCTCGGCGGCTCGGCGGCGCAGTCGGTGGTGCTGATGGTGATCGTCGTCACCCTCACCGTGCTCCAGTTCCGCTTCGTCGAGAAGAAAGTGAACTACTGACATGGTCGAGCGCCGCGCCACTCTCGGCCTTCTCGCTCACGCCGTGCTGATCCTAGGCGTCGCCATCGTCGCGCTGCCGATCTACATCACCTTCGTCGCCTCGACGCACACCGCCGAGGAGATCGTCCAGGTGCCGATGCCGATGCTTCCCGGCACGCACCTGATCGACAACTACACGACGGCGCTCCTCGGCGGCGGCCCGGGCGCCGGCTCGCACGCCGCCGTCGGCCGGATGATGTTCGTGAGCCTGGTGACGGCGCTCGTCATCACCTTCGGCAAGATCGCGATCTCGCTGCTGTCGGCGTTCGCGATCGTCTACTTCCGCTTCCGTTTCCGGATGTTCTTCTTCTGGGCGATCTTCGTCACCCTGATGCTGCCGGTCGAGGTGCGCATCCTGCCGACCTACAAGGTCGTCGCCGACCTCGGCATGCTGAACAGCTTCAGCGGCCTCACCGTGCCGCTGATCGCCTCGGCGACGGCGACCTTCCTGTTCCGCCAGTTCTTCCTGACCGTTCCGGACGAGCTGGTCGAGGCGGCGCGCGTCGACGGCGCCGGGCCGATGCGCTTCTTCAAGGACGTGCTGGTGCCGCTCTCGGCGACCTCGATCGCCGCGCTCTTCGTCATCCAGTTCATCTACGGCTGGAACCAGTACCTCTGGCCGCTGCTCGTGACGACGCAGGAGAACATGTACCCGGTCGTCATCGGCATCAAGCGGATGATCGCCGGCGGCGACTCGCAGAACCAGTGGAACCTCGTCATGGCGACGGCGATGCTGGCGATGATCCCGCCGGCGCTGGTCGTCATGCTGATGCAGAAGTGGTTCGTCAAGGGCCTGGTGGACACCGAGAAATGAAGGCAACCTGAGATGGGCGCGATCTCGCTCCGCAACGTCGTCAAGCGCTACGGCATCGGGCCGAAGGCGAACCAGGTCATCCACGGCGTGAGCGCCGAGATCGACGAGGGCGAGTTCGTCGTCATCGTCGGTCCGTCGGGCTGCGGCAAGTCGACGCTGCTGCGCATGGTCGCCGGCCTCGAGGAGATCAGCGACGGCGAGATCTGGATCGCCGGCCGCGTCGTCAACGACCTCGAGCCGTCCGAGCGCGACATCGCGATGGTGTTCCAGAACTACGCGCTCTATCCGCACATGACGGTCTACGCCAACATGGCCTACGGCCTGAAGATCGCCAAGGTGCCCGAGGCCGAGATCAAGGCGCGCGTCGACAAGGCGGCGGCGATCCTCGAGCTCGCGCCGTTCCTGCTGCGGAAGCCGCGCGAGCTCTCCGGCGGCCAGCGCCAGCGCGTCGCCATGGGCCGCGCGATCGTGCGCGAGCCGGCCGTCTTCCTGTTCGACGAGCCGCTCTCCAACCTCGACGCCAAGCTGCGCGCGCAGACGCGGCTCGAGATCCAGAAGCTGCACCGCGAGCTGCGCACGACCTCGCTCTTCGTCACCCACGACCAGGTCGAGGCGATGACGCTGGCGGAGCGGATGATCGTCATGAACGCCGGCCGCATGGAGCAGATCGGCACGCCCGACGAGGTCTATCACCGACCGGCGACGACCTTCGTCGCCGGCTTCATCGGCTCGCCGCCGATGAACCTGGTGCGGGGCCGCGCGCAAGGCGCCGGCTTCACCGCCGCCGGCCAGCTGCTTCCGCTGACGACGCCGCCGCCGCGCGAGGGCGATCTGGTGATGGGCGTTCGCCCCGAGCACGTCGAGCTCGGCAGCGACCTCAGCGCCGCTGCCTGGCCGCTGCGCGTGCAGGCGCTCGAGATGCTCGGCGCCGAGCGGCTCGTCTACGGCCTGCTCGGCGAGACGCTCTTCACGGCCCGCCTCGACGCGACGCTGCCGTACCCGAAGGTCGGCGACATCGTCGCGGTCCAGGCCGCGCCGTCGCACGTCCACTGGTTCGACGCAGCCACGACGGCGCGGGTCGGCGCCTGAGGCGACCCGTGTCGTGCTGCGTGCCGGCCGCGCGCCCGGCGGCGCGACAATGAAGGCGTGACGACGACGACGACGCCCTGGCCCTATCCCCGCTGGATCGCCCATCGCGGCGCCGGCAAGCTCGCGCCCGAGAACACGCTCGCCGCGTTTCGCGTCGGCGCGGCGCACGGCTTTCGCGCCTTCGAGTGCGACGTCAAGCTCTCGGCCGACGGCGTCCCGTTCCTCCTCCACGACGCGACGCTGCAGCGAACGACCTCGGGCCACGGCCCGGCCGCGGCGCTCGCCTGGAGCGAGCTGTCGCGCCTCGATGCCGGCGCCTGGCACAGCCGCCGCTACGCCGGCGAGCCGATGCCCGGCTTCGCCGCGATCGCGCGCTTCTGCCTGCGCAACGGCCACGCGCTCGACGTCGAGATCAAGCCCTCGCCGGGCGCGGCGGTCGAGACCGGCCGCGTCGTCGCGGCGACCGCCGCGGCGCTCTGGGCCGGAGCGCCGACGCCGCCGCCCTTGCTGACCTCGTTCGAGCCCGCCGCGCTCGAAGCCGCGCGCGCCGCCGCGCCGCAGTTGCCGCGCGCCCTCCTCCTCGATGCGCTGCGCGCCGGCTGGCTCGACGAAGCCAAGGCGCTCGGCTGCGTCGCCGTCATCACGAACTACGCGCTCCTCGACGCGGCGGTGCTCGCCGCGATCCACGGCGCCGGCATGCGCGGCATCGTCTACACCGTGAACGATCCGGCCGAGGCACGGCGGCTCGATGCGCTCGGCATCGACGGCATCGTCACCGACGCGGTCGACCGCTTCTCGCCCGGCAGCGGCGGCGCCGACTAGCGCGCCGGTCGCCCGCCGACGGCGCGCCGGTCGCGTGCCGGCCGCCGAACACCCCCGCTCAACGCATCGCCAGCTCGCTCGCCTCGTACGTCGCGAGCTCGGGCGGATGCGCGACGAGGAGCGCGACCTGCCTCGCGAACTCGCGCGACGCCGGCACGCGGAAGTGGGCGAGCAACGCCTCGCGATCAGCCCACCGCTCGAAGAAGACCAGGCGCAAGCCGTCGTTCGCGTCGATGGCGACGCCGTGCTCGAGGCAACCCGACTCGGCACGCGAGCGAGCGACGTGCTCGAGGCTGAGGCGACGCAGCTCGTCGAAAGTGTCGAGTCGGGCCTGCAAGGAGCCGGTGACGATGATCATCGGCACAGTGTAGATAGGTCCAGAGTCCGTTATCGGCCAAAAGGCGGGCAGCCGCGAACGACGGCTCTTGGCAGATTCTGTTGAAAACTCCGTTCGCGAGGTCGCGGGCGCAACGCTGCGAAAACCGACCTCTCAGATCGACCCAGAATCGACGATCGCGACCTCGCCCAGGGTTGAGTGACCGCTGCGAAGGCGTCCTGACGCGAGTCCCTGGAGTTTTTTCAACAGAATCGGCAGCAAGGGTTCTGTTAAGGCCTTGCAGTGCTCGCCTCTGCGAGAGGTCTTCTGCTCACTGTTCGCGTGCGCCGTACTCGTGTAGGGTTTGAGCCGCGCCTCTCAACACCATCGACTATCCCAATGCTCTTTTCGCTTCCTGCCCTCGTTACTGCGAACCCAGAAGACGACATCACCGCTGGTGAGCAACTGATCATCGAATCGAAGCGCTTTCCCATTGAAAGCACGCGTTCGGCAGGGCAGGTCGAGAACTGGGGCGTGTTTGAAGGCGCTGTTTTGGCTGTCGCCTTTCCGGACGAAAGTTGGAAGGCCAACGTCCTTGGTTCGGCC
>DASYKC010000139.1:0-7832 GCA_035995885.1 Caldimonas sp. | reverse complement strand
ACGGTCTCGTTCGGCAAGGAGACCAAGGGCAAGGTGCGGCTGCAGATCACCGACCCGGAAGGCAAGGTCTACGAGGAGCTCGTCCTGAAGGAGAAGAACATCGTGGTCCACGAGGGCCAGGTGGTCAACAAGGGCGAGTCGATCGTCGACGGGCCGGCCGACCCGCAGGACATCCTGCGGCTCCTGGGCATGGAAGAGCTGGCGCGCTACATCGTCGACGAGGTGCAGGACGTGTATCGCCTGCAGGGTGTGAAGATCAACGACAAGCACATCGAGGTGATCGTTCGCCAGATGCTGCGCCGGGTCCAGATCTCGAACCCGGGCGACACGAGCTACATCCTCGGCGAGCAGGTCGAGCGCTCGGAGCTCCTCGGCAAGAACGACAAGATGCTGGCCGAAGGCAAGATGCCGGCGACCCACGCCGACGTCCTGCTCGGCATCACCAAGGCGTCGCTGTCGACCGACAGCTTCATCTCGGCGGCGTCGTTCCAGGAGACGACTCGCGTCCTCACCGAAGCGGCGATCATGGGCAAGCGTGACGAGCTGCGCGGTCTCAAGGAAAACGTCATCGTCGGCCGGCTCATCCCGGCGGGAACGGGGATGGCGTTCCACGAGGCGAGGAAGGCCAAGGAAGCGATGGACGACGCCGAGCGCCGCGCCATCGCCGTCCAGGAAGCCGAGGAGCTCGCGGCGGTGCAGATGCAGCAGGTCGACGCGGCCACCGATGCGGCGGCTGCGGCTGCCGCGGCAGCGACCGAATAGCGCGTCTCGCGCGGATCGACAGGGCGGCTTTCGGGCCGCCCTTTTTTTTCGTCTCGCGAGAGGGCGCCGAGGGCGCCGGCTAGAAAGCCTCGAGGGCGGCGGCGATGGCCGGCAGGAAGCTGTCGAGCTCGGCGCGCGTGCCCTGCTCGCGCAGATCGAGCAGCTTCGTTCGCAGCGCCTGGCTGCGATCGCCGCGACCGACATCGGCGAGCGCCGCGCCACGGGCGATGACGAAGTCGCACAGCGTCAAGGGCTCGGCGGCGGTGTAGGAGCGGATCCGGTCGAGGTGCTTCTCGACGCCGTCCCAGTCGCCGATCTCGAGCAGCGCGTCGATCGCGAGCTCGGGCAGCTGCACATGGTTGTGGCTGACGCAACCGAGCGCGAGCTGCTTGTCGCCTTCCTCGAGCCAGCGCCGCCGCGCCGCCGGGTCGGTCTCGACCAGGGCGCGGACGCCGTGCACCCACGGGCCGATGTGGCCCATGCCGTATTCGCGGCAGACGGCGAGGGCGCCTTCGGCGCGCTCGCCCGCAAGCTCGCGATCGCCGCGCCGCAGCGCGAATATCGCGAGCAGCCCGAGCATTTGCGCCTCGAAGCGTTTTGCGCCGACCGCGTGGATGAGCGCCATCACCGTCGCCGAGTCGCGCTCCGCCGCCTCGTGGCGATTGCGGATCAATCCGTCGACCCACAGGACGAGGGTGCGCGCCATGATCTCGGCGCGCGGCTGGGAGGCGCGCATCGCCAGATCGATCGCCTCGTTGCCGACCGCCGCGGCCTCGGCGATCTCCGCCTGGTACAGCCCGGACCAGCCGACCATCGAGAGGTTCGCCACCTCGAGTCGGCCGAAGCCGTGCTCGCGCGCCAGCGCCACGCAGGCGCGGAACTGACGATTGGCGGACCACATTCCGCCGTGCAGGTAGTGGCCGTCGCCGATCCCGCCGAGCGCGGCGGCCTCGGCCTCGAGCGAGCCCGCCTCGCGCGCATGCTGAAGCGCGAGCTTGTGCTCGCGCAAGCACTCTGTGGCGCGGCCGAGCGGGAAGAGGAGGTTGCCGCGCAGATGGTGCAGGCGCGAGAGCTCGAGGGAAAGCGAGGCGCCGCGCGCCAGCGGCTCGGCTTCGTCGAGCGTGGCCAGTCCTTCGGCGATGCGGTCGTTGAGGCGCATCCCCGCCGCCATCGCGATCAGCGCCCGGGCCCGCTCATCCGCGCCGGCGGCGACGGCGAGCGCGGCGCGGCTCGCCTCGATCGCGTCGCCCGAGCGGCCGAGCTCGACGAGCAGCCTGCCGCGTGCCATGAGCAGCGCGAAGCGCGTCGCCGGCTCGGCGGCGAGGGCGATGCCGCGCTCGGCGAGCTCGAGCGCTGCCGAATGGCGGTACTGCGCGGCGACGGCGTCGCTCGCGGCCAGGTAGGCGGCGGCGGCGCGGGCATCGTCGGCGCGGTCGAAGTGCTCGGCGGCGAGGGCGACGTCGTGCGACGCGAACCGTTCGGCGGCGCGGGCGTGCAGGGTGCGGCGCCGCTTGTGCAGGAGCGAGGCGTAGGCGCCGTCGCGGATGAGCGCGTGGCAGAACATGAGCTCGGTGCCGTCGGTGCGAACCAGGAAGTGCTCGACCAGCACGCGGCAGTCGTAGCCGGGATCGTCGATCAGGTGGCGCAGCGCCTCGGCATCGAAGCGCTGGCCGAGCACCGCCGCTGCTTGCAGGGCGAGCTTGTCGACGCCGGCGAGACGGTCCATCCTCGTGTGGACGAGCGCCTGGATCGATCCCGGCAGCGCCGTCTGCGGGGTCTCGCCGACGTTGAGCAGCAGCTGCAGCAGGAAGAGCGGATTGCCTTCGGCGCGCGCCGCGCAGCTTTCGATCAGGCCCGCCGCCATCGACGACGCCTGCACGGCGAGCCGCAGCGACTCCGCGGCGCTGAGCGGGCCGAGGTCGATGCCGGTGAGCGGCGCGCCGTGCAGGACCGTGCGCCAGGCGCCGGCGGTCGGGTCGCCGGCGAAACGGGTCGTCATGACGACGAGCATCGGCTGCTTCGCGGCGAGAACGGCGAGGGCGGCGAGGCGCTCGAGCGTCCAGGCGTCGGCCCAGTGGATGTCCTCGACGACGAGGAGGAGCGGCGCCCTCGCCGCTGCCCGCGTCGCCAGCCCGCAGAGGGCGAGCACCGACCCTTGCTCGCGCGCGGCGGTGCTCATCGCCGCCGCCAGCGCACGCAGGTCGGTGGCCGGCGCGACGTCGAGCAGGTCGTGCAGGAAGACCCGGTGCTCGGCGGCGAGGTCGCCTTCGCCGCTCGCGCGCTCGAGGGCGCGGCGGCGCGCGCCCTCGTCGGCGTCGCCTTCGAGGCCGACCAGGCTGCGGGCGAGGCTGCGCATGGCGTCGCGGCCGGTCGCGGCGCCGAAGTCGAGCACCGCGGCAGCGTGGCACGAGAAGCCGAGCGCGGCGGCGACCGCGGCGAACTCAGCGACCAGGCGCGACTTGCCGACGCCCGGGTCGCCACGGACGACGACGACGCGGCTGCGCTTTCTTTCGAGGCAGGCTTCGGCGAGGGCGCGGAAGTCGCGCAGCTCTTCGTCGCGGCCGACCAGCGGCGCGGCGCCGCCACGCGAAGCCGCGCGCGACCCGCGCACGCGCCAGGCGGTGAGCGGCTGCTCCTTGCCCTTGACCTCGACCGGCGCGGTCTCGTCGGCGTCGAAATGGTCGGAGACGAGGCGCCAGGTCGCGGCGCTGACGAGCACCTGGCCGGGCTCGGCGAGGCCGCGCAGGCGCGCCGCCGTGTTGACAGCGTCGCCGGTCAGCGCGTAGTCGCCGGCACGCGCGTCGCTGCGGCGAGCGACGACCAGGCCGGTATTGATGCCGGTATGCATGGCCAGGGCTCGGCCGATCGCCGGCCCGAGCGTCGCGACGTAGGCGGCGACGGCGCCATGCAGGGCGAGCGCCGCCGAGACGGCGCTGCGGGCGTCGTCGCGGTGGGCGAGCGGCACGCCGAAGAGCGCCATGACCTCGTCGCCGACGAACTGGTTGACGGTGCCGCCGTGGCGCTCGATGACCTCGCTCGCTTCGTGCTTGATCCGCGTCATCACGGCCTCGACCTCCTCGGGGTCGAGCGCCTCGTTGAGCGCGGTATAGCCGCACAGGTCGCAGAACATGACCGTCGCGTGGCGGCGCTCGCCTTCGTCGGCGGTGGTGAGGGCGGCAGTGGCGAGGGCGGGAGTGGCGGCAAGGGCGGGGGCGGGAACGGCGGCGGCAACAGCAGCGGCGCGGGCCTCGCCGGCGCGGATCGCGGCAATCGCAGCGTCGCCGGTGCGCGCCGCCGTCGCGTCGCTGCCGCAGGCGGTGCAGAAGCGCTGACCGGCGAGGAGCCCGGCGCCGCATTGGCGGCAGGTGTCGCCGAGCGGCTGCCCGCACGCGCTGCAGAATCGCGCCCCGGCGGGGTTGTCGGCGTGGCAGCGGGCGCAGCGCATGGCGGAAGCGGGCATCGGCAACCGGATCATCCTGCCCGCATCGCCCGAGGACAAGGGCCCGGCTTGCGAGTGCTCCGGCGGCGGCATACAATCATCGGCTTTTCTCGCCTTCGGCTTTCGATTCGGCCGGGGGCGCAAAGCCGCCTTCCGTGAGCGGTATCCCGGTCACGGTGGTCATTGAGGCGGCAGGCGCGGCTCGAACAGAGCGGCCACAGCCTTTTTGCCCGCGCTTCATCAGACAACGAGTTCCTATGCCCACGATCAACCAGCTCGTCCGCCACGGCCGCGAGACCGAGATAGTCAAGTCAAAGTCGCCGGCGCTGCAGGGCGGCCCGCAGCGCCGCGGCGTCTGCACGCGCGTCTACACGACGACGCCGAAGAAGCCGAACTCGGCGCTGCGCAAGGTCGCCAAGGTCCGCCTGACGAACGGCTTCGAGATCATTTCGTACATCGGCGGCGAAGGCCACAACCTGCAGGAGCACAGCGTCGTGCTCGTGCGCGGCGGCCGGGTCAAGGATCTCCCGGGCGTGCGCTACCACATCGTGCGCGGCGCGCTCGACCTGCAAGGCGTCAAAGACCGCAAGCAGTCGCGCTCCAAGTACGGCGCCAAGCGCCCGAAGAAGGCGTAACTCGGCGCAGACGGTAAACCCCGGCCGGAAGGCCGGCATCGGATTTGTCCCCAGCCCGGCCTCGTGCCGGGTTCGGGTTTTTATGGCGGCCCCCGGGTCGTCGAGTAAGTGGGCGGCCCGATGGCCACCCGGGCGGCCGCGAAGCGGGCGCCAACTGAAGCAGAAGGAAGAGAGAAATGCCCCGTCGTCGCGAAGTCCCCAAACGGGACATCCTCCCCGATCCCAAGTTCGGCTCTGTCGACCTGTCCAAGTTCATGAACGTCATCATGGAATCGGGCAAGAAGGCGGTCGCCGAGCGGATCATCTACGGCGCCCTCGACCAGGTCGAGAAGAAGTCCGGCAAGGACCCGCTCGAGATCTTCATCGTCGCCTTGAACAACATCAAGCCGATGGTCGAAGTGAAGTCGCGCCGCGTCGGCGGCGCGAACTATCAGGTGCCGGTCGAGGTTCGCCCGGTGCGCCGCGTCGCCCTGGCGATGCGCTGGCTGAAGGAATCGGCGCGCAAGCGTGGCGAGAAGTCGATGGCGCAGCGGCTCGCGAACGAGCTGCTCGAGGCCGTCGAGGGCCGCGGCGGCGCGATGAAGAAGCGCGACGAAGTGCACCGCATGGCGGAGGCCAACAAGGCCTTCTCGCATTTCCGCTTCTGAGCCTCACCTAGAGCCGAACGTTCTTCAGCCCGCTCGTCATCGGGCCGCGCGAATCGCGGCGGCCCGACACGGGCGGGACGCATTTGGAGTTTTCCATGTCCCGCAAGACCCCCATCGAGCGCTACCGAAACATCGGTATCTCGGCTCACATCGACGCCGGCAAGACGACGACGACCGAGCGCATCCTGTTCTACACCGGGGTCAACCACAAGATCGGTGAAGTGCACGACGGCGCCGCGACGATGGACTGGATGGAGCAGGAGCAGGAGCGCGGCATCACGATCACCTCGGCGGCGACGACCTGCTTCTGGAAGGGCATGGAGCTCAACTTCCCCGAGCACCGCATCAACATCATCGACACGCCGGGTCACGTCGACTTCACGATCGAGGTCGAGCGCTCGATGCGCGTCCTCGACGGCGCGGTCATGGTCTACGACTCGGTCGGCGGCGTGCAGCCGCAGTCCGAGACCGTCTGGCGCCAGGCCAACAAGTACAAGGTGCCGCGCCTTGCGTTCGTCAACAAGATGGACCGCGTCGGCGCCGACTTCCTGCGCGTGCGCCAGATGATGATCGACCGCCTGAAGGCCAATCCGGTCGTGATCACCCTGCCGATCGGCGCGGAAGACAACTTCAAGGGCGTCGTCGATCTCGTCAAGATGAAGGCGATCTACTGGGACGAGGCGTCGCAGGGGATGAAATTCACCTACGCCGAGGTTCCCGCCGAGCTGCAGGCCGAGTCCGAAAAGTGGCGCGAGCAGATGGTCGAGGCCGCGGCCGAGGCCAACGAAGAGCTCATGAACAAGTACCTCGAGTCGGGCGAGCTGACCGAGGCCGAGATCACGCAGGGCATCCGCATTCGCACGATCGCCGGCGAGATCCACCCCATGCTCTGCGGCAGCGCCTTCAAGAACAAGGGCGTGCAGCGCATGCTCGACGCGGTGATCGACTTCATGCCGTCGCCGGTCGACATTCCGCCGGTGCCGGGCACCGATGACGACGACAAGCCCGTCACCCGCCGCCGCGCCGACGACGAGAAGTTCTCGGCGCTCGCGTTCAAGCTCATGACCGACCCGTACGTCGGCCAGCTGACGTTCGTTCGCGTCTATTCGGGCATCCTCAAGTCGGGCGACTCGGTCTACAACCCGATCCGAGGCAAGAAGGAGCGCATCGGCCGGATCCTGCAGATGCACGCGAACCAGCGCGAAGAAATCAAGGAGATCCTCGCCGGCGACATCGCCGCATGCGTCGGCCTGAAGGACGTGACGACGGGCGAGACGCTGTGCGATCCTCAGTCGATCATCACGCTCGAGAAAATGGTCTTCCCGGAGCCGGTGATCTCGCAGGCCGTCGAGCCGAAGACCAAGGCCGACCAGGAGAAGATGGGCATCGCCCTCGGCCGCCTGGCCCAGGAGGATCCGTCGTTCCGCGTCAAGACCGACGAGGAGAGCGGCCAGACGATCATCTCCGGCATGGGCGAGCTCCACCTCGAGATCATCGTCGACCGCATGCGGCGCGAGTTCGGCGTCGAGGCCAACGTCGGCAAGCCCCAGGTCGCGTACCGCGAGACCATTCGCAAGCCCGTCAGCGAGGTCGAAGGCAAGTTCGTGCGCCAGTCGGGCGGCAAGGGCCAGTACGGCCATGTCGTCTTCAAGATCGAGCCGCAGGAGCCCGGCAAGGGCTTCGAGTTCGTCGACGCGATCAAGGGCGGCGTCGTGCCGCGCGAGTTCATCCCCGCCGTCAGGAAGGGCGTCGAGGATTCGCTGCCGAACGGCGTGCTGGCCGGCTACCCGGTCGTCGACATCAAGGTCACGCTCACCTTCGGCTCGTACCACGAGGTCGACTCGAACGAGAACGCGTTCAAGATGGCGGCGTCGTTCGGCTTCAAGGACGGCTGCCGCAAGGCCTCGCCGGTGATCCTCGAGCCGATGATGGCGGTCGAGGTCGAGACGCCGGAAGACTTTGCCGGCAACGTCATGGGCGATCTCTCGTCGCGGCGCGGCATGGTCCAGGGGATGGACGACATGGCCGGCGGTGGCAAGATCATCAAGGCCGAGGTGCCTCTGTCGGAGATGTTCGGCTACTCGACGACCTTGCGCTCGATGTCGCAGGGCCGGGCGACCTACTCGATGGAATTCAAGCACTACAGCGAGGCGCCGAAGAACGTCGCCGACGCGATCATCACGTCGCGCGGCGCGATCACCGCCGGCAGGGCTTCGTAAAAATCAACCTTTAAGGGCCTGCGCAGCAGGCCCGCTGTCGGAGTTGTTATGGCTAAATCAAAATTCGAGCGCACCAAGCCGCACGTGAACGTGGGCACGATCGGCCACGTCGACCACGGCAAGACGACGT
>DASYKC010000138.1:0-26985 GCA_035995885.1 Caldimonas sp. | reverse complement strand
ATCGGGGTCGTGCAGGCCGTCAGCCCGACCTTGGAGGAAGCCGCGCAGACGCTGCGCGCCGACCGCTGGACCACGTTCCGCACCATCTCGCTGCCGCTCATGCGCCCCGGGCTCGCCAACGCCTTCCTGGTCGGCTTCATCGAGAGTATCGCCGACTTCGGCAATCCGATCGTGCTCGGCGGCAACTTCCCGGTGCTGTCGACCGAGATCTTCTTCTCGGTCGTCGGCGCGCAATACGACCAGGGGCGCGCCGGCACGCTGTCGATGATCCTGCTCTTCGGCCGCGCCGGCATCGTCAACCAGCTCCTCGAGGCGGCTTTCGGCATCACGCCGTCGCGCTGGTTCTACGGCCTCTTCGGCATCTGGCTGGCGCAGCTGTTCGCGTTCACGCCGATTGCCTTCATGATCGTTCGCGGCGTCGTCGCCGGCATCGGCCCGTCGCTCGAGGAAGCGGCGCAGACGCTGCGCGCCGACCGGCGCACGACCTTCTTCACGATCACGCTGCCGCTGCTCCTGCCCGGCCTCGCCAACGCCTTCCTGGTCGGCTTCATCGAGAGCATCGCCGACTTCGGCAACCCGATCGTCGTCGGCGGCCAGTTCTCGGTGCTCTCGACCGAGGTCTTCTTCGCGATCGTCGGCGCGCAGTACGACCAGGGCCGGGCGGCGTCGCTGGCGCTGATCCTGAGCGCGTTCGCGCTGCTCGTCTTCTGGGCGCAGCGGCGCCTGCTCGGCACGACGAGCTTCACCACCCTCACCGGCAAGGGCGACGGCGGCTTGCCGATGCCGCTGCCGGACGGCCTGCGCCGGATCGCGTCGGCCGTCGTCGTGCCGTGGCTGGCGTTCACGCTCGTCGTCTACGGGTTCGCCTTCGCCGGCGGCTTCGTCCAGACCTGGGGCCGCGACTACACGCCGACGCTGCGCCACTTCGTCACCGCGTTCGACATCCAGCGCGGCAACGCCGACGTCGGCGCGGCGCTGGTCTTCGCCGGCACCGCGTGGAACTCGCTCTTCACGACGCTCAAGCTCGCGGCGATCGCGGCACCGCTCTGCGCCGCGCTCGGCCTGGTGATCGCCTGGCTGCTGGCGCGAACGACGTTCCGCGGCCGCGACGCGTTCGAGCTCGGCGCCCTGCTCGCGTTCGCGATTCCGGGCACCGTCCTCGGCGTGAGCTACATCCTCGCCTTCAACGTGCCGCCGTTCGAGCTCACCGGCACCGGCCTCATCATCGTCCTGTGCTTCGTCTTCAGGAGTCTTCCGGTCGGCGTTCGCGCCGGCAGCGCCGCGTTCCGCCAGATCGACCGCTCGCTCGACGAGGCGTCGACGATGCTGCGCGCCGGCACCGCGACGACGCTGCGCCGCGTCGTCGCGCCGCTGCTCCGGCCGGCGCTCGTCGCCGCGCTCGTCTACAGCTTCGTCCGCTCGTTGACGTCGGTCTCGGCGGTCGTCTTCCTCGTCACCGCCGAGACCGAGCTGGCGACGACCTACATCATCGGCCGCGTCGGCAACGGCGACTACGGCGTCGCGCTCGCCTACTGTACGGTGCTGATCGCGCTGATGTCGCTCGCCGTCGCGCTGATCCAGTGGAGCGTCGGCGAGCGCACGATCGGCCGGCGCGCGCTGGTGCCGGTGCCGGCGTGACGACGGGATCGAAGGCGATGGCGACGACGGCGAAGATCGACGACGACAGCCCCGCCGGCGGCATCGAGCTGCAGGCGGTCTCGAAGCGCTATGGCGGCGCCGGTGCGCCGCTCGTCGTCGACGCGGTCGACGTGCGCGTCCCGCGCGGCACGCTGACGACGCTGCTCGGCCCGAGCGGCTGCGGCAAGACGACGACGCTGCGCATGATCGCCGGCCTCGAGGCGCCGACGAGCGGCCGCATCGTCATCGCCGGCCGCGACGTCACCGACCTGCCGGCGTCGGAGCGCGACGTCAGCATGGTGTTCCAGAGCTACGCGCTCTTCCCGCACATGAACGTCCTGGCCAACGTCTCGTACGGCCTCGGCGTCGCCGGCATGGCGCGGCCGCAGGCGCGAGAGAAGGCGCGCGCGGCGATGGCGACCGTCGGCCTGGTCGACCTCGACGAGCGGCTGCCGAGCGAGCTCTCGGGCGGCCAGCAGCAGCGCGTCGCGCTGGCGCGCGCCCTCGTCCTCGAGCCGGCGGTGCTGCTCTTCGACGAGCCGCTCTCGAACCTCGACGCGCGCCTGCGCCGCTCGATGCGCGAGGAGATCCGTGGCCTGCAGCAGCGCCTCGGCCTGACGGTCGCGTACGTCACCCACGACCAGGAGGAAGCGATGGCGGTGAGCGACCAGGTCATCGTCATGAACCGCGGCCGGATCGCGCAGGCCGGTACGCCGCGCGAGCTGTACGAGCGGCCGCAGAGCGAGTTCGTCGCCGGCTTCATGGGCGAGGCCGTGCTGTTCGACGCGCTCGCGCTGGCCGACGGCACGCTGCGCCTCGGCCCGCTCGCGATCCGGCCGGCGGCGCCGTGCGTGCCGGGTCCGGTGCGGCTGGCGATCCGCCCCGAGGCCTGGCAGGTGCGGCCGGCCGGCTCCGGCGGGCTCGCCGCGACCGTCGCCGAGACCGCCTACCTCGGCAGCGTCCGCGAGACGACGTTCGCCACCGAGCTCGGCGCGATCTTCGTCGTCTCGGCCGACGGCGGCAGCAGCCTCCGGGCCGGCGACGTCGCCAGCCTCGACCTCGGCGCGCACGGCCACTCGGTCCTGCCCGACTGATCCGGTCGCCCTCGGCCGAAGGTGCGCCCGATCGATTCGCGATGGCGGCGCGCAAGCGATACGATCCCCCGCCATGAGCACTTCTCCCGCCGACAAGGCCCTGCGCCTTCGCGACCTGCACGCCGGCCCGCGTGCCTTCGTCATCGCCAACGCCTTCGACCCCGGTTCGGCGGCGCTGCTGGCGCGGCTCGGCTTCGCCGCGCTCGCGACCTCGAGCGGCGCGGCCGCCGGCGTCCTCGGCCGCAAGGACGGCCAGATCTCGCGCGACGAGGCGCTCGCGCACGCGGCGGCGATCGCCGCCGCGACCGACCTGCCGGTCTCGGCCGACCTCGAGAACGGCTTCGGCGATTCGCCCGAAGACGTCGCCGAGACGATCCGCCTTGCCGGCGCGACCGGCATCGTCGGCGCGTCGATCGAGGACCACAGCGGCGACAAGGCGGCGCCGCTCTATCCGATCGAGCTGGCGGCGGCGCGGATCGCCGCGGCGGTCCAGGCCGCGCGGGCGCTGCCCTTCGGGCCGTTCGCGATCACCGCGCGCGCCGAGAACTTCTTCCGCGGCCAGCCCGACCTCGCCGACACGATCGCGCGCCTGAAGGCCTACGAAGCGGCCGGCGCCGACGTCCTCTTCGCGCCGGCACTGCCCGACCTCGACGCGGTGCGCGCGGTGTGCGCGGCGGTGACGAAGCCGGTCAGCTTCATGGTCGGCATGAAGGGCAAGTCGTGGGACCTGGCGACGCTCGAGGCGGCGGGCGTGCGCCGCGTCAGCCTCGCGACCTCGCTCTGGCGCGCGGCGATGGCCGGTGTTCGCGCCGCCGCCGAGGAGATCCGCGACCACGGCAGCTTCGGCTACGTCGAGCGGCTCTAGGCCGAATGGCCGGTCCGAGCGAGATCGCCTTGCCATGACGGCCGCCCCGGCCTTCGACCCGGCGACGGCGCTGCGCTGCGATCGCACCGCCGCCTGGGCCGCGCTCGCCGGCCACTACGAAGCGCACGGCCGCGGCTTCGACCTGCGCGAGGCCTTCGCGCGCGATCCGAGCCGCTTCGAGTCGATGTCGTTCGCGGCGCCGGAGGTCTTCGCCGACCTGTCGAAGAACCTCGTCGATGCGGCGACGCTGCGCTTCCTCGTCGACCTGGCGCACGAATGCGGCATCGAGGCGCAGCGCGACGCCATGCTCGCCGGCGCCGCGATCAACACCAGCGAGGCTCGCGCCGTGCTGCACACCGCGCTGCGCGCGCCGCGCGGCAGCGCGCCGTTCAGCGCCGAGGTGCACGCCGTCCTCGACGCCATGCTCGCCTTCGCCGAGTCGGTTCGCGCCCGTGCCGACGGCGCGGCGGCAGCGGCGGGCGTACCGGTGCCGTCGGGCCGGCTGCGCCACGTCGTCAACATCGGCATCGGCGGCAGCGACCTCGGCCCGCAGATGGCGGTGCGCGCGCTCGCCGGCTTCGCCCATCCCGGCCTCGCCTTCCACTTCGTCGCCAACGTCGACGGCGCCGACCTCGCGTCGGTGCTCGCCGGCGTCGCTCCCGCAGAGACGCTCTTCATCGTCGCCAGCAAGACCTTCACGACGCAGGAGACGATGACCAACGCCGAGACCGCCAAGGCCTGGTTCCTCAGTCACGGCGGCAGCGCCGTCGAAGCGCACTTCGTCGCCGCGACGAGCAACGTCGAGGCGGCAGCCCGCTTCGGCATCACCCGGACCTTCGGCTTCTGGGACTGGGTCGGCGGCCGCTACTCGCTCTGGTCGGCGATCGGCCTGCCGCTGGCGATCGCGATCGGCGCCGATCGGTTTCGCGAGCTGCTCGCCGGCGCGCGCGCGATGGACGAGCACTTCGCGCAGGCGCCGGTCGAGCGCAACCTGCCGATCCTGCTCGGCCTGGTCGACGTCTGGTACCGCAATTTCCACGGCTTCACGAGCCGCTGCATCGCCCCGTACGCGCAGGCGCTGCAGCGGTTGCCCGCGTACCTGCAGCAGCTCGAGATGGAGAGCAACGGCAAGCGCGTCGACCGCGCCGGCGCGCCGCTGCCGTTCGCGACCAGCCCGGTCGTCTGGGGCGAGCCGGGGACGAACGCGCAGCACGCCTATTTCCAGATGCTGCATCAGGGCAGCGACGTGGTCCCGGTCGAGCTCATCCTGCTCAAGGAATCGAGCGCGGTCGCGAGCGGCATCGCGCCCGACCGGATCGCGCGCCAGCACCGGCTGCTGCTCGCCAACGGCCTGGCGCAGAGCCAGGCGCTGATGCTGGGCCGGGCGAGCGCGAGCGAGCCGCACCGCGACTTTCCCGGCAACCGGCCGAGCACGACGCTGCTGCTCGATCGCCTGACGCCGCTCTCGCTCGGTGCGCTGCTCGCGCTCTACGAGCACCGCGTCTTCACCTCCGGCGCGATCTGGGGCATCGACAGCTTCGACCAGTGGGGCGTCGAGCTCGGCAAGGTGCTCGGCAACGCGCTGCTGCCGCTGCTCGACGCCGGCGCCGCGGTGCCGCCCGGGCTCGACGCCTCGACCCGCGGCCTGATCCGGCGGCTGGTCGGATGACGCGGCGCTGGCGCCTCTTTCCCAAATACGCGCTGCTGATCATCACGCTGGTCGGCGCCATGCTGATCGCGAGCGGCGCGATCGGCATCTACTTCTCGTGGCGCGAGAGCGAGGCGCACCTGGTCGCGCTGCAGATCGAGAAGGCGCAGAGCGCGGCGACCCGGATCGAGCAGTACGTGCTCGCGATCGAGCACCAGCTCAGCTGGACGGCGCTGCCGCGCGCCGACGGCGACGGCGACGCGCTCGAGCAGCGCCGCATCGAGTACCTGAAGCTGCAGCGCCAGGCGCCGGCGATCACCGAAGTCGCCTGGATCGATCCGAACGGCCGCGAGCAGCTGCGCATCTCGCGCCTGGCGATGGACGCGATCGGCAGCGGCACCGACATGGCGCGGGAGGAGAAGTTCCGCGTCGCCTCGAAGGGCGGCACCTACTACGGCCCGGTCTATTTCAGGAAGGGCACCGAGCCCTACATGACGATCGCGCGCCCGGCCGGCAGCGGCGGCGGCGTGACCGCGGCCGAGGTCAACCTGAAGTTCGTCTGGGACGTCGTCTCGCGAATCAAGATCGGCGCCGCCGGCATCGCCTACGTCGTCGATGCCGACGGCGTCCTGATCGCCCATCCCGACATCAGCCTGGTGCTCAAGAAGTCGGACCTGAAGGCGCTGCCGCAAGTGGCCGCGCTCGGCCGGCCGGCGGGCGAGCAGTCGCCGCTCGGCCGCGATCTCCAGGGAGAGGAGGTCTTTTCCGCGCACGAGCCGATCCCGACGCTGCACTGGACGGTGTTCGTCGAGACGCCGCGGGTCGAGGCGATGGGGCCGCTCTACGCGACCCTGCAGCGCACTTCGCTGCTTCTCGTCGCCGCGCTCCTGATCTCGATCGCGGCGAGCTTCTTCCTCGCCCGCGCCCTGGTCCGGCCGCTGCGCGCGCTGCAGGAAGGCGCGGCGCAGATCGGCGCCGGCGATCTCGATCGCCACATCGAGGTCCGCACCGGCGACGAGCTCGAGGGGCTGGCCGAGCAGTTCAACCGCATGAGCGGCCAGCTGCGCGAGTCGTACGCCGGGCTCGAGCGCAAGGTCGAGCAGCGCACCGCCGAGCTGACCGAGGCGCTCGAGTACCAGACCGCGACGGCCGAGATCCTGAAGGTCATCAGCAGCTCGCCCGACGACGTCCAGCCGATCCTCGACGCCGTCGCCGAGCGCTCGCGCATCCTCTGCCGCGCCCACGGCAGCCGGGTCTGGCTCGTCGAAGGCGATCACCTGCGCGCGCTGACCGCCTACAAGCGCGACGACGGCAGCGAATCGGGCCGCGGCGATCTGCTGCCGCTGAAGAGCACGTCGGTCGTCGGCCAGGCGTTCGTCGAGGCGCGCACGGTCCACGTCGACGACGTCGCGCCGCTCGTCGATTCGCGTTACCCCGATTCGCGCTCGAGCCAGTCGCGCCACGACTTCCACACGATCCTGGCGGTGCCGATGCTGCGCGACGGCCGGGTCGTCGGCGTCATCGCCGTCCTGCGCGCGCAGGTCAAGCCGTTCTCGACCGGCGAGATCCGCCTCGTCGAGACCTTCGCCGACCAGGCGCTGATCGCGATCGAGAACGTGCGCCTGTTCAACGAGACCAAGGAGGCGCTGCAGCAGCAGACGGCGACCGCCGAAGTGCTCGGCGCGATCAGCGGCTCGATCGCCGACAGCGCGCCGGTGTTCGAGAAGATCCTCGAGAGCTGCAATCACCTGTTCGCGAGCTCCGAGCAGGGCATCCTCCTGATCGGCCCGGACGACCGGCTGCACCTCGGCGCCCATCGCGGCCACGCTCGCGATCGGCTCGAGGCGCTGTTCCCGTCGCCGATCGCGGCGGACTTCGAGGCAAGCATCCTCGAACGCCACCTGCTCCATTTCAAGGACGTGCTCGCCGATGCCGACGTTCCGGCCGGCATCCGCGCCGTCGCCGAGCTGATCGGCATCGGCAGCTATTCGCAGGCGTTCGCGCCGATGGTCTGGGAGGGGCGCGCCCTCGGCACGCTCTACGTGACGCGGCAGCCGACGACCGGATTCACCGACAACGAGCTCGGCCTGCTGCGCACCTTCGCCGACCAGGCGGTGATCGCGATCCAGAACGCGCGCCTCTTCAACGAGACGCGCGACGCCCTGCACAAGGTCGAGATGCGAACCGGCGAGCTGAGCGAGGCGCTCGACTACCAGACCGCGATCAGCGACGTGCTGCGCGTCATCAGCCAGTCGCCGACCGACGTCGCGCCGGTATTCGAGGCCATCCTCGAGAGCGCCGAGCGCCTGTTCGGCAGCCCGGTGTCGGCGGTCCTGCGCTTCGACGGCCGGCTCGTCCACCTGGCGGCGACGCGCAACTGGCCGGCCGAAGCGGTCGCCGATGCGCGTCGCTTCTATCCCGGCCCGCCCAACCCGCTGATGATGAGCGGCCGGGTCATCCTGTCGGGCGAGGTCCAGAGCGAAGCGGACGCGTTCAACGACCCCGGATACGACCAGCAGGCGGCCGGCGTCGGCCACTGGCGGCGCATGATCGGCGCGCCCTTGCTGAAGGACGGCCAGCCGATCGGCGCGATCGTCGTCGCCTGGCCCGAGCCCGGCGAGACGCCGCAGCGCCAGGCCGACCTGCTCAAGACCTTCGCCGACCAGGCGGTGATCGCGATCGAGAACGTGCGCCTGCTGAGCGAGACGACGGAGGCGCTCGAGCAGCAGACGGCGACGGCCGAGGTGCTGCAGGTCATCAGCAGCTCGGTCGCCGACACCCAGCCGGTGTTCGACGAGATCCTCGACAGCTGCGAGCGTCTCTTCGCGGCGAGCGGCCTCGGCATCTACCTGGTCGGCGACGACGGGCTGCTGCGCTCGGGCGGATTTCGCGAGACCGCCGACACCCTCGACATCGTCCGCTCGGTCGCCGGCGAGTTCCCGCGGCCGCTCGAGGGGACGTCGACCGAGATCGCGATCCGCGAGCGCCGCGTCGTCCACTTCGCCGACGTCCTCGCCGACGAAGGCGTGCCGAAGCCCCTGCTTCGCATCGCCGCGAAGAACGGCAGCTTCTCGATCGCGTTCGCGCCGATGCTGTGGGAAGGGCGCGGCGTCGGCGCCATCCAGGTCTCGCGCAGCCCGCCGGCACCCTTCAGCGAGAAGGAGCTGGCGCTGCTCAAGACCTTCGCCGACCAGGCCGTGATCGCGATCCAGAACTCGCGCCTGTTCAACGAGATCCAGGCCAAGAGCCGCGAGCTCGAGATGGCCAACAAGCACAAGTCGGAGTTCCTCGCCAACATGTCGCACGAGCTGCGCACGCCGCTCAACGCGATCATCGGCTTCTCCGAGGTGCTCTCAGAGAAGATGTTCGGCGCGGTCAACGACAAGCAGCTCGAGTACCTGCTCGACATCCACTCCTCGGGCCACCACCTGCTCTCGCTCATCAACGACATCCTCGACCTGTCGAAGATCGAGGCCGGCCGCATGGAGCTCGACCTGGCGACGACGAGCCTGCCGATGCTGCTCGACAACTGCACGACGCTGGTCCGCGAGCGCGCCAGCCGGCAGGGCCTGGTGCTGGCGCTCGAGGTCGAGGACGGCCTCGGCGACTGGGTCGCCGACGTCAGGAAGCTGAAGCAGGTCGTGATCAACCTGCTGTCGAACGCAGTCAAGTTCACGCCCGCCGGCGGCCGCATCACGCTGCGCGCGCGCCGGCTCGAGAACGCGGTCGAGATCGCCGTCGTCGACACCGGCGTCGGCATCGCCGCGGATCAGCAGGCGCTGGTGTTCGAGGAATTCCGCCAGGCCGGCGGCGACTACCTGAGGAAGTCGGAAGGCACCGGCCTCGGCCTCTCGCTCGCCAAGCGCTTCGTCGAGCTGCACGGCGGCACGATGCGGGTCGAGAGCGCGCCCGGCCGCGGCTCGACCTTTGCCTTTATTCTTCCCGAGCGGATCGTCGAGGCGGTCTGACCGGGACCGACGTCAACGCGAGGGCTGGGCGATGAAAACGATCCTGATCGTCGAGGACAACGAGAAGAACATGAAGCTCGTCCGCGACATCCTGCGCCACAACGGCCACGCGACGATCGAGGCGACGACCGGCGGCGACGGCGTCCGCCTGGCGGTCGAGCGCCGGCCCGACCTGATCCTGATGGACATCCAGCTGCCCGACATCGACGGCATCGAGGCGCTGCGCCGGATCCGCGCAGACGCCTCGCTCGACGCGATCGCGGTCGTCGCCGTCTCGGCGTCGGTGATGCCCGACGACAAGCAGAAGATCGTCACCTCGGGCTTCGATGCCTTCGTCAGCAAGCCGATCAACCTGAAGCACTTCCTCGACACCGTGCAGCGCTTCCTGGCCCAGGGGCGAAGGGCGCGATGACGGCAAGCGCATCCGCATCCGCGGCCACGAGGGCCAAGGCGACGGCCAAGGTTCTCGTCGTCGACGACGTCGCGCTGAACGTCAAGCTGCTCGCCGACCTGCTCGGGGCGAAGGGCTACGCCACGTGCACGGCGACCTCGGGCGCCGAGGCGCTGGCGCTGCTCGCCGCCGAGCGGCCCGACCTCGTCCTCCTCGACGTGATGATGCCCGGCATGAGCGGCTACGACGTCTGCCGCGCGATCCGCGCCGACCCGGCGCTGGCGATGCTGCCGGTCGTCCTCGTCACCGCACTCGATCCCGCCGAGGAGCGCGCCAAGGGCCTCGACGCCGGCGCCGACGACTTCCTCAGCAAGCCGGTGAGCCAGGCCGAGCTGCTCGCGCGGGTGCGCTCGCTGCTGCGCATCAAGTCGCTCTACGACGAGCTGTTGCAGCAGCGCCACGAGCTCGCCGAGCTCAATCGAACCCTCGAGCGGCGCGTCGCCGACGGCGTGCAGCAGCTCGAGAAGGTGAGCCGGCTGAAGCGATTCTTCTCGCCGCAGCTCGCCGAGCTGATCGTCGCCGGCGGCGCCGACGATCCGCTGAAGAGCCACCGGCGCGAGATCACTGTCGTCTTCCTCGACCTGCGCGGCTTCACCGCGTTCACCGAGACCGCCGACCCGGAAGACGTGATGGCGGTGCTCGGCGAGTACCACGCCGCGGTCGGCGCGCTCGTTCTCGCCCACGAGGGAACGCTCGAGCGCTTCACCGGCGACGGCATCATGGTCTTCTTCAACGACCCGGTGACGGTTGCCGATCCCGCGGCGCGGGCGGCGCGCATGGCGCTGGCGATGCAGCGCGAGGTCGCCCGCCTCGCCACCGGCTGGGCGCGGCGCGGCTACGAGCTGGCGATGGGCGTCGGCATCGCCCAGGGCTTCGCGACGATCGGCAGCATCGGCTTTCCGGGCCGGATCGACTACGGCGCGATCGGCACCGTCACCAACCTGGCCGCGCGGCTCTGCGGCGAGGCGCGCGGCGGCGAGACGCTGGTATCGCAGCGCGTCCGCTCATCGCTCGACGACGCGCTCGCGACCGAGCCCGCGGGCGAGCTCGCGTTGAAGGGATTTCATCGCCCGGTGCCGGCGTTTCGCATCGTCGATCGCGGCGAACCGATCGGCTAGAGTGGGCTGCGCTTCGTCGCGGGCGGCGCTCGCGACGCGTCGCGTGCTCGCGGGACCGGAGGCACGACATGAGAAGACGCCAGCTCCTGATGACGACGGCCGCGGTCGCGGCGGCGGCGCTGCCCGGCATCGCCGGCGCGCGCTATCCCTTGACCGCCGCGGCACCGCCGCGCGCCGCGCGCATCGGCTGGCTGACGGCGCAGCGGCCGGCGAGCCTGGTTCCCTTCGTGCAGGCGTTTCGCGCCGCGCTCGCCGACTTCGGCTTCGTCGAGGGCCGCAACCTGACGATCGACTTCCGCTACGGCGACGACGACGCCGGCAAGGTCGCCGCGCTCGCCGACGAGCTCGTCCGCCTGCCGGTCGACCTGATCGTCGCGCAGGGCGAGGCGGTGCTCGAGCTCAAGGCGATGAAGCTGGCGGTGCCGGTCGTCTACGCCTACAGCGCCGACCCGGTCGTCGCCGGGCTCGCCGAGAGCCTGGCCCGGCCGAACGCGAACATGACCGGGCTCACCTACATGGCGGCCGAGCTGAACGGCAAGCGCCTCGAGCTGCTGCGCGAGATGGCGCCCCACATCCGCCGCGTCGCGCTGCTCGCCAACCCCGCCTATCCCGGCGAGCAGGGCGAGCGCGCGAACTCCGAGGCGACCGCGGGTCGCATCGGCTTCGACGTCCGCCACGTCCCGGCGCGCACCGCCGACGAGCTGACTGCCGCGTACGCGAAGATGGCCGCCGACAAGGCGCAGGCGATCTCGCTCCTCGCCGACAGCTTCACGGTGCAGAACCGCGCCGGCATCCTCGCCTTCGCGATGGATCAGCGCATCCCGGTCGTCTCGAGCTGGCCGGTCTTCGCCGAGGCGGGCGCGCTCTGCACGCACGGGCCGCGCCTGGCCGATTCGTACCGGCGCCTCGCCTACTACGTCGATCGCGTCCTGCGCGGCGCCCGCCCGGCCGACCTGCCGATCGAACAGCCGACGACGATCGAGACGATCGTCAACCTCAGGACCGCCGACGCCCTCGGCCTGCACGTGCCGCAGTCGGTGCTGGTGCGGGCCGATCGCGTGATCCGCTGACGTCGGGCGCGATCAGGGCGAAGGCGGCGATGCCGGCGCCGAGCGCGAGCAGCGCGCCGACGATCGCGGCGCCGTCGAAGCGGGCGATGAAATTCGGCCCCGACGCGTCGCCGGCGAGGACGTAGCCGAGCAGCGCGGTCGCGAGCAGGCCGGCGACGCGCGCGGTCGCGTTGTTGACGCCCGACGCCGAGCCGACGTGGGCCGGATCGACGGCGTTCATTACCGCCGCCGTCAAGGGCGCGACGCTGAGTGTGAGGCCGCAGGCGATGACCGCGAGCGCCGGCAGCAGGTCGGCGACGTAATCGATGCGGCCGGCGCCGACGCGAAGGAGGAGGGCGAAGCCGGCTGCGACGATCAGCGGCCCGACGCTGAGCAGCCGGCGCGCGCCGACGTGCTCGGCGAGCCGCCCGGCAGCGCGCGAGCCGAGGCCCATCGCCACCGAGAGCGGCAGCAGCGCCGCGCCGGCGGCAGTCGCGGACCAGCCGGCGCTGCGGATGAGCAGGTAGGGCAGCAGGACGATCATGCCGCCGAGCGCGGCGTAGAGGCAGAGCGTCAGGACGGTGACGCCGACGAAGCTGCGCGTGCCGAAGAGCGCGAGCGGCAGCATCGCGCGCCGGCCGAGACGCGCTTCGACGACGACGAAGGCGACGAGCGCTGCGCTGCCGGCGGCGAGCGTCGCCAACGCGAGCGCGGCGCTGCCGCTGGCGCCGGCGGGCGAAGCGCCGCGCGCGGCGAGCACGGTCAGTCCGTAGGTCGCCAGGCTGAGGCCCGCCGTCGCGAGGACGGCGCCGACGACGTCGAGCGGCGCCGCCTCGTCGCCGCGACTCTCGTCGACCTGGCGCCAGCCGAGCCACGCGGCGACGGCGGCGATCGGCAGGTTGACGAGGAAGATCGAACGCCAGCCGACCGCATCGATGAGCCAGCCGCCGGCGAGCGGCCCGAGAGCGCCGGTGATCGCCCCGGCCGCTGCCCAGGTGCCGACGGCGCGGCCGCGCGCCTCGCCGCTGAAGGCGGCGCCGAGCAGGGCCAGGCTCGCCGGCATGAGGAAGGCGGCACCGACGCCTTGCACCGCGCGCGCCGCGAGCAGCCAGCCGAAGCCCGGCGCCAGCGCGCAGGCGACCGAGGCGGCGGTAAAGATCGCCATGCCGGCGAGGAAGATCCGCTTCCTGCCGTAGCGATCGGCGGCGACGCCGCCGAGCAGGATGAGCGCGCCGAGCGGCAGGAGGTAGGCGTTGATGAGCCAGCCGATCGACGCGCCGCTGGCGCCCGAAGACGCGAGGTCGCGTTCGATCGCCGGCAGGCCGACGTTGACGACCGAGCCGTCGATGAAGGCCAGGCTCGAGCCGAGGATCGTCGCCGCGAGCGTGCCGCGCGGGTGGCGCGCTTGCGACCCGCCGCGCGCCGCCGCGGCGAAGCCATGGTCGCCCGGACCGGCGAACGGCATGGCGGCTACGCCGTCGCGCTCAGGCCGCGCACCGCGCCGTAGGCGGCATCGACGGCCTGGGCGACGATCCGCGCCTTCCAGTCGTCGCTGTCGGTGTAGAAGGCGTCGCGGACCTGGCGCTTGATCGCGCGCCGTGTCGCATCGTCGGCTTCGGGATGATTCTCGAGCCACTGGTCTGCGCGCAGGGCGAGCATCACCTCGGCCTGCGGCCGGGTGCCGTACTCGAGGGCGACGCCGGTGTACTCGGCCTGGCTGCATTCCTCGTACGCGGCGAGCCACATCATGCCGGTGAGCATGGCCGACGTCGACGAGCCGTCGTAGATCGAGGTCACGTCGCCCCACCACGCCTTCGCGCGCGCGTACGCCGCGGCGTCGTCGCGGCAGGCGAAGATGCGCTCGCCGTGACCGTTCGGGCCGAGGCCGGTGTGCAGGTCGATCCAGGCGAGCCGGTCGCAGCGGCTGCCGTGCTGGCGCAGCACCTGGCGCAGCGTCGCGTGGCTCCAGGTCGGCTCGTTGCCGCCGTAGAAGAGACCGTCGGGATGGCGGTACTGGCCGCCGGAGACGGTCTGCTGCAAGGCGCGCTCGCCGTGCTCGGCGACGAAGCGCTGGAGCGCCGCCTCGGTCGCTGCGTCGGCGGGCCAGGTCTCGGGGACGATCGTCGCCGCGAGGCGGTCGTAGCCGTCGTTCGCCGGCGCCGCGGCGGCGAAGTCGCGGAAGTTGCGGTTCAGGTCGACGTTCTCGTGCGTCGTCCGCCGCCACCACGAGAAGCCGTAGGGGTTCAGGCCGTGGACGTAGAGCACGGCGACGCCGGCGTCGTGCGCCGACTGGTGCCAGGCGGGGTCGCCCAGCAGCGCCACCTGGACGCCCGAGCCGCAGAAGCCCTCGACGCCGTGGCAGGCGCTGCTGACGACGAGGAGCGACTTCGCGTTCATCGGCCCGTCGCGGGCGACGTCCATCGCCAGCATCTCGCCGTCGCGGCCGGCGCGCGGATGGACGTGGCTCTCGACGCCGAGGCCGCAGGAGCGGGCCGCGGCGAAGAACTTGTCGCGCGCCTCGGCGTAGCTCTGCGCGAAATGGCGTGCCGGGCCGGCGCTTTCGGCGCCCGCCGCACGCGCGGGCAGCTCCGGCCGCGGGACGGCCCGGCGCTCGGCCGGCGCGCCGGGATCGCTCATCGGCTCAGCGTTGCGGCGCGGCGAGCCAGGCTTCGGCCATCCGCACCCACAGCGATCCGCCGAGCGGGATCAGCTCGTCGTTGAAGTCGTAGCTGGGGTTGTGCAGCATGCACGGGCCCATGCCGTGGCCCATCTCGCGGTGCGTGCCGTCGCCGTTGCCGATCAGGAAGTAGCAGCCGGGCTTTTCGAGCAGGTAGTAGCTGAAGTCCTCGGCGCCCATCGTCGGCTCGAACTCGATCACGTTGTCGGCGCCGACCATCTCGGTCATGACGCGGCGCGCGAACTCGGTCTCGGCCGGGTGGTTGATCGTCGGCGGGTAGTTGCGCCTGAAGTGGAACTCGCACTCGGCGCCGAACGCGGCACACGTGTGCTCGGCGATCTCCTTCATGCGCTTCTCGATCAGGTCGAGGACCTCGAGCGTGAACGTTCGCACCGTGCCCTGCATCTCGCAGCTGTCGGGGACGACGTTGGTCGCCTCGCCGGTGTGGATCATCGTCACCGAGATCACGCCGGCATCGATCGGCCGCTTGTTGCGGGTGATGATCGTCTGCAAGGCGCTGACGATCTGGCAGGCGACCGGCACCGGATCGATGCCGTTGTGCGGCATCGCCGCATGCGAGCCCTTGCCGCGGATCGTGATCCTGAACTCGTTGCTCGATGCGAATGCCGGCCCCGACTTGAGCGCGAACTGGCCCGCCCTCAGGCCCGGCCAGTTGTGCGCGCCGAAGACGGCTTCCATCGGGAACTTCTCGAACAGGCCGTCCTTCATCATCTCGCGCGCGCCGCCGCCGCCTTCTTCGGCCGGCTGGAAGATGAGGTAGACCGTGCCGTCGTAGTTGCGGTGCTTCGAGAAGTGCTTGGCGGCGGCGAGCAGCATCGCCGTGTGGCCGTCGTGGCCGCACGCGTGCATCTTGCCGGCGTGCGTGCTCTTGTGCTCGAAGGTGTTGTGCTCGGTGATCGGCAGCGCGTCCATGTCGGCGCGCAGGCCCACGGCGCGATCGCTCGTGCCGTTCTTCAGGATCGCGACGATGCCGGTCTTGCCGAGGCCGCGGTGGATCGGGATGCCCCACGATGTGAGCTGCGCGGCGATGACGTCGGCGGTGCGCTTCTCCTCGAAGCAGAGCTCGGGGTGGGCGTGGAGGTCGCGCCGGATCGCGGCGATCTGCGCCGCGTCGGCGAGGATGGATTCGATGACTTGCATGACAGGCTCCTGCGCGGCCAGTTTACCCGTGCCCCCCTGACCCCCGCAGGCGCTATGCCATAGTTTCGCCATGAGTCGCCGGGCCGCTCCCAAGACGAATACCGCAGCGCGAAGCGCGGAGGTTTCCATTTTGACCACCGCCGTCGTCCGAGCCGCCTGTCCGCATGACTGCCCGGATACCTGCGCGATGCTCGTCACCGTCGCCGACGGCCGGGCGATCCGCGTCCACGGCGATCCCGACCATCCGCCGACGCACGGCGCGCTCTGCACCAAGGTCTCGCGCTACCCCGAGCGCACATACCACGCCGAGCGCGTGCTGCGGCCGCTGAAGCGGGTCGGTCCGAAAGGCAGCGGCCGCTTCGTTCCGGTCAGCTGGGAGGATGCGCTCGACGACATCGCGGCGCGGCTGACGGCCATCGCGGGCCCGGACGGCGCCAACGCCGAAGCGATCGTTCCCTACAGCTATGGCGGCACGATGGGCCTGGTACAGGGCGAGAGCATGGCCGCGCGCTTCTTCCACCAGCTCGGCGCATCGCTCCTCGACCGGACGATCTGCTCCTCGGCCGGCGGCGAGGCGCTCGCCGCGACCTACGGCGCCAAGGTCGGCATGCACGTCGAGCATTTCGCCGAGAGCCGCCTGATCGTCATCTGGGGCAGCAACTCGATCACCTCGAACCTGCACTTCTGGACCCATGTGCTGCAGGCCAGGCGCGCCGGCGCCAGGCTCATCTGCATCGACCCGCGCCGCACCGACACGGCCGAGAAGTGCCACGAGCACCTCGCCGTCCTGCCCGGCAGCGACGGCGCGCTCGCCCTCGGCGTGATGCACGAGCTGATCGCCCACGACTGGCTCGACCACGACTACATCGATCGCCACGTCGACGGCTGGCCGGCGTTGCGCGAGCGCGCGCTCGAATGGCCGCCGGAGCGCGTCGCCGCGGTGTGCGGCATCGACGCCGCGCAGGTGCGATCGCTGGCGCGCGACTACGGCACGATCAAGCCGGCGGCGATCCGCCTCAACTACGGCATGCAGCGCGTCCGCGGCGGCGGCAGCGCGACGCGCCTGATCGCGCTGCTGCCGTGCCTCGTCGGCGCCTGGCGCGAGCCTTCCGGCGGCCTCCTGCTCTCGGCATCGGGCTGGTTCGCGTCGGCGCGCGACGACGCCGCGCTGCAGCGTCGCGACCTGCTCGCCGGCCGGACACCGCGGACGATCAACATGAGCACGATCGGCGACGACCTGCTCCGAGGCGGCGGCGAGCTGCGCGCCGACGGCACGCCGTTCGGCCCGAAGATCGAGGCGCTCGTCGTCTACAACAGCAACCCGGTCGCGGTCGCTCCCGATTCGACCCGGGTCGCGCGCGGCTTCGCGCGCGAGGACCTGTTCACGGTCGTGCTCGAGCACTTCCTCACCGACACCGCCGACCATGCCGACTACGTGCTGCCGGCGACGACGCAGCTTGAGCACCTCGACATCCACACGAGTTACGGCCACACCTACGCGCTGATCAACGAGGCGGCGATCGCGCCGCTCGGCGAGGCCAAGGCGAACACGCAGATCTTTCGCGAGCTGGCGGCGCGGATGGGCTTCGACGCACCGTGCTTTCGCGACGACGACGAGACCCTGGCGCGGATCGCCTTTCGCCCGGCGGCCCGGGGCGGCGTCGACTTCGCCGACCTGCGCGCCAACGGCTGGGTCAAGCTGAAGATCGCCGCCGCGCCGTTCGCTGAAGGCGGCTTTCCGACCGCGAACGGCAAGTGCCGCGTCGACGTTCCCGGCCTCGGCGTCGCCGACCACGTCGCCAACTACGAATCGGCAACGAGCAGCCCGGAGCTCGCCAGGCGGTTCCCGCTGGCGATGATCTCGCCGCCGGCGCGCAACTTCCTCAACTCGAGCTTCGTCAACGTCGCCAGCCTGCGCGCGATCGAGGGCGAGCCGGTGCTCGAGATCTCGGCGGCCGACGCCGGCGCGCGCGGCATCGTCTCGGGCCAGCGCGTGCGCATCTTCAACGATCGCGGCAGCATCGTCTGCCGGGCCGTCGTCGGCGCGCGGGCGCGGCCGGGCGTCGTCAACGGCCTCGGCGTCTGGTGGAAGAAGCTCGCCGCCGACGGCAAGAACGGCAACGAGCTGACGCACCAGCGCCTCACCGACATCGGCCGCGCGCCGAGCTTCTACGACTGCCTGGTCGAGGTCGAGGCTGCCGCCGTCTCGGCCGCGGCGTGAAGCGCGGCGCGCGCGTCGTGGCCTGGGCAATCGGCGGCATCGCGGCGACGCTGCTCGTCGCCGGCACGACGCTGTGCCTCACCTCGGGATGCAGCACCGCCGGCTACTACGCGCGCTCGGTGACCGGCCACCTCGAGCTGCTGCAGGCGGCGCGGCCGGTGTCGCAGTGGCTCGACGATCCATCGACGAGCGCGGCGTTGAAGGAGCGCCTCGCGCTCTCGCAACGGATCCGCGACTACGCCGTCAGCGAGCTCGGCGAGCCCGACAACGCGAGCTATCGCCGCTACGCCGATCTGCATCGGCCGGCGGCGGTGTGGAACGTCGTCGCCGCGCCGGAGCTCTCGCTGCAGCCCAAGACCTGGTGCTTCGCGGTCGTCGGCTGCGTCGGCTACCGCGGCTACTACGACCAGGCGCACGCCGACGCGCTCGCCGCCGAGCTGCGCGGCGAGCGCCTCGACGTCGCCGTCTACCCGGTGCCGGCGTACTCGACGCTCGGCCGCCTGCCGACCGGCGGCTGGCTCGCCGACCCGCTTCTCAACACCTTCATCGGCTATCCCGAAGGCGAGCTCGCGCGGCTCGTCTTCCACGAGCTCGCGCACCAGGTCGCGTTCGCGCCGGGCGACACGCTCTTCAATGAATCGTTCGCGAGCACGGTCGAGAAGATCGGCGCCGAGCGCTGGCTCGCCGAGCGCGCCGCGCCGCAGGCACGGATCGACTACGACGTCAGCGAAAAGCGCCGCGCCGATTTCCACGCGCTGACGACGCGCTATCGCGACGAGCTCGCACTTCTCTACGCCAGCCCGCACAGCGACGCGGCCAAGCGCGCCGGAAAAGCCGCGCTCCTCGATCGCCTGCGCGCCGACTACGCGACGCTGAAGGCGACGCGCTGGAACGGCTACGCCAGCTACGACGCCTGGTTCGCTCAGGCCAACAACGCCGCCTTCGGCGTCCTCGCCAGCTACACCGCGCTGGTGCCGGCGTTCGAGAAGCTGTACCAGCGCGAAGGCCGCGACTTCCCGCGCTTCTACGCCGAGGTCAGGCGCATCGCCGCGCTGGCGCCGGCCGAGCGGCGCGCGGCGCTCGAGCGCTAAGCTCGCGCGCGCCGCCATTCATCCGACATCGGGAGCCCGCATGGCCGACATCCACATCCACCGCGAGCACGGCCTCGGTCTCGCCAAGGCGCGCAAGATGGCGTGGCAATGGGCCGAGGCGGCCGAGGCGAAGTTCGCCATGGAATGCACCGTGATCGAAGGCAAGACGAGCGACGTCGTCGAGTTCACGCGCGCGGGCGTCGACGGCCGCCTCGTCGTCGACGCCGACGCCTTCGACCTGACGGCGCGGCTCGGCCTGCTGCTCGGCGCGTTCCGGACGAGGATCGAGAGCGAGATCGAGGAATACGTCGATTCGCTCATTGCGAGCGCGAAGAAGGCGAAATTGAAGAGGAAGCCGTCGGGCTGATTCGGCGGAGGGCCGAGTCCGCCCGGCGAGAGCCTTCGCTTCGCTCAGGATGACTTCGGCGGCGGCGCCGCCGAAGTCACTTCAGCGATTCGACCAGGTCGACGTACTCCTGCTTCGCCTCGTCGCTCGACTTGCCCGCCAGGCCGTTCCACGCGTCCCACTTGGCGCGGCCGACCATGTCGCCGAAGCCCGGCCGCTTGCCGTCGGCATCGCCGCTCGACGACTGCTTGTAGAGCGCGTAGAGCTTGAGCAGCGTCATGTTGTCGGGCTTCTCGTCGAGGCTCTTCGAGTCGATGACGGCTTGCTCGAACTGCGCCTGGAGGTCGGCCATGGTGTCTCCTTCGTGAGTCGTAGTGAAAGTCGCGATTGACTGCACCCATCTTAGCCAGCATCTTGACGACCCCTCGACGACGATGCCGCCACGCCGCCAATGACGACGAAGCCTCCTGCCGCCACGCGCGAGCGAATGTCGCGCGTCGACACCGCGTGGCTGCGCATGGACAACGACGTCAACCTGATGATGATCGTCGGCGTCTGGCTGCTGACGCCGGCGATCGACTACGAAACGCTCTGCCGGCGCGTCGCGACGAAGCTGCTTCGCTACGAGCGCTTCCGCCACGTCGTCGTCCGCGATTCGGGCGGCGCGAGCTGGTGCGACGACGGCGCCTTCGACATCCATCGCCACGTTGTCCGCGACACGCTCGTTCGCGAGCCGGGCCAGAGCGAGCGCGCCGCGCTGCAGGCGCGCGTCGGCGCGCTGGCGAGCGAGCCGCTCGATCCGAAGCGGCCGCTCTGGCAGTTCCACCTGATCGACGGCTACGAGGGCGGCAGCGCCCTGGTCGCGCGCGTCCACCATTGCATCGGCGACGGCATCGCCCTCATCTCGGTGATGATGGCGATCACCGACGGCGGCAGCGAGCCGCCGCGGCGCGAGCGCGGCGCGAAGAACGGCGACGACGGCACCGACTGGCTCGCCGACGCGGTGCGCAAGCCGCTCGGCGGCCTCTCGGCGAAAGCGGCGTCGCTCGCCGAGGCCGGCATCGCGCGCGCGCTCGAGGTGCTCGCCGATCCGCAGCGAGGGCTCGCCGGAACGATCGCCGGCGCGCGCGTCGGCGCCAGGGTGATGGGCGACGTCGCCGCGATGGCGTTGATGGCCGACGATTCGCCGACGCTGCTCAAGGGCAAGCCGAGCGGCGACAAGCGCGTCGCCTGGGGCGAGCCGATCGCGCTGGCCGAGGTCAAGGCGATCGGGCGCGCGCTCGGCGGCTCGGTCAACGACGTCCTGCTCGCCACCGTCGCCGGCGCGATCGGCGCCTGGCTGCGCGACCAGGGCGACGACCCGGCCGGCAAGGAGATCCGCGCCATGGTGCCGGTCAACCTGCGCCCGCTCGACGAGGCCTGGCAGCTCGGCAACCGCTTCGGCCTGGCGCCGCTGGTGCTGCCGATCGGCATCGAGAACCCGGTCGAGCGCGTCCTCGCCGTGCGCGCGCGGATGAACGAGCTCAAGTCGAGCTACCAGCCGCTCCTCGCCTTCGCGGTGCTGGCGGTCGCCGGCCAGATGGTGCAGCCGGTGCAGGACGCGATCCTCGGCCTGTTCGCGAAGAAGGCGACCGCCGTCATGACCAACGTCCCCGGCCCCGCCGTGCCGCTGAGATTCTGCGGCTCGACCTTGCGCCAGACGATGTTCTGGGTGCCGGCGTCGGGCGACATCGGCGTCGGCGTCAGCATCCTGTCGTACGGCGGCGGCGTCCAGTTCGGCCTCGTCACCGACGCGGCGCTCTGCGCCGGGCCGCAGGCGATCGTCGACCGCTTCGAGCCCGAGCTCGACAAGCTGCTGCTGCTGATGATGATGCTGCCCTGGCAGTGACCGGTGGATTGCGCGCCGGCGCGCGCCGCGAGATCGCCGCTCGCCAACCTGCGCGTCACATTCCTGACAAGGAGCCTGCCTAGAGTGACTCGACGTCGACTTCGTCGGCATCGAATCAACGGGAGGACCTTCATGGCAGTCAGGACGAGAAGATGGGTATGGGCGGGCGCGGCGCTGGCCGCTTCGCTGATGGCGACGAGCGTGCTCGCCGACGAGGACGATCATCACGATCGCGACGAAAGCTATGCGATCGGGCTGTGGGGCGACTTGCCGTACTCGGACGTCCAGGCGCAGGTCGGCGTGCCGAACCTGATCGCCGACATGAATCGGCAGAACCTCGCGTTCACCGTCCACGACGGCGACTTCAAGGCGGGCAACGGAACGCCCGGCTCGGCAACGCCGACGATCTGCAGCGATGCGCTGTACGTGCAGATGCGCGGCTTCCTCGACGCCCTGCGCGCGCCGGCGATGGTGACGCCGGGCGACAACGACTGGACCGACTGCGACCGGCCCGCGAACGGCGGCTTCTCGTCGCGCGAGCGTCTCGATCACGAGCGCCAGGTGATCTTCAACACGCCTTTTTCCCTCGGCCAGCGGCGGCTGCGCCAGGAAGTGCAGACCGCGCCGCTCTGCCTCGACGCCAAGGGCAGCGCCACGGCGTGCGTCGAGAACAGGCGATGGAATGTCGGCGCCGTGACCTACCTCACCCTCAACGTGCAGGGCTCGTGCAACAACCTCTGCGACACCGCGCCCGACGTCGCCGAGTACACGGCGCGCAACGCCGCCAACATCGCCTGGCTGCGCGAGTCGTTCCGCTTCGCGGCGGCACGCCAGTCGGTGGCGGTGATGATCATCGCCCAGGCCAATCCCGGCTGGGACCTGAGCGACCCGACGCGGGCGCCCTTGCGCGACCCGAAGACGCTCGCCGAGACCGATGGTCAGCCCGACGGCTTCAAGGACTACCTGAGCGCGTTGCGCGACGAGGTCGTGGCGTTCCGCAGGCCGGTCGCCTACGTGCACGGCGACTCGCACTACCACCGCATCGACAAGCCCCTGCTCGACGCCGCGGGCCGGCGCGTCGAGAACTTCACCCGCGTCGAGACCTTCGGCGACAACCAGGCCAACGGCACGAACGACGTCAACTGGCTGAAGGTGACCGTATCGCCGCGCAGCCGCGAAGTGTTCTCGTACCAGGCGCAGATCGTTCCGGCCAACCGCACCGCCGTGCCCGCGCCCTAGCCGCGACGGCGCGGCCTAGCCGGTCCTCGCGACCCACTCGACGAGCGAGTCGAGCGCCGGCGTTCCCTTCGCTGCGGCAGGGTCGGTGACGATCATCGACACCGCGTAGACGCGGCCGCTCCGCGCGCACACGTAGCCGGCGAGCGCGCGCGTGTCGGAGAGCGTTCCGGTCTTCAGGTACGCCTGGCCGGTCGCGGCGCCGCTCGTCATGCGATGGACGAGGGTGCCGTCGACGCCGGCGATCGGCAGCGAATCGACGAGCGCCTGCGAGTCGGCGCCGCGCCAGGCGTTGCGCAGCAGCTCGACGAGCGCGCGCGGCCTGCCGCGCTCGGCGCGCGACTGGCCCGAGCCGAGGACGACGGTGATGTCGCCGTCATGGAGCCCCTGCGTGCGCAGCCAGCCGCGCATGCGTTCCTGCGCCGCTTTCAGCGTGCCGACCTTGAGGCCGCCGGCGCCGGCGTCGTCGCCGCCGGGCGCAAGCGACAGCAGGACGTTGCGCGCCGCCTCGTTGTTGCTGGTCTTGTTCATCTCGCGCAAGACCTCGCCGACCGGCGTCAGCAGCTCGCTCGACCAGCGCGCGGCGCGCGGCCGCGGCGCCGCGACGTCGCGCTCGACGACGTGACCGCGGAGCGACCCGCCGGCCTCGGCCCAGAGGTCGGCGACCATGCGCGGCGCGGCGATCGGCAGCGCCGGCGCGCTGCCCAGCTCGGGCTCGAGCCGGAGCTTGGCCGGCGGGGCGACGTAGGCGATGTCGTCGCTGCCGCACTCTGCATTCCAGCGGCCGCGCACCCAGAGCTGGAGCGGCGGTCCCGATTCGATCTCGTCGGGCGTCTTCCAGCGCGCCCAGGCGCTGCAGCCGCCGCCCATGAAGACGTCGTTGACGACGAGCACGTTGGCCGGCCGCGGCTTCAGCGACACGACCGCACGCTCGCCGGCGCCGGGCTTCACCGAGACCAGCAGCTTGCCGAGGTTGTAGGTGCGCGCGTCGATCGGCGCGTCGGGCGCACGCTCGGCCTCGGTCGTTCGCGCCTGCTTCGGATCGCGCTCGTGCAGCAGCGCGACGTCGTCGAGGACGATGTTGCCGGCGACCGCCTGCACGCCCTCGGCGCGCATCTGCGCGAACCAGCGGCGCAGCTCGTTGCCGGTCAGGCCGACCGGGCCGCCGACGATGACCAGGTCGCCGGCAAGGCGGCCGCCGACGAGCGGCCCGGTGGCGTACGCGGTCGTGCGCCAGCGATGCTGCGGGCCGAGCAGGTCGAGCGCGGCCAGCGAGGTGACGACCTTGGTCGTCGACGCGAGCAGGAACTGCTCGTCGGCGTGCCAGGCCAGGAGCGGCCGGGAATCGGTGCCGTCGACCGGCCGCACGTCGAAGGCGAAGCTTTTCGCCGAGAGGCCGGAGCTGCGCAGGATCGCCGCGACGGCCGGCGGCAGCGCGCCCGCGGCGACGCCGGGCGCCGCCGCGGCCGCGGCGATCGCACTGCGCTGCGCCGAAGCCTTGGGCGCGGCGTGCGGCCGTGCCGCGAGCGCCGACGTCGCCGCCAGCATCGCGGCCAGGCCGAGCCCGGCGGCGACGCTGCGGCGCAGCGACGGGCGAGAGGTCGGGGCGTCGTCGCCGCTCGGCGACCGCGCGCTGCCCGGTGCGTCGGCGCGCGACTGCGGCAAGGACATCATGTCGGCAGCGGCGGGCAATCCGCGTGCTCAGCGCGCTCGGCAAGCCCCCCGCGTTCAGGCGGGGGGCGGCGGCGCTTCGATGCGCAGCTGTACTGCGGCGCCGCCGGTCGCCGACGGCTTGGCCAGGCGCGCCGCCGAGACGCCGCGGGCGCGCAGGTAGTCGTGGACGCGGCTCGCCCTCTGCAGGCCGAGGCCGGCGTCGCCGCCGGGATCGCCCGGCGCGGCGATGAGGTGCAGCTCGGCGATCGCCGTGCGGCGCAGCGACTGGGCGACCTTGTCGAGCACCGCGGCGAGGGCCGGCTTGACCGCATCGTGGCCGCGCTCGAAGCAGAACTCGCGCGGCACGTCGACGACGACGGCGCCGTCGGCGCGCTGGGCGACGACGACCGGCGTGCCCTTGAACCACGAGGCCAGCCATTGCCGCTCGACCGCCAGCGTCGACGCGGCCGCGGTGCGCTGCTGCGCCGGCGTCGGCGGCGGCGCCGGCGGCGACTCCGGGGCCGCTGATGGCGCGGACGCGGACGGCGGGCCGCTCGCGCAGCCTGCGAGGGCGAGAACGAGCAGGAACGGCAGGATCGGGGATCGCATCGGCATCGGTTCTCGTTTCAGTCCTCGAGCTCGGCCTTGGCCATCTCGATGTCGAGGCGTTCGGTCGCGTCGAGCGGCTGGCACGCCGCCGCGGCCTCGTAGAGTTTCGTCGCTTCCTTCATCCGCTTGTCGCCCTCGAGCATGACGAGCCCGTTGGCGTATTCGATCATGGCGATCGCCGACGTCGGGTTGAGCTTGAGCGCGGTCTTGTAGTGGGCGAGGCCGGCGTCCTTGCTCGCACCCTGGGTTCGGCCGAGCAGCGAGCCGACCTTGTCGATCACCTCGGCGTGGAACGCGCCGAGGGCAATGTGCGCGTCGGCGTGCCTGGGCTGGAGCCTGATCGTCGTCTCGAGCGCGTTCTTCACCTTGGCGCCGAGCCCCTGCGCGAGCGCCTTGGCGATGCTGATGCCCTGGCTGTACCGGCCGAGCGCGTAGGCCATGCAGTACCAGGCGTTGGCTTCCTTCGGATCCTCCTCGGCGCGCTGCCCGGCGCGCTCGGCGACCTCGAGCAGGAGGGCGAGCTTGGTCTTCTCGCTGCCTTCGAGGTAGGTCGCGTAGATCGCCTGCGACTTGTTCGCCACCGTCATCGCCCCGCTCGCGCCGGCGGCGTGCAGCTTCAGCCCGGCCTCGGTCGCCTTCTGGAACTCGCCGGCGTGGAAGTGCTGCCAGGCGGCGAGCACCTTGTCGTCCAAGGGCTGCGGCTCGGCGTCGCCGGCATGCAGGCGCGCCCACTTCTTCTTCAGCGTCGCGGCGTCGTAGCTGTACGCGTCGGCGTCGTGCGCGAAGGCAATCCACTTGGCCATGGTCAGTCTCCTCCGGTGGTCGTCGTGTAGCGCGCCGCGAGCGAATGCAGGTGCTCGCGCTGATCTTCATCGAGATAGGGCAGCAGCAGGCAGAGCACGTGGAAGGCGCCGCGCGAGAGCGCCGCGCTCGCCGTCTCCGGCTCGAGCGCGCGGCGCGGATCGCGAACGTACTCGAAGCTCAGCCAGTAGGTGAGGACGACGACCATCGCCGTCGCCACCGGCTCGGCGTCGCGCGCCGCGATCGACAGGCCGCTGCCGGCGGCGATGCCGTCGAGCACGGCCTGGACGGCGCGCGTCTTTCGCTGCAGGACGAACTGGAAATGGCTTTCCAGCTTGCGGTTGTTGGACAGCAGGTCGTTGAGGTCGCGGTAGAGGAAGCGGTACGACCCCATCAGCTCGAACAGCATGTGGAAGAAGAGCCAGGCGTCCTCGACGTCGGCGACGTCGTCGGCGGCGCGCAGCAGCTCGGTCAGCGCCAGGTCGTAGCGGTCGTAGAGCCGCGTGATCAGCTCCTCCTTGGCCGGGTAGTGGTAGTAGAGGTTGCCCGGGCTGATGCCGAGCTCGGCCGAGATCAGCGTCGTCGAGACGTTCGGCTCGCCGAAGCGGTTGAAGAGCTCGAGCGTGGTGTCGAGGATCCGCTCCGCGGTGCGCCGCGGTTTCTTCGTTCGGGTGGCCATGGTCTGGGTCTCGGGGACAGCACACTAGCACCGGCGCCCGGCGACTCCCATCGGTTCGGCTCCCTACAATCGCCGCCTCCATGCCGGCCATCTCCTTCGTCAACGTCGCCAAGACGTACGCCTCGGCGCGCGGCGACGTTCGCGCCCTGGACGACGTCAGCTTCGACATCGAGGAGGGCGAGTTCTTCGGCCTGCTCGGCCCGAACGGCGCCGGCAAGACGACCCTGATCAGCATCCTCGCCGGCCTGGCGCGGGCGAGCGCGGGCCGCGTCGCCGTCCTCGGCCACGACGTCTACAGCGATTACGCGGCGGCGCGCCGCAAGATCGGCGTCGTCCCGCAGGAGCTCGTCTTCGATCCGTTCTTCACCGTGCGCGAGGCGCTGCGCATCCAGGGCGGCTACTTCGGCGTCCACGCCAACGACGCCTGGATCGACGAGCTGCTCGCCAACCTCGGCCTCGCCGACAAGGGCGACGCCAACATGCGCCAGCTCTCGGGCGGCATGAAGCGGCGCGTCCTGGTCGCGCAGGCGCTCGTGCACCGGCCGCCGGTGATCGTCCTCGACGAGCCGACCGCCGGCGTCGACGTCGAGCTGCGCCAGACGCTCTGGCAGTTCGTCGCCCGCCTCAACAAGGAAGGCCACACGGTGCTCCTGACGACGCACTACCTCGAGGAGGCCGAGGCGCTCTGCTCGCGCATCGCGATGCTCAAGCAGGGCCGCGTCGTCGCCCTCGACCGCACCTCGGCGCTGCTCGCCGGCACGGCGAGCACGATGCTGCGCTTCAAGCTCGACA
>DASYKC010000137.1:0-8435 GCA_035995885.1 Caldimonas sp. | reverse complement strand
TGGGAATCAAGACGATCATGATCACGGGCGACAACCGATTGACCGCCGCTGCGATCGCGGCCGAGGCGGGCGTCGACGACTTTCTCGCCGAAGCGACGCCCGAGGCGAAGCTGAAGATGATCCGCGAATACCAGGCGCAGGGCCGCCTGGTGGCGATGACGGGAGA
Source organism: Caldimonas sp. (assembly GCA_035995885.1). Taxonomy (GTDB): domain Bacteria; phylum Pseudomonadota; class Gammaproteobacteria; order Burkholderiales; family Burkholderiaceae_C; genus Schlegelella_A. The sequence continues at coordinate 8,269 of DASYKC010000137.1, read as the reverse complement.
CGGTACCAACGACGCGCCGGCGCTCGCCCAGGCCGACGTCGCCGTCGCCATGAACACCGGCACGCAGGCGGCGAAGGAAGCCGGCAACATGGTCGACCTCGACTCGAACCCGACCAAGCTGCTCGAGGTCGTCGAGACCGGCAAGCAATTGCTGATGACGCGCGGCTCGCTGACGACCTTCTCGATCGCCAACGACGTCGCCAAGTACTTCGCGATCATCCCGGCGGCGTTCGCGACGACCTATCCGCAGCTCGCCGCGCTCGACGTCATGCGGCTGGCGAGCCCGTCGTCGGCGATTCTGTCGGCGGTGATCTTCAACGCCGTCGTCATCGTCTTTCTTATTCCTTTGGCGCTGAGGGGCGTGAAGTACCGGCCCGCGCCCGCCGCCACGCTGCTGCGCCGCAACGTGCTTCTCTACGGCGTCGGCGGCTTGATCGTGCCCTTCATCGGCATCAAGCTGATCGACCTCGCTCTGGCCGCGGCCCATCTCGCCTGAGCCTCGGGAGCCCTCATGAATTCCACGCTTCGTCCCTTGTTCGTCCTCTTCGTCGTCCTGTCGCTCGTCACCGGCATCGCCTATCCGCTCGTCATCGCCGGCGTCGCGCAAGCGACGATGCCGTTCCGCGCCGGCGGCAGCATCGTCGAGCGCGACGGCAAGCCGGTCGGCTCGCTCCTGATCGGCCAGAGCTTCACCGACCCGCGCCATTTCTGGAGCCGCCCGTCGGCAACGTCGCCCGGCCCGAACAACGCGACGGCGTCCGGCGGATCCAACCTCGGGCCCTCGAATCCGGCGCTCGTCGACGCGGTCAAGGGTCGCATCGACGCGCTTCGTTCGGCCGATCGCGACAACAAGGCGCCCGTGCCCGTGGATCTGGTGACGGCGTCGGCGAGCGGCCTCGATCCCGAGATCAGCGTGGCGGCGGCGCGCTACCAGGCGGCGCGGATCGCGCGCGCGCGGAGCATCCCGCTGGAGCGGGTCGACGCCTTGATCGACGCGCGCGCCAGGACCCGGGTCCTCGGCTTTCTCGGCGAGCCGCGCGTCAACGTCCTCGAGCTGAACCTCGCGCTGGATTCGGCGCCCTGAGCGCCGGACCCGAGGCCGCTCGAGCTCGTGCGCGAGCCTCGGGCGTGGCTCAGCGCAATCGCATGAAGCTGATGCGATCGATGGGCGCTTCGGCGAGGCCGAGCTTGCGCGTCTCGCTCAGCACGCGCAGCAGGCCGTCGTCCGCCATCGCCTTCAGGTCGCGCGCGACGCTGTCGTAGACGTAGGGATTCTCGAGCGGCGTGCCTGCGGGCTCGACGTCGGTCGCAACGCCGACGTCGGCTGTCAGGAAGATGGTGGTCGAAAGAGATCTCATGCCGGATGCGTGCGGGGAGCACGTCGTGAGAGATGTGGACGTCCATCGTAGTGACCGCGACGACGACTGCAAGCGCATCGGTCCCGCGATGCGGAACGATCGATCGATGTGGCTGCGCAGGGTCCCGAGTGCCGCTTTTTTCGCCAACCGTCGGCAGCCAGCGCCCACACGGTGATCGGTGCCCGCGACCGGGCCTTATCCACAGCCTTCTGCACAAGGACGGTGGACAGATTCCGACGATCGTCGCGGCGAGCACATTGATAGAAAGAATCGCGGGCCGCGAAGGCGCGCCGGATGCGCCATCCCTCTGCTTCATGAAGTCGGAGCAGAACCTCGCAGACCCGGGCCGTGCACGGCGCGGGCGACGACGAGCTCGCCGCTGCGCCCGGGCACCTCGGCCCAGCCGATGCGGCGAACCGGCAGTGCCGGCCGGTCGAGCGTGGCGAAGAGGTCGGCGAGCGTGCCGAGCGCGTGGCCTTGCTCGCGCCAGCCGGCGAGCAGCGCCGCGAACGCCCCGGCGAGGCGGCCGCCTTCGAGCTCGGCGTGAAGCGTGAAGACCTGATCGCGATCGCTCTCGGTGCGGCGCAGGATCTCGGCGACGACGGCGCGCTCGTCGCGGCCGTCGACGCCGAGCAGCTCGTCGAGCGTCGGCAGCGTCGTCGGCAGCTGCACGTGCGCCAGCGTCATGCCGTCGACCTGCGGCACGTACGGGCCGGTGCCGCGGCCGTCCGAGGCATAGGCGAAGCCCCACGCGTCGAGCTGGCGGAACGCGGCCGGATTCATCTGCCATCCGGCAGCGCCGTGCGTGGCCGGACGCGCGCCGAAGACGTCGACGAATCGATCGAAGGCGAGCTGCATCTGCCGCTCGGTCCAGGCGGCGCCGCGGTGGCGCACGTTGTCCTGCCACAGCACGTGGTCCCAGGCGTGGATGCCGCACTCGTGGCCGGCGTCGCGCACGGCGCGCATGCAGGGCGCCGCGGCGATGCCGATGTCGGGCGCCGGCAGGGCGACGCCGTAGAGGAGGGTGCGCAGGCCGTAGTGCTCGAGCACCGAGGTGCGCGACACCTTGGCGAAGAACCCGGGCCGAAAGAGCCGGCGCAGCGCCCAGCCGGTGTGGTCGGGGCCGAGGCTCCACAGGAAGGTCGCTCGCACGGCGGCGCCGGCGAGGACGTCGACGAGCCGCAGCGCGCCTTCGCGCGTGCCGCGCAGCGTGTCGACGTCGACCTTCAGCGCGATGCGTGCCACGGCTCGCGTCTCAGGACGACGACGTCTCCGTCAGCGACCGCGCTTCGCCGACCCGGGTCCGGTACGACTCGAAGATGCGGCGCAGCGATTCCTGCATGTCGACTTTCGGCTGCCAGCCGAGGTCGTTGACCGTGGCGTCGATTCGCGGCAGGCGATCCTGCACGTCCTGGTAGCCGGCGCCGTAGAAGTCCTTCGCCGAGGTCTCGACGATGCGGCAGCCGGCCGACGCGGCGGCGTATTCGGGATAGTCGGCGGCCATCGTCAGCATGGTCTGGGCGAGGTCGCGGACCGACCAGTGGTTGGCCGGGTTGCCGATGTTGTAGATCCGGCCCGAGGCGATGCCGCCGGGGTTGTGGAGGATGCGCATCAGCGCGTCGATGCCGTCGGAGATGTCGGCGAAGGCACGCTTCTGCAGGCCGCCGTCGACGAGGTGGATCGGCTCGCCGCGAACGATCTGGCCGAGGAACTGGGTGACGACGCGCGACGATCCTTCCTTCGACTCGAAGATCGAGTCGAGGCCCGGGCCGATCCAGTTGAAGGGGCGAAAGAGCGTGTAGTTGAGGCCCTGCTCCATGCCGTAGGCGGCGATGATCCGGTCGAGCAGCTGCTTCGAGCAGGCGTAGATCCAGCGCGGCTTGTTCACGGGCCCGTAGACGAGGTTCGACGTCTCGGTGTCGAACTCGCGGTCGGGGCACATGCCGTAGACCTCGGAGGTCGACGGGAAGACCAGGTGCTTCTTGTACTTCACCGCGGCGCGGACGATCGGCAGGTTGGCCTCGAAGTCGAGCTCGAAGACGCGCAGCGGCTCGCGCACGTAGGTCGCCGGCGTCGCGATCGCGACCAGCGGCAGGATCACGTCGCACTTGCGCACGTTGTATTCGATCCACTCCTTGTTGATCGTGATGTCGCCTTCGAAGAAGTGCATGTTCGGATGCGACATCGCCTCGCCGAGGCGATTCGCCGCCATGTCCATCCCGTAGACCTCCCAGTCGGTGGTCGCGAGGATGCGTTGCGTCAGGTGGTGGCCGATGAAGCCGTTGACGCCGAGGATGAGGATCTTCTTCATGCGATTCCGTGGGTGGCGGTCTCTCGGGAAGCGAGCAGGGCTTGCAGCTCGGCGGCGGCGACGGGGCGATCGGCGACGAGAAGCTGCCGGATCGCCAGCTCGCCGCCGTCGCCGCAGACGCCGACGATCTCGCCGTCGCGAACGTGCAGGCCCGGCGCTCCGGCTGGCCCGCGCACGCCGGCGGGCAGCGGCGAGCGGCGCGCCGCGCCGATCACGAGCCGCATACCCGCCACGTCGGTGAAGGCGCCGGGATACGGCGGCGCGACGGCGCGGACCAGGTCGTACACCTGCGCCGCCGGCAGCGACCAGTCGATGCGGCCGTCTTCCGGCGTCCGCTTGCCGAAATAGCTGCCGCGCGCGATGTCGTTCGGGCGCCAGCGGACGGCGCCGGCGGCGATCGCCGGCGTGCTGCGCCAGAGGACCTGTTCCGCCGCGACGGTGACCTTGTCGAACACCTGCTGCCCGGTGTCGTCGGGAAGGATGGGCACCGCCTGCTGGTCGACGATGCGGCCGGCGTCGGCCCGGGCGATCATCTCGTGCAGGGTCGCGCCGGTCTCGGTCTCGCCGCGGACGATCGCCCAGTTGGTGGGCGCGCGGCCGCGGTACTGCGGCAGGAGCGAGCCGTGCATGTTGAAGGTGCCGCGCGGCGCCAGCGCGAGCAGCGCCGGCGGCAGGAGCGAGCGGAAGTAGAACGAGAAGATGGCGTCGGGCCGGGCCGCCGCCACCGATTCCCGGAGCGCCGGATCGTTCGGATCGTCGCCGTGGACGACGCGCAGGCCGAGCTCGGCGGCGGTGTCGGCGACGCGCGCGAACCAGATCGCCTCGCCGGGCGCGTCGCGATGGGTGACGACCAGCGGCACCTCGACGCCGCGCGCGCGCAGGACGCGCAGGCAGCGATCGCCGACGTTCGAATAGGCGAAGACGACGGCCTTCATGCGGTCGCCGCCGCCGAGGTCGCAGCCGCGGTCGCGGCCGGTGCCGCGGCGGGATCGCGATCCTCGAGCACCGCGCTGATCCGGTAGCGCGGCCGGCGCCGCACTTCCTGCTGGATGCGGCCGACGTATTCGCCCGTCAGGCCGATGCCGAACAGCATGATGCCGATGAGGAAGAACTGCAGCGCGAACAGCGTGAAGACGCCCTGGACCTCGGCGCCGAGAATGAAGCGGCGCACCAGCAGGATGATGAAGAGCACGCCCGAGAGCAGCGACAGCACGGTGCCGATGAGCGAGAACCACTGAAGCGGCACGATCGAAAAGCCGGTGACGAGATCGAAGTTGAGCCGGACCAGCCCGTACAGCGAGTACTTCGACGTGCCGGCGCGGCGCGGCTCGTGCTCGACCTCGACTTCGGTCGGCCGCGCCGCGAAGGTGTAGGCGAGCGCGGGGATGAAGGTGTTGACCTCGTGGCAGGCGTTCAAGGTGTCGACGAGGGCGCGGTCGTAGGCGCGCAGCATGCAGCCCTGGTCGCTCATGTGGATGTGCGTCGTGCGCTCGCGCAGGCCGTTGACGACGCGCGACGCCAGGCGCCGGAAGACGCTGTCGTGGCGCTCGCGGCGAAAGCTGCCGACGTAGTCGTGGCCGGCGCGGATCGCCGCCACCAGCTTCGGGATTTCCTCGGGCGGGTTCTGCAGGTCGGCGTCGAGCGTGATCGCGATCTGGCCGCGGACGTGCTCGAAGCCGGCCATGATCGCCATGTGCTGGCCGAAGTTGCCGTTGAAGAGGATCACTCGCGTCACGTCGGGGCGATCGCCGAACTGCTCGGCGAGGATGTGCGCCGAGCGGTCGACGCTGCCGTCGTTGACGAAGATGATCTCGTAGGGCTCGTCCATCTCGTCGAGCACCTTGTAGATCCGGCCGATCAGGGCCGGCAGGACGGCCTCCTCGTTGAAGACCGGGATGACGACCGAGAGAACGGGCGGCTTCACGACAGCAACCTCCGGCAGGTGGCCGCGAGGGCGGTGCAGACGCGCTCGACGTCGCCCGCTTGCATCGCGGGAAAGAGCGGCAGCGTCAGGATGCCGCGGCCGATCCGCTCCGCGGCGGGCAACGCGCCGTCGCGCCAGCCGAGCGAGCGGTAGAAGGTGAAGAGGTGCATCGCCGGGTAGTGGACACCGGTGCCGATGCCGGCGGCGCGCATCGATTCCATCACCGCGGCGCGGCCGCCGGCGAGGCGATCGACGGGCAGGACGACCTGGAACATGTGCCAGTTCGTGATCGCGCCCGACGCCTCTGGCTGCGGCGGCAGCTCGATCCCCAGCGCCTCGAGGCCGGCTTCCCGGGCGGCGCCGAAATACAGCTCGGCGAGCTCGGTGCGGCGGCGCGTGATGTCGTCGAGCCGCGGCAGCTGGTGCAGCCCGATCGTCGCGTTGATGTCGGTGAGATTGAACTTGCCGCCGGGCGCGATGACATCCATGCCGTCGGCGCCGGTGCGGACGACGCCCTGGAGGCGGAGCCGCTCGGCGCGAACCGCCTCGTCTTCCGAGCCCATGACGAGACAGCCGCCCTCGGCGCAGGTGATGTTCTTGTTGGCGTGGAAGCTGAAGCTGACGAGGTCGCCGAAGGCGCCGATCAGGCGCTCGTGCCAGCGCGAGCCGATCGCCTGGGCCGCGTCTTCGACGACGCGCAGCTCGTGCCTGGCGGCGATCGCGTAGAGCGCGTCCATGTCGACGGGCAGGCCGGCCAGGTAGACCGGCATCAGGGCGCGCGTGCGCGGCGTGATCGCCGCCTCGACCGCGGCGAGGTCGATGTTGCGCGTGCGCGGATCGACGTCGACGAACACCGGCCGGGCGCCGACGGCGATGACGACGTTCGCCGTCGCGACCCACGAGATCGGCGTCGTGATGACCTCGTCGCCGGCGCCGATGCCGGCGAGGCGCAGCGCCACTTCCATCGTCGACGTGCCGTTGGCGAAAGCGCGCACCGGCCGGCCGCCGAACAGCTGCGACAGGCGCGCCTCGAACTCGAGCACCTTGGGCCCCGAGGTGATCCAGCCGGAGGCGAGCACCTCGGCGACGGCGCCGATCGTCGCGGCGTCGATGTCCGGCCGCGCGAACGGAAGGAAGGCCGCCGCCGGTCCGCGGGTGGAGGCGGCGCTCACGATCGGGCCACGACGAAGACGCCGAGCAGGATGAGGGCGATGCCGGCCCAGCGCGCCGGGCCGAGCGACTCGCCGAACAAGTGCCACGCCGCGATCGCATTGACGACGTAGCCGAGCGAGAGCAGGGGATACGCGATCGAGACCTCGACGCGCGACAGGGCGACGAGCCAGAGGCCGACGCTGAGGACGTAGCAGGCGAGCCCGGCCAGCACCGGCGCCTGGCCGAGGACGCGGCCGAGCGTCGGCACGAGCGTCGCGGCGTCGACGGTGATCGGCCCGAGCGGCGTGACGCCGGCCTTCAGCAGCAGCTGCGCGCCGGCGTTGAGCAGGATGCCGGCGAGCAGGAACAGCGATGTCGACAAGGTCATGGCGGGGAGCTCCGTGAATTGGCAACGACGACGCGGCGCGCGTCCTCGGCGACGACCGTCATCGGCACGCCTCGCGCCTGCAAGACGGCAAAGGTCGGATGCGACATGACGGCGAGCGCATGCGGCGGCGCCGACCAGGCCGCGACGAAGGCGTCGAGCGTCGGCAGCCATTTCTGCGGTTCCTGCTGCACGCCGAACTCGAGCTCGCCCGGCGCTTCGACCATCACCATGGTCCGGCGCAGGTAGAACGGCAGCGTGTGATCGAGGAGGCGCACCGAGTAGATCGGCGTCGTGTCCGCGAGCTGCGCCTCCATCGCCGCGACCAGATCGACGCCCGAGCTGCTGCGGCCGAAGACCTCGTGCCCGCGCAGCGCGAGCGTCGACGCCGCGAAGAGCGTCAGCGCGTAGGCGACGATGCTGCGGCGCGGGTCGCGGCCGCTCAGGAGCCAGGCGCCGAGCAGCCCGAAGATCGCGATCAGGCAGGTCGCCTCGAACCAGGGCTCGAAGGCGCGATAGAGAGTGTTCGTCGCGCTCGCGCCGCCCAGGCGCGAAAAGAAAGGCGCCGCGGCGAAGGCGACGACCGAGAGCGCCAGGGCGACCGCGACATGGAAGCGCCAGTGGCGCGCATCGACGCGGTCGAGGGCGACGGCGGCGAGGATCGCCAGCGCCGGGTAGATCGGCACGATGTAGCCGGGAAGCTTGGAGCTCGAGAAGCTGAAGAAGACGAAGATCGTCAGCGCCCACGAAGCGAGCAGGACGAGGGGACGAAAGCCGGGCCGATGCAGGTCCGCGCGCACCTCGACGACCATCCTGCGCGAGAGCCCGAGCCAGGGCAGGAAGCCGACGACGAGCTGCGGAATGAAGTACCACCAGGCCCCGACGCGGTGATGCACGGTCGACACATAGCGCTGCCAGTGCTCGTGGATGAAGAAGAAGCTTGCGAACTCGGGGTTTCGCTGCGATACCAGAACGAACCAGGGTACGGCGATCGCGAACGCGACCAGCGCGCCGCCGACGAGATGGAGGCGGCGCCAGATCGCGAAGTCGCGCGCGACCGCCGTGTAGACGATCAGCACCAGCCCCGGCAAGACGATGCCGATCAGGCCCTTGGTCAGCACGGCGACGGCCATCGCTGC
>DASYKC010000136.1:0-3138 GCA_035995885.1 Caldimonas sp. | reverse complement strand
CGATGCCCGGCATGATCGCAGTCGAGATCGTCCCCGGCGGCGGCACGGTCGTCGCCATCCCGCCCGGCGTCGCGGTGATGGCCGAGACCTTCGGCCAGTGCTGGGATGCCTGCAACGCGCTCAACATCACCTGGGGCGACGGCCCGCTCAAGGGCGAGTCCGACGCGACCATCCTGAGCAAGCTGCGCGCGGCGATCCCGCCGCTGCTGCCGGCGCCGCTCGGCACGATTGCGATCGATGCCGAGTTCACGTGGAAGGCCGCGACGGCGTGCCCGCTCGAGGTCGAATGCGCGATCGTCGATGCGACCCGGCCCGACCGCGCCGAGATCTGGGCCGGGCTGCAGACGCCGATCGTCACGACGCAGGCGATCGCGCTCGACCTCGGCCTGCCGCTCGGCTCGGTCATCGCGCATGTCATCCCGAGCGGCGGCGCCTTCGGCCGCCGCCTGTTCTGGGACCCGGTCCAGGTGGCGGCTCAGATCTCGAAGAAGACGAGCCGGATCTGCAAGCTCATGTACCACCGCAGCGACGACATCCGGCACACGCGCATGCGCCCGCCGCAGGTGCACAAGGTGCGCGCGACGCTGCTGCCGCCCACGCTGCTGGCGCCGGGCAACGTCATCAGCTACCAGCAGAGCATCGGCATCGTCCGGCTCGACGCGCGCCACGGCTACGGCGAGATCGGCACCGCTCTCGGCGGCTCGCTGCCGCCGCTGGTGGCGCAGACCGTCGGCAACCTCGGCTACGAGCAGTTCTTCTTCAAGACCATGGTCGCCTCGCCGTACAACTTCGGCGTCAGCGCCAAGCTGCTGTTCCCGGTGCCGATCGAGATGAACACCGTGTCGTACCGCTCGGTGCACTGCAACCCGTCGCGCACCGTCGAGGAGATCATCGTCGACGAGATCGCCGCCAAGCTCGGCCGCGACCCGGTGCAGTTCCGCATGGAGTTCCTGCGCCTCGATCGCGCGAAGGCGGTGCTGCAGCGCGTCGCCGGGGCGGCGCAATGGGGCAAGGCCATGCCGGCCGGCTTCGCGCAAGGCGTCGGCATCCACATGGAGTCGCGCTCGTTTTCCGCGTGCATCGTCGAGCTCGATGCCCGCGACCCCGCCAACTGCAAAGTGACGCGGGTGACGATGGCGATCGACACCGGCAAGCCGATCAACCCGTCGGGGATCGAGCAGCAATGCAACGGCGGCATCGCCGAGGCCATCGCGCTGGTGCTGAAGACCGGCGTCAACATCAAGGACGGCCTGCCGCAGGAGGGCAGCTACAGCCAGTACCGCTTCACGAAGATGGTCGACTTCCCGAAGAGCGTGCAGATCATCGTCATGCCCAACGTCGGCGATGCGGCCTCAGGGATGGGCGAGGTCGGCATGACGGCACCGTCGAGCGCGATCGCCAATGCGTACGCGCGCGCGACCGGCATCAAGCCGCGCAACTTCCCGCTCAACGCGCAGCCCGCCTACACGCCGACTGCGGCCGGCGAGCTGCCCCCCGTTCCCGCCTTCACCTGAGGAGTCAGCCATGCCCAACCAAAGCTTCACCGTCAACGGCGCCGCGGTCAATGTCGATGCCCCCGACGGCCTGGCCCTGCTCTGGGTGCTGCGCGACAAGCTCGGCATCACGGGACCCAAGTACGGCTGCGGTCTCAACGTCTGCAAGGCCTGCACCTGCCTGGTCGACGGCAAGGCGGTGCAGACCTGCGTCACCAAGGTCTCGTCGGTGCGGGGCAAGAGCGTCACGACCATCGAAGGCCTGGCGAACGGCAACACGCTGCACCCGGTGCAGCAGGCCTGGCTCGACATCGACGTGCCGCAGTGCGGCTTCTGTCAGCCCGGCCAGATCATGGCCGCGGTCGACCTGCTGAGCCGCACCCGAAACCCGACCGACGCCGACATCGACGCGATCGAGAACATGTGCCGCTGCGGCACCTACGGCCGCATCCGCCAGGCCATCAAGGCCGCCGGCGCGATGATGCCGTAGCGGATGAAGCGACGCGCGCGCCGGATTCGTCGAGCGCCTCGAAGACGACTTCCTGCGCGCCTTCCCAGAGCACCCTTTCGCCCAGCGCTCGCAGCCGGTCGCGGCCTTCGACCACGGTCAGGAAGTGGTTGCCGGCGAGCGGCCCCATCTTGCTGGCGAAGCTGCAGGCGCCATACGCCATCAGGAGCTCGGTCTCGCTGTAGCCGCCGGGATAGAAGAGGATGTCGCCGGGAGCCGGATGGCTCGTGTGGTTCTCGAAGCCGACGTCGAGCTTGAAATCGCCGAGCGGAATCCACACCGCCTCGCCGCTCCAGCGCACGTGGATCAAGCGCTGTCGATAAGGCAGCAGAGCCCGGAAGGCGGCCACCGTCCGCGGCGCCTGCGGATGCGGCACCGCCGTGAAGGTCTCGTCGCCGACGCCGATGCGGATGAGGGGTCCCGGCGTCATGTCGATCGTTGCTCCATGCTGCCGTCAATGCACGCCGCGTGCCCGAAGCGCCCGTCGAGGCACGAAAGATGCGACGGCGAGCCGTCTTTCCCGGAGGCAGCATGACCGACGCCATCAGCGATCCCGCGCCGAATCCTCTCGGCCTCAGCCCCAATCGACGCTGGCTGGCGAGCGCGGGCGCGATCGACATGGCCGTCGCCGGCGCGCCGCCGCGGCCGTTGACGCTCGACAGCGAGCCGCAGCGCGTGACGATTGATCTGGCGAGGACGGTGCTCGTCGTCATCGACATGCAGAACGACTTCTGCAGCGCCGGCGGATGGGTCGACCACATCGGCGCCGACTACCGGCCCGACCGTGCCCCGATCGAGCCGCTCGCGCGCCTCTTGCCGTCGCTGCGCGACGCCGGCGTCAAGGTGATCTGGCTCAACTGGGGCAATCGGCCCGACCTCGCCAACATGGCGCCGAACCAGCTCCATCTCTACAAGCCCGCGGGCACGGGCGTCGGCCTCGGCGATCCGCTGCCGGGCCATGGCGCGCGCGTGCTCGAGAAGGACAGCTGGGCGGCGGCGGTCGTCGACGAGCTGGCGATCGAGCCCGCCGACATCCGCGTCGACAAGTACCGCATCAGCGGCTTCTGGGACACACCGCTCGACTCGATCCTGCGCAACCTCGACACGCGAACGATCCTCTTCGCCGGCGTCAACACC
>DASYKC010000135.1:0-3275 GCA_035995885.1 Caldimonas sp. | reverse complement strand
CCGACCGGCGTGCTGCGGATGCTGGTGCAGCAATCGAACTGCTTCCAGGTGGTCGAGCGCGGCACCGGCATGCGCAACATGATGCAGGAGCGCGGCCTCGCCTACTCGGGCGAGCTGCAGAACGACCAGAACGTCGGCAAGGGCCAGATGGTCGCCGCCGATTTCATCGTCACGCCGTCGGTCGTCTTCAGCGAGAACAACGCCGGCGGCATCGGCGGCGCGCTCGGCGGCCTGCTCGGCGGCGGCCGCGGCCAGGCGATCGGCGCGATCGCCGGCGGCCTCAAGTTCAAGCAGGCCGAGACCAGCATGCTGCTGGTCGACTCGCGCTCGGGCATCCAGGTCGCGGCCGCGCAAGGCAGCGCCGAAGCTCGCGACTTCGCGATCGGCGGCGCGCTCCTCGGCGGCATCTCGGCGGCCGGCGGCGGCTACAGCAACACCAACGAAGGCAAGGTGATCGTCGCCTCGTTCCTCGACAACTGGAACAACATCGTCAGGAACATCCGCAACAACCCCTCGCTCGTGCAGGCGCGCGGCGGCGTCGCCTCGCAGCAGAACGCGGCGGCGAGCGTTCGCGCCAACGCCGGCGCCGCCGGCGACGTGATGATGCCGAAGATCGCCGGCGTCAAGGTCCTGCGCCAGCCGCGCGACGGCGGCGGCGACCTGCAGACGCTCGGCCGCACCGACGAGGTCATCCTCGCCGGCGACGAGCAGAACGGCTACACCAAGGTCACGACCTCACGCGGCGACGGCTGGGTCAAGTCGGTGCTGCTGAAGAAGCCGTGAGGCGGCGCGCGGCGGTCGCGACGATCGGCGCGGCGGCGCTCGCCGCCGCCCTGCCGCGTGCCGCGCTGGCGCAGACCCGGCCGCTCCGCTTCATCGTCCCGTATCCGCCCGGCGGCCCGCTCGACATCGTCGCCCGCTCGCTCGCCGAGAATGCGAAGGAGAGCCTCGGCGTCGTCATCGTCGACAACCGCGCCGGTGCCGGCGGCAACATCGGCGCCGACGCGGCCGCCAAGGCGGCGCCTGACGGCACGACGATCGTCATGGGGGCGGTCGCGACGCACGCGATCAACCCGTGGCTCTACGCGAAGATGCCGTACGACCCGATCCGCGACTTCACGCCGATCACCGGCGTCGCCCGGGTGCCGAACGTGCTCGTCATGAGCCCCGAGGTCGCGGCGCGGCTCGGCATCGCCAGCGTCGCCGACCTCGTCGCCTACGCGAAGAAGAACCCGGGCAAGCTCAACTACGGCTCGGGCGGCAACGGCAGCGCCGGCCACCTCGCCGGCGAGATGTTCAAGGCCGAGGCCGGCGTCTACATGGTCCACATCCCGTACGCGGGCGGCAACCCGGCGCAGCTCGCGCTCCTCGCCGGCCAAGTCGACCTCAACTTCGACAACCTCGCCACCGCCTCGGCCAACATCAAGGCCGGCAAGCTCAAGGCGCTCGCGGTCACGACGGCGGCGCGGTCGAGCGCGATGCCCGAGGTGCCGACGATCGCCGAGGCCGGCGCGAAGCTCGGCCTGGCGCGCTTCGACATCGACACCTGGTTCGGCATCTTCGCGCCCGCGCACCTGCCGGCCGACGCGACGGCGCGCCTCAACAAGGCCTTCGTCGACGCCCTCGCCTCGGCCGATCTGCGCGCCCGCCTGGCGAGCCTCTACGCCGAGCCGATGCCGATGGCGCCCGAGCGGTTCGCGGCCTTCGTCAAGGCCGAGCTCGCCAAGTACGAGCCGCTCGTCAAGGCCTCGGGCGCACGCGTCGAATGAGGGGCTCGCGAAAGTCGCTTTGATAGACTCGATCGGTCTTCCCTTCGTCTCTTCCGCGCCCGAATGACTTTCGCCCACACCCCCTTGCAGAGCGAGGTCGCCGCGCTCCTCGTCGAGGCCCTGAACCTCGACATCGCCGCCGAGACGATCGACCCCGAGGCGCCGCTCTACGGCGAAGGCCTCGGCCTGGACTCGATCGACATCCTCGAGGTCGCGCTCGTCGTCTCGCAGCGCTACGGCTTTCAGCTGAAGTCGGACGACGAGGACAACGTGCGCATCTTCAAATCGCTGGCGAGCCTCGCCGAGCACATCGGCGCGAATCGACAGAGCTGAGGCTGAAAGCCGATGGGCGGCCGCGTCATCGCGCTGGGAGTGGCGGGCCTCGCCTACGTCCTCGGCTCGCAATGGATGATGACGCGGGCGCCGGCGTCGCCGTGGAACGCGGTGGTCGTCGTCGCGCCGATGCTCGGCCTCGCCGCGCTCCTCGCCTGGCAGCGGCGCCAGCGGCTGCTCGCGGCGATCGCGGCGATCGCGACCGCGGCGCTCGTCGTCCAGGCGTGGCGCGGCCAGGGCTTCCCCGCCGCCTCGATCTACGTCGGCGAGCACGTCGCGATCCACGTCCTGCTCGCCTTCGTCTTCGGCCTGACGCTGCAGGCCGGGCGCGAGCCGCTCGTCACGGCGCTGGCGCGGCGCGTCCACGGCCGCCTGACGCCGGCGATGGAGCGCTACTCGCGCAAGGTCACGGTCGCCTGGACAAGCTACTTCGTCGCGATGGCGGCGTTCTCGCTCGGGCTCTACGCGCTCGCGCCGTTTCCGGTCTGGGCGACCTTCGCCAACCTGGTGACGCCGCTCGCGATCGTCGTCCTGTTCGTCGGCGAATACCTGCTGCGCTATCGCCTCCATCCGGAGTTCGAGCGGGCGACGCTGGCGCAGGCGGTGCGCGCCTATGCCAACCGCAGCTCGCATGAATGACAGCCGCCTGATCAGCGCCGGCGACCTCGACGCGCCGTTCGCCAACGCCGGCGGCGCGACGATCTCGCGGCGCCAGTACCTCGCCGACGCCGCCGCGCTCGCCGAGCGGCTGCCGAGCGCCGGCGCGATGCTCAATCTCTCGATCGACCGCTACCGCTTCGCCGTCGGCCTCGGCGCGGCGCTGCTGCGCGGCCACACGAGCCTGCTGCCGCCGAATCACGTCGCCGACACCGTGGCGCGCCTGCGCGCGCGCTTCGCGGGCGTCTATGCGCTGGTCGAAGGCGACAGCGACGGCCAGGGCCTGCCGACGGTGCGCCACGCGGCCGCGGCCGCGCTCGTCGCTGCCGTACGCGACATCCCGGCGATCGATCCCGGCCTCGTCGCCGCCTACGTGCTGACCTCGGGATCGACGGGCGAGCCGGTGCCGCACGCCAAGCCCTGGGGCCTGCTCGTCCGCAACGCCCGCGCCGAGGCGAGCCGGCTCGCCGCCGCGCTCGGCCGCGCCGACCTCGCCGGCATCACCGTCGTCGCGAC
>DASYKC010000134.1:0-4705 GCA_035995885.1 Caldimonas sp. | reverse complement strand
AGCTCGCCGCGATGGCCGATGCCGCCGTCGCGGGCGACGGCGGCGATCAGGCTGATGGCGGGGCGCGGCATGGCGGCGATTGTCGCTGCCGCGCGCCGCGATAATCGGCCGACCGTCACCTCCCGCGCCGTCTTGACCACTCCCTCCGCCGACGACCCCGAAGCGCTTGCCGCCTGGCGCGCCGCCGCCGCGCGCTCGGCGCCGGGCGGCGACGTCGACGCGCTCGCCTGGCGCACGCCCGACGGCATCGTCGTCAAGCCGCTCTACACCGCGGCCGACCTGAAGGGGCTGCCGGCGACGAACACCTTGCCCGGCCTGCCGCCCTACGTGCGCGGCCCGCAGGCGACGATGTACACGGTGCGGCCGTGGACGATCCGCCAGTACGCGGGCTTCTCGACCGCCGAGGCGTCGAACGACTTCTATCGCAAGGCGCTCGACGGCGGCGGCCAGGGCATCAGCGTCGCCTTCGACCTCGCCACCCACCGCGGCTACGACAGCGACCACCCGCGCGTCGTCGGCGACGTCGGCAAGGCCGGGGTCGCGATCGATTCGGTCGAGGACATGAAGATCCTCTTCGACGGCATCCCGCTCGACAAGGTGAGCGTGTCGATGACGATGAACGGCGCCGTCCTGCCGGTGCTGGCCGGCTACATCGTCGCCGCCGAAGAGCAGGGCGTCGCCCAGGACCAGCTTTCAGGAACGATCCAGAACGACATCCTGAAAGAGTTCATGGTGAGGAACACCTACATCTATCCGCCGGCGCCGAGCATGCGGATCGTCGGCGACATCATTGAGTACACGGCGTCGCACATGCCGAAGTTCAACTCGATCTCGATCTCGGGCTATCACATCCAGGAGGCCGGAGCGAACCAGACGCTCGAGCTCGCGCTGACGCTCGCCGACGGCCGCGAGTACGTGCGCACGGCGATCGCCAAGGGGCTCGACGTCGACGCCTTCGCCGGCCGGCTCAGCTTCTTCTGGGCGATCGGCATGAACTTCTACCTCGAGATCGCCAAGATGCGGGCGGCGCGCGGCCTCTGGCATCGGATCATGGAAGAGTTCGCGCCCAAGGAAGCGAAGAGCTCGATGCTGCGCACGCACTGCCAGACCTCGGGCTGGACGCTGACGGCGCAGGACCCGTACAACAACGTCGTGCGGACGACGATCGAGGCGATGGCCGCGGTCTTCGGCGGCACCCAGAGCCTGCACACCAACGCCCTCGACGAGGCGATCGCGCTGCCGAGCGAGTTCAGCGCGCGCATCGCCCGGAACACCCAGCTCGTGATCCAGGAAGAGACCCACATCACGTCGATCGTCGACCCCTGGGCCGGCAGCTACGCGATGGAGTCGCTGACCCAGCAGATGGCCGACGCCGCCTGGAAGATCATCGAAGAGATCGAGGCCATGGGGGGCATGACGAAGGCGGTGCAGAGCGGCTGGGCCAAGCTCAAGATCGAGGCGAGCGCGGCCGGCAAGCAGGCGCGCATCGACTCCGGCGAGGACGTGATCGTCGGTGTCAACAAGTACCGGCTCGGCGAGGAGGCGCCGATCGACACGCTCGACATCGACAACCACGCCGTGCGCGAGAACCAGGTCGCGCGGCTGAAGGCGGTGCGCGCGAAGCGCGACGCGGCGGCAGTGACGACCGCGCTCGCGGCGCTGACGGCGAGCGCCGAAAGCGGCGCGGGCAACCTGCTCGACCTCTCGATCAAGGCAGTTCGAGCGCGCGCGACGGTGGGCGAGGTGAGCGACGCGCTCGAGGCCGCATGGGGGCGGCATCGCGCCGACACGCAGAAGGTCTCGGGCGTCTACGCCGCCGCCTACGACAGCGCCGCCGGCTGGGACCAGCTCAAGGCCGAGATCTCCGCCTTCGCCGACGCCGAAGGGCGCCGTCCCCGCGTGATGATCGCCAAGCTCGGCCAGGACGGCCACGACCGCGGCGCCAAGGTCGTCGCCAGCGCCTTCGCCGACCTCGGCTTCGACGTCGACATCGGCCCGCTGTTCCAGACCGCCGAGGAGTGCGCGCGCCAGGCGATCGAGAACGACGTCCACGCGATCGGCATCTCGACGCTCGCCGCCGGCCACAAGACGCTGGTGCCGGCGGTGATCGAGGCGCTCAAGGCGCAGGGCGCGGGCGACATCGTCGTCTTCGTCGGCGGCGTGATCCCGCGCGGCGACTACGCGTTCCTCTACGACGCCGGCGTCAAGGGCATCTACGGGCCGGGGACGCCGATCCCGGCGAGCGCCAAGGACGTGCTCGAGCAGATCAAGCGCTCGCTGGCGCCGGCCTGAACCGCGCTGCCCCGCCGCGATGCTGCCGACCGCCGACCAGGAGCTCATCGACGGCGTGCTCTCCACCCCGGGCGAAGGGCAGCGGCGCGCGATCGCCAAGGCGATCACGCTGCTCGAGTCGCGCCGCGTCGACCATCGTGCGCGCGCCGACGCGCTCCTCACCGCCTTGCCGGCGCCGGCGCGGCCGGCGTTCCGGCTCGGCGTCTCGGGCGTTCCCGGCGTGGGCAAGTCGACCTTCATCGAGACGCTCGGCCTGCTCCTCATCGGCGAGGGCCTGCGCGTCGCCGTCCTCGCCGTCGACCCGAGCTCGAGCGTCTCGGGCGGATCGATCCTCGGCGACAAGACGCGCATGGAGCGGCTCTCGGTCGACCCGGCCGCCTTCGTGCGGCCGAGCCCGAGCGGCGGCACGCTCGGCGGCGTCGCGACGGCGACGCGCGAAGCGATCCGCGTCGTCGAGGCGGCAGGCTACGACGTCGTCGTCGTCGAGACCGTCGGCGTCGGCCAGAGCGAGGCCGCGGTCGCCGGCATGACCGACATGTTCGTGCTGCTGCAGCTGCCCAACGCCGGCGACGACCTGCAGGCGATCAAGAAGGGCGTGATGGAGCTCGCCGATCTCGTCGTCGTCAACAAGGCCGATCTCGACGCGGCGGCCGCGGCGCGCGCGGTCGGCCAGATCGAGTCGGCGCTGCATCTCGTCGCGCGCCGCGACGGCGCCGCCTGGGCGCCGCAGGTGATGGCGACGAGCGCGCTCGCCGCCGACCAGGTCGCGGCCGTCTGGCGCGTCGTCCAGTCGTTTCGCGCCGCGCAGGGGCAGGGCGGCGCCTTGCTCGAACGACGCCGCGGCCAGGCGCGCGCCTGGCTCTGGGAGCGCATCGACGCCGGCCTGCGCGACGCGTTCCGCGGCCATGCCGCCGTCCGCGCCGAGCTCGACGCCACGCTCGCCGAGGTCGACGCCGGCCGCCTACCGGTGTCGGTCGCGGCGCGGCGCCTGCTCGGCGCGTTCGGCGCGTTGGGCGCGTCCGGCGGCAGGGCGGCGCCGGCCGCGCGCGGCCATGACTGAAGCCGACCTCGACGCCATCGCCGCCCGCCTGGCGGCGACCCGGGCGCGCGTCGCGATCGCCGAGACCAGCGTCGGCCGGGTCGTCGTCAAGCGCCAGCGCCAGGCGCGCAGCCGCTGGCGCGGCCGTGCCGTCGACGCGCTCGCGCGCGGCCTCGGCGTCGCGTCCTTGCGCGCGGTTCCGGCGCACGGCGGCGCGCGCGGCCAGGCGACCGAGGTCGAGCGGCTGCGCACGTTGCGCGGCGCCGGCGTCCGCGTTCCCGAGGTGCTGCACGTCGAGCGCGTCTTCATCGTCATGCGCCACCTCGCCGGAACCAACCTGGTCCAGCTGATCGAGCGCGGCGGCGCCGAGGGCTTCGAGACGTGGCGGCGCGGCCTCGCCGCGATCGCCGACACGCACGCGCGCGGCGGCTACCTGAGCCACGCGGCGGCGCGCAACTTCATCGACAGCGACGGCGGCATCGCCATGATCGATTTCGAGGACGACGCGCTTGAGGTGATGT
The DNA here is from genome assembly GCA_035995885.1 of Caldimonas sp. Taxonomy (GTDB): domain Bacteria; phylum Pseudomonadota; class Gammaproteobacteria; order Burkholderiales; family Burkholderiaceae_C; genus Schlegelella_A. The sequence continues at coordinate 853 of DASYKC010000134.1, read as the reverse complement.
CGCTCGCCGATGCGCAATCGCGCGACTGGCTCGCCTACCTGCACTCGACGCTCTGGATCCTCGAGCGCCCGTTCGACGAGGCGCGCGCCACCGTCGCCCGCTTTCTCGCCCGCGAGCCCGAGCCGGTGCGCGAGATCGTCGAGCGCGCCGGCAGGCGCCTCGCCGTCCTGCGCCACCTGCCGAGCGCGCGCCGGCCCTGGGGCCGCGAAGTCGCCGGGGCACGCGCGCTGGCGCACGTCTTTCCGCTTCCTTTCCCGGCAATCGCAACGACCTGACCCAGAGAACGACGCATGCACGACATCATCCAGCAGCTCGAAGCCAAGCGGGCGCGCGCGCGCCTCGGCGGCGGCCAGAAGCGCATCGAGGCGCAGCACGCCAAGGGCAAGCTCACGGCGCGCGAGCGGCTCGACCTGCTCCTCGACGACGGCACGTTCGAGGAATGGGACATGTTCGTCGAGCACCGCAGCCACGACTTCGGCATGGAGACGAATCGCCCGCCCGGCGACGGCGTCGTCACCGGCTACGGGATGATCAACGGGCGGCTGGTCTTCGTCTTCAGCCAGGACTTCACCGTCTTCGGTGGCGCGCTCTCGGAGGCGCACGCCGAGAAGATCTGCAAGGTGATGGACCAGGCGATGAAGGTCGGTGCGCCCGTGATCGGCCTTAACGACTCGGGCGGCGCGCGCATCCAGGAAGGCGTCGCCTCGCTCGGCGGCTATGCCGAGGTGTTCCAGAGGAACGTCACCGCCTCGGGCGTGGTGCCGCAGATCAGCCTGATCATGGGCCCCTGCGCCGGCGGCGCGGTCTACTCGCCGGCGATGACCGACTTCATCTTCATGGTGAAGGACAGCTC
>DASYKC010000133.1:0-3576 GCA_035995885.1 Caldimonas sp. | reverse complement strand
GGCCCGGCAGGCCTCCAGCTTGTCGTGCGAGCGAGCCGTGACCGCGACTCGCGCCCCCAGCTCGCGACCGAGCTGGATCGCCATCGTGCCGATGCCGCTCGAGCCGCCGTGGACGAGCAGCGTCTCGGCCGGTTGCAGGCGGCCGCGGTCGAAGACGTTCGACCAGACGGTGAAGCAGGTCTCGGGCAAACTCGCGGCCTCGACGTCGCTGAGCCCGGCAGGGCTCGGCAGGCACTGACCGACGGGCGCGACGCAGTACTCGGCATAGCCGCCGCCGGCGACCAGCGCGCAGACGCGCGTGCCGATCGCGAAGCCGGCCGCGGCGAGAGCGTCGCGGTCGCCGTCGGCGATCGTTCCCGCGACCTCGAGGCCGGGGATGTCGGAGGCGCCAGGCGGCACCGGATAGAGGCCCTTTCGCTGCAGCACGTCGGGCCGGTTGATGCCCGAGGCGGCGACGCGGATCAGCGCCTCGCCGGCGCCGAACGCCGGCATCGGCCGCTCGGTCTCGCGCAGCACGTCGGCCTTGCCGGGCGCCGTGATCTCGATCGCTCTCACGTCAGTCGCGCCGACGTCACTCGTGCGAGGCGAACTCGCGCGGCGGCGTGTCGCGGTCGAGCAGCGCCTTCATCGACAGCTTGACGCGACCCTTCTCGTCGGTCTCGAGGACCTTGACGCGGACGATCTGGCCTTCCTGCAGGTAGTCGGTGACCTTCTCGACGCGCTGGTGCGCGATCTGGCTGATATGGAGCAGGCCATCCTTGCCCGGAAGCAGGTTCACGAGCGCGCCGAAGTCGAGGATCTTCGTGATCGGGCCTTCGTAGACCTTGCCGACTTCGACTTCTGCCGTGATCTCCTCGATGCGCTTCTTCGCGTGCGCCGCCTTGTCGGCGTCGGTCGAGGCGATCGTGATCGTGCCGTCTTCGCCGATGTCGATCGTGCAGCCGGTCTCTTCCGTGAGGGCGCGGATCGTCGAGCCGCCCTTGCCGATGACGTCGCGGATCTTCTCCGGGTTGATCTTCATCGTGTAGAGGCGCGGCGCGAACTGCGACACCTCCTGCTTGGCGCCGCCCATCGCCTCCTGCATCTTGCCGAGGATGTGCAGGCGCGCTTCCTTCGCCTGCGCGAGGGCGACCTGCATGATCTCCTTGGTGATGCCCTGGATCTTGATGTCCATCTGCAGCGCGGTCACGCCGGTCGTCGTGCCGGCGACCTTGAAGTCCATGTCGCCGAGGTGGTCCTCGTCGCCGAGGATGTCGGTCAGCACGGCGAATCGGTTGCCTTCCTTGATCAGACCCATGGCGATGCCGGCGACGTGCGCCTTGAGCGGAACGCCGGCGTCCATCATCGCCAGGCAGCCGCCGCAGACCGAAGCCATCGACGACGAGCCGTTCGACTCGGTGATCTCGGAGACGATTCGCATCGAGTACGGAAACTCGACGCGATCGGGCAGGACCGCGATGAGCGCGCGCTTGGCCAGGCGGCCGTGGCCGATCTCGCGCCGCTTCGGCGAGCCGACGCGGCCGGTCTCGCCGGTCGCGAACGGCGGCATGTTGTAGTGGAGCATGAAGTGCTCGCTGTACTCGCCGGCGAGCGCGTCGATGCGCTGCGAATCGCGGTCGGTGCCGAGCGTCGCCGCGACCAGCGCCTGCGTCTCGCCGCGCGTGAAGAGCGCCGAGCCGTGGGCGCGCGGCAGGAGGCCGGTGCGGATCTCGATCGGCCGCACGGTGCGCGTGTCGCGGCCGTCGATGCGCGGCTCGCCCGAGAGGATCTGGCTGCGAACGATCTTGGCCTCGATGTCGAACAGGATGTTGTCGACCTTGACCTTGTCGACCGCCGCGCCGCCTTCCGCGAGCGCGATCAGGGTGGCGGTGGTCACGTCGCGCGTGGCGTGCGTGCGGGCCTGCTTCGAGCGGATCTGATAGGCGTCGCGGAGCTTCTGCTCGGCGAGCAATCCGACCTGCGCGATGAATGCCTCGTCCTTCGCCGGCGCCTGCCAGTCCCACATCGGCTTGCCGGCTTCCTTCACGAGCTCGTTGATCGCCGCGACGGCGACGTTGCCCTGCTCGTGGCCGAAGACGACGCCGCCGAGCATCACCTCTTCGCTCAGCTGCTTGGCTTCCGACTCGACCATCAGCACGGCAGCCTGCGTGCCGGCGACGATGAGGTCCATCTGCGACTCAGCGATCTGCGCCTTCGACGGATTGAGCACGTACTGGCCGTTGATGTAGCCGACGCGCGCCGCGCCGATCGGGCCGTTGAACGGGATGCCGGAGATCGCCAGCGCGGCGCTCGCGCCGATGAGCGCCGGAATGTCGGCGGCGACCTCGGGGTTGAGCGAGAGGACGTGGATGACGACCTGCACCTCGTTGTAGAAGCCCTCGGGGAAGAGCGGCCTGAGCGGCCGGTCGATCAGGCGCGACGTCAGCGTCTCGAGCTCGCTCGGGCGGCCTTCGCGCTTGAAGAAGCTGCCCGGGATCTTGCCGGCGGCGTAGGTCTTCTCGATGTAGTCGACGGTCAGCGGGAAGAAGTCCTGGCCCGGCTTGGCGTCCTTCCTGGCGACGACGGTGGCGAGGACGACGGTGTCGTCGATCGAGACGACGACGGCGCCGCCCGACTGGCGCGCGATCTCGCCGGTCTCCATCGTGACGGTCTGGCCGCCCCACTGGAACGTCTTGGTGACCTTGTTGAAGATGCTCATGTTCTCTTGCTCCGATTCGTGACGGGCGCCATTCGGGCGGCGCCGACACCCGGGATCAGAGGCCTGGCGCAATGCCATTCCAAGGCTGCTCGCCAACAGTGGCGGCGAACATCGGTGGAATGACACGGCGACGCCGGATGGCCGCTGCTTCCCACATGCCCGCGCGCCACCGGTGTGTCCAGTCGGCCGCGGGCGACGACCATCGCTTACTTGCGAAGGCCGAGCTTCTGGATCAACGCCGTATAACGTTCGGCGTCGGTGGTTTTCAGGTATGCCAGCAGGCTCTTCCTGCGGTTGACCATCTTCAGCAGGCCGCGACGGCCGTGGTGGTCTTTGAGGTGGGTCTTGAAGTGCGGCGTGAGCTCGTTGATCCGGTCGGTGAGCAAGGCGACTTGCACCTCGGTCGATCCGGTGTCGCTGGCGGCACGGGCGTGCGCCTTGACGATCTCGGCCTTGTGTTCAGTGGTGGCGGGCATCTCGTTTCCTCGTGTGAAACCGAGCGCCGGCAATCGAGCGGTGCTGCGGTTTCGGGTGTCGACTTGCGATCGCCGGTGAAACCGACCGGCGTCGTGCTGGGGCTCGCTGCCAGGCAGCAAGGGACGAAATTATAGCGCGAGGAACCGGGCCAGCCGATCGACGCCCTCGCCCTGGCGACGCGGGTCGCGGGAGGCGAAGCACCAGCGCAGCCAGCCCTCGCCCTCCGGGCCGAAGGCCGCTCCCGGGGCGAGGCCGACGCCGGCGCCTTCGACCAGCCGCTTCGCGAACGCCAGCGAATCGTCGCTGCCGGCGACGCGGAAGAAAGCGTAGAGACCGCCGGGCGGCGTCGCGACCTCGACGCCGGGCAAGGCGTGGAGGCGCGGCAGCAAGGTGTCGCGGCA
>DASYKC010000132.1:0-1576 GCA_035995885.1 Caldimonas sp. | reverse complement strand
CGGCCGAAGGTCTTGTTGGTGAAGCCGGCGTCGAGCGAGATCTCCTCGGCGCGCTCGGCCTCGACGCAGATCGACGCCATCATCTCGACCGTCTCGACCGGATAGCGGCCGGCCGCGGTCTCGGCCGAAAGCATCACCGCGTCGGTGCCGTCGAGGACGGCGTTGGCGACGTCGCTCACCTCGGCGCGCGTCGGCACCGGGTTGACGATCATCGACTCCATCATCTGGGTCGCGGTGATGACGACGCGGTCGAGCTCGCGCGCCATCTTGATCATCCGCTTCTGCAGCGCCGGCACCGCCGCGTTGCCGACCTCGACGGCGAGGTCGCCGCGCGCGACCATGATGCCGTCGGAGGCCTTGAGGATGGCCTCGAGCGCCGGGATCGCCTCGCTGCGCTCGATCTTGGCGATCAGCTGCGGCTTGTGGCGCCACTTCTCGCCGGCGACGTTGGCGAGCTGGCGCGCCATTTCCATGTCGGTCGCGCTCTTCGGGAAGCTCACCGCGAGGTACTCGCACTGGAACGACATCGCGACCTTGATGTCCTCCATGTCCTTGGCCGTCAAGGCGGGCGCGGTCAGGCCGCCGCCGGCCTTGTTGATGCCCTTGTTGTTCGACAGCTCGCCGCCGACGACGACCGTCGTCCGCACTTCCTCGCCCTTGACCGAATCGACGGTCAGGCGCAGCAGGCCGTCGTTGAGAAGCAGCGTGTCGCCGGGACGGACGTCGCGCGGCAGCTCCTTGTAGTCGAGGCCGACGCGCGCGCTCGTGCCGAGCTCGGCCCAGGCGGCGTCGAGGACGAGCTTCTCGCCGGCGACCAGCGTCGCCTTGCCCCCCTCGATCTTGCCGACGCGGATCTTCGGCCCCTGCAGGTCGGCCATGACCGCGACCTCCTTGCCGACCTTCTTCGCGACCTCGCGGATCAGCGTCGCGCGATCGATGTGATCCTGCGCGGTGCCGTGCGAGAAGTTGAGGCGCATCACGTCGACGCCGGCGCGGATCATCCGCTCGAGGATCTCCGGGGTGCTCGACGCCGGCCCGAGGGTGGCGACGATCTTGGTGGCACGGGGAACGGTCGAATCGCTCATGCAGGAATCCGGTTGTCGCGGCCACGCCGCTCGAGGATCTCGAGCGCCGGCAGCGTCTTGCCTTCGAGCACTTCGAGGAAGGCGCCGCCGCCGGTCGAGATGTAGTCGATCTCGTCGGCGATGCCGTACTTGGCGATCGCCGCCAGCGTATCGCCGCCGCCGGCGAGGCTGAACGCCGGCGAGCGGGCGATCGCGCGCGCGATCGTCTCGGTGCCGTGACCGAACGCGTCGAGCTCGAAGACGCCGACCGGGCCGTTCCAGACGATCGTTCCGGCCGACTGCAGGAGCGCGGCGAGCACGTCGGCGCTGTTGGGGCCGATGTCGAGGATCAGGTCGTCGGCGGCGACGTCTTCGACGCGCTTCGTCGTCGCCGCAGCGTCGGCCTTGAGCTCCTTCGCGGTGACGACGTCGACCGGCATCGGCACCTCGGCGCCGCGCGCCTTCATCGCCGCGATCACCGCGCGCGCCTCGTCGACGAGCGCCGGCTCGGC
>DASYKC010000131.1:0-3840 GCA_035995885.1 Caldimonas sp. | reverse complement strand
TGCCGTTCTGCGCGACCAGGGCGCTGCCGAGAAGCCGGGGCGGCGCGAACTGCGCCGACAGCGCCGAGAACTGTGGCGAATCGGCGACGACGCAGAAGCCCCAGAAGAAGAGCGCGGCGATGCGCAGCCCGAGCGCGGCCTCGGGGATCAGCGGATAGAGCAGGCACATCGCGCCCGAGCCGGCGAGCGCGAGCGCGGCGACGCGCGCGCTGCCGATGCGCCGGCTCCACTGGCCGCCGAGGATGCAGCCGAGGCCGCCGACGGCGATGACGGCGAAGCTGAGCAGCGCGACCGACGGCGCGCCGGCGCCGCCGCGGCCGGCCAGCTCGGCACCGATCGGCGCGCACAGCCACGGCAGCACGCTCCAGAACGCGTACAGCTCCCACATGTGGCCGAAGTAGCCGAACGCCGAGGCGCGAAACGTCGGCACGCGAAAGACCTGCCAGACCGCGCCGCGCTTCGGCGCGTCGGCGTCGCCCGGCCGCGCCGCGGGCGCCGCGAACGGGCCATCGCCGAGAAAGAGCACGAGCGCCGCGCCGACCAGCGCGAGCGCCGACGACGCGAGGAGCACCGCCTGCCAAGGCCAGCTCGCGCCGCTGGCGCGGAGCGCATGCGGCATCGCCGTGCCGAGCGTCAGCATGCCGACGAGCCAGCCGAGCGCCGCCGCCGGTCGGCCGCCGACCCACTGGACGATCATCTTCATGCCGAGCGGATAGATGCCGGCCAGGCACACGCCGACGGCGAAGCGAAGCAGCCAGGCGGCTTCGTACTCGACGCCGGCGAGGGCCACTGCCGCGTTCGCCGCCGCGCCGGCGACGCAGCTGACAGCGAAGATCCGGCTCGCGCCGAAGCGATCGGCGAGGCCCGTCGCGGCGAAGGCGAGCGTGCCGGCGATGAAGCCGAGCTGCGTCGCCGCGATCAGCCAGCCGAAGGCCGCGCCGTCGATGGCGAGCTGGGCCATCAGCCCGTCGGCGGCGCCGCTCGGGCTGAACCAGAGCGAGGTGCCCAGCCACTGCGACAGGACGATCAGCGCGACCGCCGTGCGGCGGCGGCGCGCCGCGATCAGCTCAGGGGCACTGGTCAAGCGCCTGCGCCAGGTCGGCGATCAGGTCGTCGGCGTTCTCGAGGCCGACCGAGACGCGCAGCAACCCCTGCGGCGTCCTGCTCTCGGGCCCTTCGATCGAGGCGCGGTGCTCGATCAGGCTTTCGACGCCGCCGAGGCTGGTCGCGCGCGTGAAGAGCTCGACCCGCGCCGCGACCGCCATCGCCGCCTCCTTGCCGGCGCGCGTCTCGAACGACAGCATGCCGCCGAAATCGGTCATCTGCCGCTTCGCGATCGCGTGGAAGGGGTTGTCGGGCAGGCCGGGATAGTGGACCGCCGACACCTTGGCGTGCCCCTGCAGGAAGGTCGCGACCTTCATCGCGTTGGCGCAGTGCGCACGCATGCGGTAGGGCAGCGTCGGCAGGCTGCGCATGACCAGCCAGCAGTCGAACGGCGACGGCACGGCGCCGCCGTAGAGCTGCGCCGTCCGCACCTGGGCGAAGGCGTCGTCGTCGACGCGCGTGATGGCGGCGCCGCCGAGCACGTCGCTGCGGCCGCCGAGGTACTTGGTGGTCGCGTGCATCGCCATGTCGCAGCCGAGCTCGAGCGGGCGCTGCAGCGCCGGCGAGGCGAAGGTGTTGTCGGCGACGGCGCGCGCGCCGCCGCGGCGGGCGATGTCGGCGAGGGCCGCGATGTCGACGCACTGGATCAGCGGGTTCGACGGCGTCTCGATCCAGACGATCCGCGTCGTCGGCCGCAGCGCCGCGGCGACATCGTCGAGCCGCGTCATGTCGACGAAGGTCGCGCCCACCTGCCACTTGGCGAAGAGATGCTTCAGCACGTTGGCGGTGCCGTGGTAGATGTCGCGCGGCGCGACGACGTGATCGCCCGGCTGCAGCCCCTGGAAGATCGCCGTCACCGCCGCCAGCCCCGAGCCGAATGCGGCCGCTGCGGCGCCGCCCTCGAGCGCCGCGAGCGCGGCCTCGAGCCCGTTGCGATTCGGGTTGTGATTGCGCGAGTAGACGTAGCCGTGCGGATAGCTGCCGTCGGCGCCGCGCTCGAAGGTCGTCGACAGATGGATCGGGTCGACGACGGCCCCGGTGGCCGGATCGACACTATGGCCGGCATGGACGGCGAGCGTCTCGAAGCGGAGGGGCTTGGCGGTGCTCATGATCGAGCGCCACGATACCCGACCGCCGGCGACGGCCGGGCTTGGCGGCGACGCCGACGCCGTCCGCTGCTATTCCGAGCCGAGACGGGTCAGCTTGACCCGTCCCGGTCGTGTCTGGTGGAGCTGGGGTCTGTCAAGCGCCGCGCCGAATCTAGCTCTCCGGGCGGTCATGCACTATTCCGCCATCCTGTCCTCCTAGTGTGGGAGCCGGCCCGTTTCGCATCGACGCCGCGCGAAAATGAGCCTGATCGAAGCCCATGGGGGATACATGAAGGCGATCCAACTGCGCGATCTCGTGCCCACTGCCGAGGCGTTCCTGGCACTCGACATTTCGGAGGTCAGCAAGCATGTCTTGAGCGTCGCTGCGTCGAAAGCAAAGGAAGGTGCATTCGTCGCGACCGACGTCCTTCAAGCCCCGAATAACCAACGCGGCCAGTGGCATGGCCCTGAGAACGTGTATGGCGAGGAGACCGACGAGCGCGTCTGCGAGCTCGTGGATGTGGCCCTGCAACGCTTGGTCGACGCCGGAGCCATTGTGCCGGCCTTCACCCAAGGCGCAGGCGGCCGCTTCAGAATCGTGGATTCGACGAGCGACAACTCTGGCGTCATCTGCCGTGCGCAAAGCTGCTGCGCTCTATGCGGAGCCGATGGAAGCGTCTTGTACTCGGACCTGCGCGACGCAGTGCTACATGCACCGGGGACGTGGTCGCTCCGTCGTTGCACGAGCCCAGCCTGCGGACTGATTTGGTTGGACCCGATGCCCCTTCCATCGGAAGCGGGGAAGTTCTACAGCGACTACTACACGCACGACGCGACCGCCAGCGCAGTCCCGCCCAAGGTGGTGCGTCGAGGTCTGAAATCGCGAGTGAAGACGCTGCTGGGGACAGTCATCTTTTGGCGACGGCACGCGTTTCTGACCGACCTATTGCACCTGCAGGACATGCCGCCCGGCAGGCTGCTGGAGGTGGGTTGCGGGGGCGGCCAATTCCTTCGCCAAGCGTCGTTGGCCGGATGGAAGGCCGTTGGTATCGATTTCGATCAAAAAGCCATATCTGCTGCCCGACAGATACCGAACGCCGAGGCGTTCGTGGGCGACCTACTGAGCATGGGCCTTGAGGCGAACTCCTTCGATGCGGTCGTGATGAACAACGTTATCGAACATCTGCCGATGCCCGAGAGCGTATTCCGAGAGTGCCAGCGCGTCTTGAGGCCTGGTGGCCGACTCGTAATGGTGACGCCGAACACAGCATCGCTCGGCCATAAGGAATTCGGGAAAGACTGGCGCGGCTTGGAAGTACCACGGCACCTGCATCTATTTTCGCCGGCGAACCTGAGTCGATTCGCACGGACAGCCAAGTTCAAGCGCGTTTCCGCTTTCACCTCCGCAGCAGGAGCTGTCGGGATATTGGGGCAGTCGCAAGCAATACGCGATGCACGGTTGGGAGGTGCGGACTCAACCGCCAGCCGTCATGTACGCCGCATCATTCGCAGGGAGCTCGCGAGCATCTCGGTGGGCCGGAATGTCGGCGAATGGGCGGTGCTGGTTGCACACAAGTAGCAACCAACGCGAGCCAGGAGCAGCAATCGTCGAAGTCGAAAGTCTGTTTGATCTGTCTCGGCTCATCGT
>DASYKC010000130.1:0-2937 GCA_035995885.1 Caldimonas sp. | reverse complement strand
ATGGATGCATTGCGAAGCGGCGACACCTGGGATCCGATACCCGCTACGGGGAGCTGCGACGGCGTGGGGATGGATGTGGCTCCGCTGGTCGCCCCCGCCGGCGGCGTGGTCGACCGCAAGCCGGAATCGATCGAGGTGCTGGTTCCCGGCGAAGGCGCGGTGATCAGCGCGGTCTATCGCACCGACGCCGGAAGCGAGCGCCGGGCATTCGTGCGCGCACCGATGGTGGCCGTGATCCCGCCCGATGCCGATTGCTGCGTGCACTGTGCGCGCGCCGCCGACACGCTGGTGCTGCGGATCGGCGCCGGGTTCTTCGCCGAGCAGACCCGCGCGGCGCTCGGCGACTCGGCGCCGTCTCGCCTGGTCGCGCGTTATGCGGCGCTCGATCCGTTCATCTGCGAGGTCGGCCGCGGGATCCGCGAGGAGATCGAGCGCGACCGGCCGCCGAACGACGTCTACCTCAGGCTGCTCGCCGGTGTGATGGCGGTGCACCTGGCGCGCCACTACGGCGGCCAGCAGGTCGTCGGCGGCGCCAACACCGGGCTGCCGCCGCACAAGGTCGCGCGCGTGCAGGCGCTGGTGCACGAGCGCATCGCCGAGCCCATCCGCGTCGAGCAGCTTGCGGCGCACGTCCACATGAGCCCGTTCCATTTCGCCCGCATGTTCAAGCGCAGCACCGGGCAGACACCGCACCTCTACGTGGTGATGCAGCGGGTGGAGAAGGCGAAGACGCTGCTGCGCACGAGCGACGCTGCGCTGATCGACGTCGCCGCGCAGGCCGGCTTCAGGACCCAGGGCCACTTCACCGCCGTGTTCCATCGCTACAGCGGCTACACGCCGAGCGCATACCGGGCCGAGTGCCGTGCGCTCGAGACTGGAGAGCGCAAACCCGCAGAACAGGTCCGCAGGTCTGTGCAAGACCGGATCGACGCAGCGGCGTAGTGTTTGGCCACCACCTTCCGTGGGCGCGAGATTACGAGGAATCGCCATGACTATTGCCACTGTTGAACGCACCGACACCGACATCCAGGCCGAAGTGATTGCCGAATTGAAATGGGAGCCGCGGGTGCAGGCTCCGGAGATCGGCGTGGCCGTGAAGGACGGCGTCGTCACGCTGACCGGCTGGGTCGACTCGTACACCAAGCGCTGGGCGGCGGAGGAAGCGGCGCATCGGGTGCGCGGCGTCAAGGCCGTCGCCAACGACACCGAGGTGCGCCTCGGCGTCGGCAGCGAGCGCACCGATGCCGAGATCGCCGCGGCGGCGGTGCGCGCCTTGCAATGGGATGCGCTCCTCGTTCCCGAGCAGATCGAGGTCACCGTCTCCAAGGGTTGGGTGACGTTGAAGGGAACCGTCGAGTGGGAGTACAAGAAGCAGGAAGCCGAGCGCGTCGTCCGTAACCTCGCCGGCGTCAAGGGCGTGAGCAACCTGATCGACGTCAAGCCGAAGACGCGGCCGACGCCGGACGAGATCAAGAAGCAGGTCGAGCAGGCGCTCGTCCGCAGCGCCGAGACCGACGCCCAGCGCATCACGGTCGAGGTCGACGGCAGCAAGGTGGTCCTCAAGGGCACGGTCCGCTCGTGGGCCGAGCGCGAGGAGGCCGAGCGCGCCGCCTGGCGCGCGCCGGGTGTCACGTCGGTCGACAACCGCATCGCGATCGCGGTCGCCTGAGGGCGCACGGACGACCGCGATGGCAACCGTCAGCCGCCGCATCTTCCTGAAGGCGAGCGGCGCCGCCGCGTTGACGCCAGCGAGCGTCGATGCCGCGCAACGCGCCGGCGTCAAGCCGGCGCCGGGCACGGCGCGAACGACTGCAGCCGTAGGACAGGCATCGCACGCGGCCGGCGACGCGTCGCCGGGCTACCTGTTCTTCAACGCGCCCGAGGCCGCCTTCGTCGAGGCCGCCGTCGTTCGCCTCATTCCCGCCGACGAGCTCGGCCCGAGCGCGCTCGAGGCGGCGGTGCCGACCTACATCGACCGCCAGCTGCACGGTGCCTGGGGCGCCGGCGAGCGCTTCTACCGCAGCGGCCCCTGGGATGCAGCGGCGGCGCCGACGCAGGGCTACCAGTTGCCGTTCACGCCGGCGGAGCTTTTTCGCACGGCGCTGCGCGGCCTCCGCGACGACCTCGAGCGGACGGGTCAGAGCGCGTTCGACAAGCTCTCCGGCGACGACCAGGACGTCTATCTGACGCAGCTTCAGACGACGTCGCGCGACCTGGCCGGCGTGCCGTCGAACGTCTTCTTCGAGTCGCTCCTCGCGATCACGATCGAAGGCTATTTCTCCGACCCCGCGTACGGCGGCAACAAGGACATGGCGGCATGGAAGATGATCGGTTTCCCGGGCGCCTACGCGAGCTACTACGACCTCGTCGATCAATACGGCGTCGCCTTCACCGCCGCGCCACGCGGCCTCGCGCAGGATCGCGCCGGCCACGTCCAGCCGATGCCGGCGACGGCGGCGGCGCCGACGAAGAGGAAGGGAAGCTGAGGTGGCCGCGACCCGGCTTGCCGAGGTCGACGCCGTCACCCTCGGCGTCGGCCTGGTCGGCACGATGCTCGCGCGCGAGCTGACCGTGGCGGGGCTCCAGGTCGTCGGCCTCGAGCGCGGCCAGCCGCGCTTCACGGTGCCCGATTTCCAGAGCCCGGCGATGCACGACGAGCTGCGCTTCTCGATCAGGAAAGCGCTGATGCAGGACAGCGCGCGCGAGACCGTCACCTTCCGCAACAACGCGTCGCAGACCGCGCTGCCGCTGCGCCGTCTCGAAGGCTTCCTGCCGGGGACCGGCCTCGGCGGCGCGGCGGTGCACTGGAACGGCCAGACCTATCGCTTCCAGGATTCCGACTTCCAGCTGCGCACGAAGACCGAGCAGCGCTACGGCAAGAACTTCGTCGCCGACCTGCTCGTCCAGGACTGGGGCGTCACGGCCGCCGACCTCGAG
>DASYKC010000129.1:0-2634 GCA_035995885.1 Caldimonas sp. | reverse complement strand
CGAGCCGAACCACACCTTCTTCTTCCACATCGACGACAAGCACGTCATCGACGGCGGCGACGGCGGCAATGCCGCCAAGTGGATCAACCACGCCTGCGGTCCCAACTGCGAGGCCGACGAGGACGACGACCGCCGCGTCTTTATCAAGGCGCTGCGCGACATCGCGCCGGGCGAGGAGCTCAACTACGACTACGGCCTGATCGTCGAAGGCAAGCTCAGCAAGGAGGTGAAGAAGGAATTCGCGTGCCATTGCGGCACGCCCGAATGCCGCGGCACGATGCTCGCGGCCAAGAAGAAAAAGAAGAAGAACAAGAAGAAGTGAACGCGCACGGCGACCCGGCTGCCGAGCGAGTCGCCGAGACCGGCTCGACCAACGACGACCTGCTCGCCCGCGTCCACGCCGCTGCCGCGTCGGGTGCCGCGTCGGAGGCGGCGACATTCGCGCCCTGCCTGCTCGTCGCCGGCCGGCAGACCGCGGGCCGCGGCCGCCTCGGCCGGCGCTGGCACGCCGCGGCGGGGGCGTCGCTGACCTTCTCGATCGCCTGGCCGTGCGCACGCGGCGATCTCTCCGGCCTGTCGCTGGCGATCGGCGCCGCGCTCGCCGATGCGCTCGAAGCGCCGGGCCCAGGTCCGGCGCGGATCGGCCTCAAGTGGCCGAACGATCTCTGGCTCGTCGACGAACCGACCGACACGACGGCCGTCCCCGGCCGCAAGCTCGCCGGCATCCTCGTCGAGACCGCGCCGCTCGGGCGCAGCCGCGTCGCCGTCGTCGGCGTCGGCGTCAACATCGCCGCGCAGGAGGTTGCCGAGGCCGCCTCGGGCGTCGCCAGCCTCGACGAGATCGAGCCCGGGGCGACGCCCGAGACGGCGCTCGCCCGCGTCACGCCGGCGCTGTTCGACGCCTTGCGCCGCTTCGACGACACCGGCTTCGGGCCCTTCGCCGACCGCTTCGCGGCGCGCGACCTGCTGCGCGGCCGGCGCATCGCCGGCAGCGGCGCGCGCGGCGAGATCGAGGGCGTCGCCGCCGGCGTCGGCGCCGACGGCACCCTCCTCATCGCCACCGCGGCCGGGACGGTTGCCGTCGCCAGCGGCGAGTGGCGCCTCGCCCGCATCGAGCCGGCGGGGTCGCCGTGCTGAGGGCGCTGCTCGCGGCGCTGATCGTCGCCAACCTGCTCTTTTTTGCCTACGGCCGCGGCGCTCTCGACGGCTTCCTCGGCCTGCGCTCGCTCGGCGACCGCGAGCCCGAGCGGCTCGCCAACCAGGTCCGGCCGCAGACGATCCGCCTGCTGCCGATGAGCGCGGCGGCGAGCGCGGCGAGCGAAGCGGCCTTGCCCTGCTACGAGACGCCGACCTTCACCGCCGCCGAGGCGGCCGCGGTCGAGACGGCGCTCGCCGCCAACCTGCCGGCGGGCGCCTGGCTCGACAGCCGCGGCGAGCGCAGCACCGGCGCGCGCACCGAGGTCACGCACACCTACCGCGTCGTCGCATCGGATGCGGCGCTGGCGGCGCGCCTGGCGACGCTGAAGCTCGACGCCGCCGGACGCGGCTTCAGCTTCAGCGCGTGCGCGCGGCCCGAGCGGCCGCGCTGAGCGCGGCGCGTTCTCGCGCCGAAGTCAGCGCGAGCGAGAGCACCGCGGCCAGCAGGAGCAGCAGCCAGCCGACGCCGAGCGCGCCGCCGCCCGACGACGACGTCGCCGCCGGCGGCGTCGCCGCCGGCGTGACGACCGGCCCGACGACGCTTACCGACAGCGTCGTCGTCGAGACGAAGCCGGTGTTGTCGGTGGTCGCGAGCTGGATGACGAACGCGCCGGCGGCCGTCGGCGTGACGACGACCGAGGCGCCGTTGGCGGCACCGGTGATGGTCGCGCCGGAGGTGCCGGCGTTGAGGATCGTCCAGGCGTAGCTGACGATGCTCTGGCCGGCGTTGACGGTCGAGCTCGAGGTCAGCGAGACCGCCTGGCCGGCGGTCGGCGTCGTCGTCGTCAGCGAGATGCTCGCCTGCACGCCGCTCACCGCCTGCACCGCCGCGTGCGCGTCGAGCATGCCGGCGCCGCAGGTCGACGTCGTGCAGTAGCACTCGAGCTGATCGCTTGTCGTCGGCGCCGTGCAGACGGTCGTTCCCGCCGTTCCGCCCGTCGTCGGGAACGGCCGCGCGCTCGACTGCAGCTTCGCCTTCACCTGTGCCGGCGTCAGCGTCGGCTGTGCCGAGAGCATGAGGGCGACGGTGCCCGAGACGAGCGGCGCCGAGAAGCTGGTGCCGAGCGAGGGGTTGAAACTGTCGGTGTAGGCAGCGCCGGGAACGCCCGGCACCGGCGTCGTCGTGCCGGTGTTGGTCGTCGTCAGGATCGGATAGAGGCAGGCAACGCCCGATTGCGTCGTGACGCAATTGCCGCCCGGCGCGGCGATCGTGATCTCGGGGCCGATGTCGGAAAAGCCGACCTTGTCGCCGACGTGGCGGAGCGCGGCGACGGCGATCGCGCCGGGGCAGTTCGCCGGGCTGCTGACGACGTGCCCGGAGCTGTTGCCGGCGGACACGACGACCGACGCGCCCGCCGCATTGACCTGCGCAATGATGGCGGCATACGCGCCGCATGCGGCCACGCCGCCCAGGCTCATGTTGAGGACGCGCGCCGG
>DASYKC010000128.1:0-10475 GCA_035995885.1 Caldimonas sp. | reverse complement strand
GGGAACTTCGCGCCGCTGCCGGGCAGGCCGACCAGCTTCAGCAGCTCGTCGACACGCGCCGCCGCGGTCGCCTTCGCGACCTTGCGGTTGACGAGGCCGTAGGCGACGTTGTCGGCGACCGAGAGATTGGGAAAGAGCGCGTACGACTGGAAGACGATGCCGTAGTCGCGCTCGGCCGGCGGCAGCACCGAGATGTCGCGCTCGCCCTGGAGGATGCGGCCGGCGGTCTGCGTCTCGAGCCCGGCGACGATGCGCAGCAGCGTCGTCTTGCCGCAGCCCGACGGGCCGAGGAAGCAGACGAACTCGCCCTGCGCGATCGCCAGGTCGATGTCCTTGAGCGCCTCGAACGATCCGAACGACTTGCGGATTCCTTCGAGGCGGAGGTAATGCGCGCCGTTCACGCCACGGGATCCTTCGCTTCGCTCAGGACGAAGGTCGAGGCGGCGCCCCGGCCGTCACTTCTTCGGCTCGGACTTCGCGTCGTAGCGCTTGCTCCACTCGGCGAGGATGCGCTCGCGGTTGTCGGCGGCGGTCTTGAAGTCCAT
This sequence comes from Caldimonas sp., assembly GCA_035995885.1. Taxonomy (GTDB): domain Bacteria; phylum Pseudomonadota; class Gammaproteobacteria; order Burkholderiales; family Burkholderiaceae_C; genus Schlegelella_A. The sequence continues at coordinate 9,930 of DASYKC010000128.1, read as the reverse complement.
CTTGACGAGGCGCTTCTCGTAGTCGGCCGGGACGTTGGCGAGCGGTGCGGCGACGCCGGGCTGCGCGGTGATCGCGAAGTTCTTGCCGTAGAGCAGCATCGCGTCCTTGCTCGACGCCCAGTCGGCGAGCTTCTGCGCCGCCTCGATCTTCTTCGTGCCCTTCATGATGCCGAGGGCCTCGAGGTCCCAGCCGAGGCCTTCCTTCGGGAACACCAGGTCGATCGGCGCGCCCTTGGCCTTGTTGCTGTTGGCGCGGTACTCGAACGAGATGCCGACGACGTACTCGCCCGCCGCCGCCATGTTGCACGGCTTCGAGCCCGAGTGCGTGTACTGGGCGATGTTCTCGTGCAGCGCGTCCATGTACTTCCAGCCGCCGCCCTTGCCGTCCTGATCGCCCCAGAGCGTCAGCCAGGCGGTGACGTCGAAGTAGCCGGTCCCCGACGACGCCGGATTGGGCATGACGATCTGGCCCTTGTAGACCGGCTTGGTCAGGTCCTTCCAGGTCTCGGGCTTGGGGATGTTCTTCTTCTGCGCCTCGACGGTGTTGAAGCACACCGTCGCGCCCCACACGTCCATGCCCCACCACGCCGGCGGATTCTTCTTGTCGCGGTAGACCGCCATGATGGCGTCGAGGTTGAGCGGCGCATACGCCTGCAGCATGCCGTTCGAATCGAGCAGCGCGAGGCTCGACGCGGCGACCCCCATGACGACGTCGGCCTGCGGGTTCGCCTTCTCGGCGAGCAGCTTGGCGGTGATGACGCCGGTCGAGTCGCGCACCCACTTGAGCTCGATGTTCGGGTTGACCTTGTTGAAGCCGGTCTCGTAGGCCTTGAGCTGGTCGGTCTCGAGCGCCGTGTAGACCGTGAGCTGGGTCTTCTGCGCAAAGGCGCCCGCCGCTGCGGCGACGAGGGCTGCGCCGAGCAGCGCTTTGAGTGAGGCCGGAATCATGCGCATCTCCCTGATGTCTGGTGTGTGAGGATCGGATCGATCGTGTCGCGCCGATCCGCGTGCAAAGCCTATGCCAGTTCTGTGACGGCTCCGAGGCACGGTCGGCGCAGTCTCTTCTGCGCCCCAAAACAAGTCAACTGTTTTTTGAAGATTGTTGACAATCGGCGCCGCTTGGCTTCTACTGTCCGCATGCCCGCTCTCGCCGCGGCCGCCGCGCCGCACCCGACCATCGCGCTCCTGCAGACGAGCTCGCTCTCGAGCGTCGTCCAGGCCGAGCTCGAGCGGATGATCCTCTCGGGCGAGCTGCACCCGGGCGAAAAGCTCACCGAGATGGCGCTCGCCGCCCGCCTCGGCGTCTCGCGCGGGCCGCTGCGCGAGGCCTTCCGCATGCTCGACGAGTCGGGCCTGGTGCGCACCGAGAAGAACCGCGGCGTCTTCGTTCGCGACCTGCCGGTCGCAGAAGCGATCGAGATCTTCGACCTGCGCGCGGCGATGGACCAGCTCGTCGGCCGCCGCCTCGCGGTCTCGATCGCGCCGGCGGCGCTGAAGGAGATCCGCGCCCTCGTCGACCAGATGGAGCAGGCGGTCAAGGCCAAGGACGCGCCGCGCTACCACCTGCTCAACCTGCGCTTCCACGATCGCCTGGTCGAGCTCGCCGGCAACGGCAAGCTGACGGCGATCTACAGGAAGCTCATCAAGGAGCTGAGCCTGTTCCGCCGCCTCAACCTCGCCGACGGCTGGCTGATGCCGATCTCGGCGAGCGAGCATCGCCACATCGTCAAGGCGATCGCCTCGGGCGACGCCGACGCCGCCGGGCGGGCGATGTACGACCACGTCATGGAAAGCAAGGAGCGAACGATCAAGAACCATCAACGTCCCGCCGCCGGCGCGATCGCCGGCGCGGCAGCGGCAAAGCCAGCACGATGATCACCGTCAACGGCCGCAGCTACGCGCTCGCGCACCAGCCCACCGTCGTCGTCTGCGTCGACGGCTGCGAGCCCGACTACATCGCCCAGGCGGTCGCGCACGGCCACGTGCCGTGGCTGAAGGAAGTCCTCGCGACCGGCACGACGCTGATCGCCGATTGCGTCATCCCGAGCTTCACCAACCCGAACAACCTGTCGATCGTCACCGGCGCGCCGCCCTCGGTGCACGGCATCTGCGGCAACTACCTGTTCGACGTCGCTTCCGGCGAAGAGGTGATGATGAACGACCCCAAGTGGCTGCGCGCGCCGACGATCCTCGCCGAGCTCGCCGACGCCGGCCAGTTCGTCGCCGTCATCACCGCCAAGGACAAGCTCCGGAAGCTGCTCGGCCACCGCCTGAAGGGAATCTGCTTCTCGGCCGAGAAGGCCGACGAGGCCAGCGAGGACGAGAACGGCATCGCCGACGTCGTCGCGCGCGTCGGCATGCCGGTGCCCTCGGTCTACAGCGCCGAGCTCTCGGAGTTCGTGTTCGCCGCAGGCGTCGAGCTGATGTCGCACGAACGCCGCCCCGACGTGATGTATCTCTCGACCACCGACTACGTGCAGCACAAGCACGCCCCCGGGACCGACGGCGCCGACGCGTTTTATCGCATGATGGACAACTACCTCGGCAAGCTCGACGCGATGGGCTGCACGATCGTGCTGACGGCGGACCATGGCATGAACGCGAAGACGAAGATGGACTCGGCGCCCGACGTCGTCTACCTGCAGGACCTGCTCGACGAATGGCTCGGCGCCGGGATCGCCCGCGTCATCCTGCCGATCACCGATCCGTACGTCGTCCACCATGGCGCGCTCGGCTCGTTCGCGACCGTCTACCTGCCGGCGGGGCTCGACCACGCCGCCCTCGCCGAGCGCATCCGCGCGCTGCGCGGCATCGAATCGGTGCGAACGCGCGCCGAGGCGGCGGCGTTCTTCGAGCTGCCGGCCGACCGCATCGGCGACCTGATCGTCGTCGCCGAGCGCTCGACCGTGATCGGCACGGCGGCAGCGCGGCACGATCTCTCGGGGCTCGATGCACCACTGCGCTCGCACGGCGGCGTTTCCGAGCAGCGCGTGCCGCTGATCGTCAACCGCAGGCTCCGCGACATCGACCCGGCGCGGCGCTGGCGCAACTTCGACGCCTTCGACCTCGCCCTGAACCATGTCTCTTGACGCGACCTACCGCCACGAGGCGATGCGGATCGGCGGCGAGAAGGTCGGCGCCGGCCGCAGCGGCGAGCGCGCCATCGACGTCTTCAACCCCTTCACGAAGAAGCGCATCGGCAGCGTGCCGAAGGCGACGGTCGAGGAAGTGCGCGAGGCGTTCCGGATCGCGCGCGCCTACCGCGCAACGCTGTCGCGCTACGAGCGCGCGACGATCCTCGCCAAGGCCGCCGCGCTGGTGCGCGAGCGGACGAGCGAGATCGCCGGCCTGATCAGCGCCGAGTCGGGCCTGTGCCTCAAGGACGCGACCTACGAGGCCGGCCGCGTCGCCGACGTCCTCTCGTTCGGCGCCGGCGAATGCCTGAAGGACGACGGCCAGATCTTCAGCTGCGACCTCACGCCGCACGGCAAGCGGCGCCGCGTCTACACCCAGCGCGGGCCTCTCATCGGCGCGATCAGCGCGATCACGCCGTTCAACCACCCGATGAACCAGGTCGCGCACAAGGTCGTGCCGTCGATCGCGACCAACAACCGGATGGTCCTGAAGCCGTCCGAGAAGGTGCCGCTCTCGGCCCTCTTCTTTGCCGACCTGCTCTACGAGGCCGGCCTGCCGCCGGAGATGCTCTCGGTCGTCACCGGCGACCCGCGCGAGATCGCCGACGAGCTCGTCACCAACGCCGACGTCGACCTCGTCACCTTCACCGGCGGCGTCGCCATCGGCAAGGCGATCGCGGCGAAGGCGGGCTACCGGCGCATCGTCCTCGAGCTCGGCGGCAACGATCCGATCATCGTCATGGACGACGCCGACCTCGACGAGGCGTCCACGCTCGCCGTGCAGGGCTCGTACAAGAACTCGGGCCAGCGCTGCACCGCGGTCAAGCGGATGCTCGTCCACCAGGCGGTCGTCGCCGACTTCACCGAGCGCGTCGTCGCGAAGACCCGGGCCTGGCGCTACGGCGACCCCGGCGACAGCGGTGTCGACATGGGCACGGTCATCGACGAGGCCGCCGCGCGGCTTTTCGAGGCGCGCGTCGACGAGGCCGTGGCGCAGGGTGCGCGCCTCCTGGTCGGCAACGAGCGCGACGGCGCCCTCTATGCGCCGACCGTGCTCGACCGCGTCCGCCCGGAGATGACGATCGTTCGCGAGGAGACCTTCGGCCCGGTCTCGCCGATCCTCGCCTTCGCCGACATCGACGAGGCGATCCGGATCTCGAACGGCACCGCCTACGGCCTGTCGTCGTCGGTGTGCACGAACCGGCTCGACCACATCGCCCGCTTCGTCGCCGAGCTCGACGTCGGCAGCGTCAACGTGCGCGAGGTGCCGGGCTACCGGCTCGAGCTGACGCCGTTCGGCGGGATCAAGGACTCCGGCCTGGGCTACAAGGAAGGCGTCCAGGAGGCGATGAAGAGCTTCACCAACGTCAAGACCTATTCGCTGCCGTGGGCGTGAGGGACCGATCCCCCTAGATGCTTCCGCTCCTCAACCTCCTCGCGGCGATCGCCCTCCTCGTCTGGGGCACGCACATCGTCCGCACCGGCATGCTGCGGGTCTTCGGCGAGAACCTGCGCCGCGTCCTGGCCACGAGCTTCAGCAACCGCTTCCGCGCCGTCGTCGCCGGCCTCGGCGTGACGAGCATCGTCCAGTCGAGCACGGCGACCTGCCTGATCGTCGCCTCGTTCGTTGGCAAGAACCTGGTCACGACGAGCGCCGCGCTCGCCGTCATGCTCGGCGCCGACGTCGGCACGAGCCTGATGGCGGTCGTCTTCTCGTTCGACCTGTCGTGGCTGTCGCCGCTCCTGATCTTCGTCGGCGTCGTCGTCTACATCTCGCGCCAGAACAGCGGCTTCGGCGCCGTCGGCCGGGTGCTGATCGGCCTCGGCCTGATCACGCTGGCGCTGCAGCTGATCGTCGCCGCGACCCGGCCGCTGACCGAATCGCCGGCGGTCCGCGCCCTCCTCGTCGCGCTGCCCAACGACGTGATGCTCGACATCATCGTCGGCGCGGTGCTCACCGTGCTGTCGTACTCGAGCCTGGCGATCGTCCTCCTCATCGCCACGCTCGCCGCGTCGGCGCTGATCCCGGTGCCGGTGGCGCTCGGCCTCGTCCTCGGCGCCAACATCGGCAGCGGCGTGCTGGCGATGCTGGCCACCGCCAACGCGTCGCCGCAGGTGCGGCGCCTGCCGCTCGGCAACCTCATCTTCAAGGTCGCCGGCGCGCTGCTCTTCGTCTTCGTCCTGCCCGACGTCCACATCCTGCTCCAGCAGGTGGCACAGACGGTGCACCAGCAGGTCGTCCTCTTCCACCTCGCCTTCAACGTCTCGCTGGCGATCCTCTTCATCGGCTTCACCGGCCTGGTCGGGCGCACCGTCGACCGCTGGCTGCGCGAGCCCGATCCGGGCGCCAACACGCTCCGGCCGCGCCACCTCGACCCGCTCGCGCTGACCATGCCGTCGCTGGCGATCTCGTGCGCGGCGCGCGAGGCGCTGCACCAGGCCGACGTCGTCGAGACGATGCTGCGCGGCATCGTCCCGGTGATCCGCAACAACGACCTGCGCCTCTCCGAAGAGCTGAGGAAGCTCGACGACGTCGTCGACGAGCTCTACTCGGCGATTAAGTTCTACCTGACGCAGATCTCGGGCGAGGCGCTGTCGAAGGAGGAGAGCCGGCGCTGGACCGACATCGTCTCGTTCACGATCAACATGGAGCAGATCGGCGACATCATCGAGCGCGTCCTCCAGGACATCGAGGACAAGAAGGTGAAGAAGAACCGCAGCTTCTCCGAGGCCGGCATGGCCGAGATCGTCCACCTGCACGAGCGGCTGCTCTCGAACCTGCGCCTGGCGATGAGCGTCTTCCTCGACGGCCACGTGCGCGACGCCAAGCGGCTGCTCGAGGAGAAGGCGCACTTCCGCGACCTCGAGCACGAATACGCCGCCAACCACATCGCCCGCCTGCGCGGGAACACGACGCAGAGCATCGAAACGAGCTCGCTCCACCTCGACCTCATCAGCGACCTGAAGCGGATCAACTCGCACATCTGCGGCGTCGCCTACCCGATCCTCGAATCGGCCGGCGCGCTGACGGCGACGCGGATCCGGCAATCGCAGTTCGCCCCGCTCGGCACGACCGAGGACAGCGCCCGTTGATGCGGAGCGGAACGTGCTGAGCCTGGCCGACATCGAGATGCTGTTCGCGCGCCACGGCGCCGAGCAGTACAGCGGCGAACCGGTGACGCAGCTCGAGCACGCGCTGCAGACGGCGCACTTCGCCGAGCAGAGCGACGCCGGCGACGCGCTCGTCACCGCCTGCCTGCTGCACGACCTCGGCCACCTGCTCAACCACCAGGGCGAGACGCCGACCTTGCGCGGCATCGACGACACGCACCAGTACTTCGCCCTGCCGTTCCTGCGCGGCCTCTTTCCTGACGCGGTGCTCGACGCGATCAAGCTCCACGTCGACGCCAAGCGCTACCTCTGCCAGGTCGACGCCGGCTACTATGCCCAGCTCTCGGCCGACTCGAAGCGCAGCCTCGCCCTGCAGGGCGGCGTGTTCGACGGCGCCGGCGCCGCCGCCTTCATCGCCCAGCCCGGCGCACGCGACGCGGTGCGGCTGCGCCAGTGGGACGACCGCGCCAAGCAGGCCGACCTGGCGACGCCCTCGCTCGGCCACTTCCTCGAGCGCGCGGCCGCCTGCGCCGGCAGCGCCCAGCGATGACGCCGGCGCTGAGCTGGCCGATCATCGCGGCGGTGCTCTTCGGCGCCCTCCTCCACGCCTCGTGGAACGCGCTCATCAAGTCGGGCGACGACAAGGCGCTCGACACGGCGCTGATCCACGTCCTCGGCTGCGGCATCGGCGCGCTGCTCGTCGTCGCCGTCGGCCTGCCGAAGCGCGAGGCGCTGCCGTGGCTGGCGGCGTCGATCGTCATCCACATCGGCTACTACGTGACCCTCGTCGGCGCCTACCGCCACGGCGAGCTCGGCTTCGCCTATCCGCTCATGCGCGGCACGGCGCCGCTCCTGGTGGCCCTCTTGAGCGGCAGGCTGATCGGCGAGCAGGTGCCGCTGGCGGCCTGGATCGGCGTCGCGGGCATCAGCGCCGGCGTGCTCGCGATCGGTCTGACGCGCTCGGCGATCGACACCGGCTCGCGCCGCCACGCCCTCGCCTATGCGCTCGCCAACGCCGCGATCATCGCCAGCTACACGATCGTCGACGGCATCGGCGTGCGCACGTCGGGCAACGCCCTGCAGTACGTGGCGCTGCTGTTCCTGATCGACGGTGCGCCCTATTTCGCGATCGTCTTGTGGCAACGTCGCACCGCGCTCGCACCCGCGTTCAGGTACATGCGCGGCCGCTGGCCGGTCGCCGTCCTCGGCGCCTGCGCGTCGCTTGGCGCCTACGGCATCGCGCTCTGGGCGATGACGCGCGCGCCGGTCGCCGCGGTCGCGGCGCTGCGCGAGACGTCGGTGCTGTTCGCGGCGCTGATCGGCGTCTTCATGCTGAAGGAGCGCTTTCGCCTGCAGCGCGCCGTCGGCACCGGCGCGATCATCGCCGGCGTGATGGCGCTCCGGCTCGCCTGATGGCAGAGGGCTCGCGATGACGTTGCCGAGCCAGGCCCGGATCGTCGTCGTCGGCGGCGGCATCGCCGGCTGCTCGACCGCCTATCACCTCGCCGCGCTCGGCGAGAAGGACGTCGTCCTGCTCGAGCAGGGCAAGCTCACCTGCGGCACGACCTGGCACGCCGCCGGCCTGATCGGCCAGATGCGGCCGAACCGGACGATGACGCGGATGAGCAAGTACGGCATCGAGCTCTACGCGACGCTCGAGGCCGAGACCGGCCTGGCGACCGGCTGGAAGCAGTGCGGCAGCGTCAACGTCGCGAAGACGCCGGAGCGGATGCAGGTGCTGAGGAAGCAGCTCGCGCTGGCGCGCAGCTTCGGCGTCGAGTGCGAGGAGATCGCCCCGGCGCGCGCCGGCGAGCTCTTCCCCGTCCTGCGCACCGAAGACCTCGCCGGCGCGATCTGGATCCCCGGCGACGGCAAGGCCAACCCGGCCGACCTGACGATGTCGCTCGCCAAGGGCGCGCGCCTGCGCGGCGCGAGGATCGTCGAAGAGACCGAGGTCGTCGCCGTCCTGAGCGAGCCCGGGCCGACCGGCCCGCGCGTCACCGGCCTGCGCGTCCGCCACGACGGCGCCGAGGTCGAGATCGCCTGCGAGATCGTCGTCAACTGCGCCGGCCAGTGGGCGCGCCAGCTCGGCGCGCTCGCCGGCGTCAACGTGCCGCTCTGGTCGGCCGAGCACTTCTACATCGTCACCGACCGCATCGAGGGCGTCCATCCGATGCTGCCGGTGCTGCGCGACCCCGACGGCTACATCTACTACAAGGAAGAGGTCGGCGGCCTCCTGATGGGCGGCTTCGAGCCGAAGGCCAAGCCGTGGACGGTCGACCCGATTCCCCCGACCTTCCAGTTCCAGCTCCTCGACGAGGACTGGGACCAGTTCGAACCGCTGATGACGGCGGCGATCCAGCGCACGCCGTGCCTCGAGACCGCGAAGATCAAGATGCTTCTCAACGGCCCGGAGAGCTTCACGCCCGACGGCAACTTCATCCTCGGCGAAGCGCCGGAGCTGCGCCACTTCTTCGTCGCCGCGGGCTTCAACTCGGCGGGCATCGCCAACTCCGGCGGCGCCGGCAAGCTCATCGCCGAATGGATCGTCGCCGGTGCGCCGCAAAGCGATCTTGCCGATGTCGACATCCGCCGCTTCGGCGCGCACACCGCCAACAAGAAGGCGCTCGCCGAGCGTACCGGCGAGACGCTCGGCCTGCACTATGCGATGCGCTGGCCGCGCCAGGAGCTCGAGACGGCGCGGCCGCTGCGGACGAGCCCGCTCTACGACCTGCTCGCCGCCAAAGGCGCGAGCTTCGGCGCGAAGAACGGCTGGGAGCGCGCGAGCTACTTCCGCGCCGATGCGGCACAGGCGATCGCGACGCACGAGCCGGCGCCGCCGCCGTACCCGCACACGCTCGCCAGGCCGGCGTGGGTCGACGACATGGCGCGCGAGCAGCGCGCCACGCGCCGGGCGGTCGCCGTCTACGACCAGACCTCGTTCGGCAAGATGCTGCTGCAAGGGCGCGACGCGCTCGCCGTCCTGCAGCGCCTGTGCGCCAACGAGATGGACGTCGCGCCGGGACGCATGGTCTACACGCCGATGCTCAACGAGCGCGGCGGCTTCGAGAGCGACGTCACCGTCACCCGCCTCGGCGTCGATCGCTTCCTCGTCGTCACCGGCTCGGCGCAGACGCCGCGCGACCTCGACTGGATCGGCCGCCACACGCGCGCCGGCGACGCCGCGGCGCTGGTCGACGTCAGCGCCATGACCGCCGTCCTCTCGCTGATGGGGCCGAACGCGCGCACGCTGCTCGGCCGCGTCGGCGCGCCCGACACCTTCGCCGCGCTCGGCCCCGACCGGCTCCGCTTCGCGGCCGCGACCGAGATCGATCTCGGCTTCGCCCGCGTCCGCGCCGCGCGCATGAGCTACGTCGGCGGCCCGGGGTACGAGCTCTACGTGCCGATCGAGATGGCGCGCCACGTCTGGCTCGCCCTGCACGCGGCGAGCGAAGGTCTCGGCGTCGACGGCGGCGGCGGCGGCTTGGCCGACGCCGGCTACTACGCCCTCGACGCCCTGCGCATCGAGGCCGGGCGGCGCGCCTGGGGCGCCGAGCTCGGCGCCGACGAGACGCCGTTCGAGGCCGGAACGATGTTCGCGGTCAAGCTCGCCAAACCCGGCGACTTCATCGGCAAGGCCGCGCTCGCTCGCCTCGAGGGCGAGCCGCTGCGCAAGAAGCTCGTC
>DASYKC010000127.1:0-1671 GCA_035995885.1 Caldimonas sp. | reverse complement strand
CGCCCGCCTGTCCCGGCCTGTGGAACGAGGCGCAGCGCGACGGCTGGAAGCGGATCGTCGACTTCGTCCACGCCAACAGCGCCGCGAAGATCGCGATGCAGCTCGGCCACGCCGGCGCCAAAGGCTCGACGCGCGTGCCGTGGGAAGGCGAGGACCAGCCGCTCGACCACGACAACTGGCCGCTGATCTCGGCGTCGCCACAGCAGTACCTCGACGGCGTCAGCGACTGGTCGCGGGCGATGACGCGCGCCGACCTGGACCGCGTCAGCGCCGACTTCGTCCGCGCGACGCGCTACGCCGCCGAGGCCGGTTTCGACTGGCTCGAGCTGCACTGCGCCCACGGCTACCTGCTCTCGTCGTTCATCTCGCCGCTCACCAACCAGCGCACCGACGAGTACGGCGGCTCGCTCGCCAACCGCCTGCGCTATCCGCTCGAAGTCTTCGCGGCGGTGCGCGAGGTCTGGCCGAAGCACCTGCCGATCTCGGTCCGGATCTCGGCGCACGACTGGGTCGAAGGCGGCATCACGCCCGACGACGCGGTCGAGATCGCGCGCGCCTTCAAGGCCGCCGGCGCCGACATGATCGACTGCTCGTCGGGCCAGGTCAGCAAGCGCCAGCAGCCGGTCTACGGCCGCATGTACCAGACGCCGTTCGCCGACCGCATCAGGAACGAAGCCGGCATCCCGACGATCGCCGTCGGCGCGATCTCGGAGGCCGACCACGTCAACAGCATCATCGCCGCCGGCCGCGCCGACCTCTGCGCCGTCGCCCGGCCGCACCTCGCCAATCCGGCGTGGACGCTGCTCGAGACCGCCAAGATCGGCTACACCGACGTCGCCTGGCCGAAGCAGTACCGCGCCGCCAAGGTCCAGCTCGAGCGCAACCTCGAGCGCGAGAAGGCGATGGCGGCGCAGGGCGGCGCGGTCTCGCCGCTCGAGGCCGCGAACCGGGCGCTCGGCGTCTGAGCCGCGCGACCGCCGCCCGATGTCCGCCGTCCCGAAGTTTATGAATCCATGACGCCATGAAGAACGATCCGTCGCATGCCACCCTCCGCGAAGCCGACGGCCTCGGCCACGAGGCGCGCGCCGGCCGCGGCGACCACGCGGTGCTCCGGCTCTGGCTGCGCCTGCTCGCCAGCACGACGCAGATCGAGAACGAGGTGCGGCGCCGCCTGCGCGACCGCTTCGGCATCTCGCTCGCGCGCTTCGACTACATGGCGCAGCTCGACCGCGCCAAGGGCGGCATGAAGATGAGCGAGCTGTCGCGCCTGCTGATGGTGACCGGCGGCAACGTCACCGGCCTCACCGACGAGCTCGCCCGCGACGGCCTCGTCAGCCGCGAGGCGAGCCCGGGCGACCGGCGCGCCTGGATCGTGCGGCTGACGCCGAAAGGCAAGAGCACCTTCGCGACGATGACCGAGGAGCACGAGCGCTGGATCCGCGAGCTGTTCGCCGGCTTCGACGCCGAGGCCGTGGCCACCCTCCATGCGCAGCTCGGCACGTTGCGCGTCCATCTCCTCGACAAGCTCAAGCCGAGCGAAACGGAAACGACATGAACGACACCGCCATCGCCGGCCTCGACCCGGCGCTCGCCGCCGGCAATCGGCGCCCGCTCGCGGGCTACCGGGCGACGCATTTCCAGTGGGCGCTGGACGACGGCGTCGCCACCATC
>DASYKC010000126.1:0-51308 GCA_035995885.1 Caldimonas sp. | reverse complement strand
CTTCCGAGAGCGCCGGCAGGCCGACCGTCTCGGGCGCCCAGAGGACGAGGCGTGCGCCGTCGTCCTCGAGCAGGACGGTGTGCGCCTTCGCGTAGGCGTAGGGCAGCGGGTGGCGGTTTCCCATCGTCGTCTCCGTCAGCGGCCGGGGCCGGAGGCGGGCGTCGCCGCCGATGCCGGCGGCACGCTCGGATCGACGGCGGGCGGCGGCGTGATCACCGGCACGTTGATCGTCGGCGGCGAGCCGTCGCCCTTCGGCGGCGGCGGCCGCACCGCCGGATTGGGCGTCGTGCCGGGCGAGCTCTGCGGCGCGGCGAGCGGTTGGCCGGCATCGTCGATGCGGCGCATCGGCGGGATCACCGGCGAGTCGTTGATCGGCACGAGCACGCTGGGCTTGGGTTGCATCTCCTTCTGGAAGCTGCGGATCTGCTCGTAGCGATCGAGCGAGAGCCGGTTCGCGGTGTCGGCGTCGCGCATCACGACCGGGCGCAGGAAGACCATCAGATTGGTCCGGGTCTTGGTTCGGCTCTCGGAACGGAAGAGCGCGCCGAGGTACGGGATGTCGCCGAGCAGGGGTACCTTCGAATTGTTGTCGGTGTAGCGGTCCTCGATCAAGCCGCCGAGGACGAGGATCTGGCCGTCGTCGACGACCACGTTCGACTCGATCGAGCGCTTGTTCGTCGACGGTCCGGCGTTCGACGTTCCCGGCGCGACCTGCGACGACAGGCTCGACGACTCCTGGTAGATCGTCATCCGGATCGTGCCGTTTTCGCCGATCTGCGGGCGAATGCGCAGCGTGATGCCGACGTCCTTGCGCTCGATCGTCTGGAACGGGCTCGACAGCGCGCCCGCGGTGCCCGTCTGCGAGTACGAGCCGGTGACGAACGGCACGTTGCTGCCGACGATGATCTTCGCTTCCTCGTTGTCGAGCGTGACCAGGTTCGGCGTCGAGGCGATGTTGGTGTTGGTCTGGCTTTGCAGCAGCCGGGCGATCGCCGCCAGGCCGTAGGTGCCGAAGAAGTTGTGCACCAGGCCGACGTTCAACCCCTCGCCGAGCGAGATTCCGGTGGCGCTTCCGGTGCTGCTGGTTCCGCCCGCGCCAAGCTGCGCCTGCGTGATGTTGAGCAGGTTGCCGTTGGTGCCGAAGTTGGTGCCGGCGACGATGCCGTTGTTCTTGTTGCCGGTAGTCAGCAGCCCCTGCCACTGGAAGCCGAAATCGGCGGCGTTGTCGCCGGTCACCTCGACGATCAGGCTTTCGATGTAGACCTGGGCGCGGCGCTCGTCGAGCTGATCGATCATCGCCCGCACCTGCCGGTAGAGCGGCTCGGGCGCGGTGATGATGAGCGAGTTGGTCGCCGGGTCGGCCTGGATGAAGCCGCCCGTCGACGGCCCCGCCGAAGGCGTGATCGGCGCCGTCGCCGCGGTCGCTGCACCGGCGTTGGCGGTGCCGGCGGTACCCGCCGGATTGGCGCCGAGCTGGTTCGATCCCGCGCCGCCGAAGCCGCCGCCGCCACCCCCGCCGACGCCACCTCCGCCGCCTCCTCCGGCCGCCCCGAAGGCAGCGCGCAGCACGGTCGCGAGCTTGGTCGAATCGGCGTTCTTCAGATGGACGACCCAGATGTTGCCGGTCGCGGCGGCGCCTTGCATCTGCACGTCGAGCTTGCCGATGAGCGTCCGCAGGCTCGCCATCCGCGCCGGGTTCGGGCTGCGGACGATCAGCGAGTTGCTGCGCACGTCGATCAGGATCGACGGCGCCGCGAGCGTCGCCGCGCCGCCGGCGCCGGGAACGACGGCGCCCTGCGGCGAATCGGTGAGGCGCTGGATCAACGGCGCGATGTCGGCGGCGACGGCGTAGCGCAGCGGGATCACCTCGACGTCGCCGCTCGCCGGCACGTCCATCGTGGCGATGATCTTGCCGATCCGCTGCAGGTTGTCGGCGTAGTCGGTGATGACGAGCGTGTTGTTGCCCGGATTGGCGTTGATCGTGTTGTTCGGGCTGATCAAGGGCCGAAGCACCGGCACCAGGTTGTTCGCGTTCTCGTGGTTGAGGCGAAAGATCTGGGTCAGGATCTGATCGCCGCGCCGGCCGGCCTCGCCGATCGCGACCGTTCCGGTCTGCAGCTTGGCGTCGGCCTCGGGAACGACCTTGAAGAGGCCATTGACCTCGACCACCGTGAAGCCGAGCCCGCGCAACGCGGCGAGGAAGTTGAAGTAGGCCTCGCGCGGCGTCAGCGGCTCCTCGCTGTAGAGCGTGATCGTGCCGCGCACGCGCGGATCGACGACGAACTGCTGGCGCAGGATCGCCGACATCGCGCGGGCGACGCCCTCGATCTCGGCGTTGACGAAGTTGAGCGTCACCGGCTCGCCGCGAAAGCGCGCTGCGCCGGGCGCGGTCTGCGCGGTGGCGACGCGCATCGGCAAGGCGCCGAGCAGGAGCGCGGCCGCCACCGCCGTGACGCCGGTCTTGCGCCGCCAGGTCGTGCGCGAGGCGCAGGGTTCGGTCATTCTCATCCGATCGAAATGATCGACCGCGCACCGTCGCGCCGGCCGATGATGTTGAGTAGGTTGGACAGCGCCGCCTCGTCGACGGCGGCGGCCCGCGCTTCGCCGCGGAACTTGACGCCGCCCGGGCCCCAGGTGCCGTTGCCGGTGAGCTGCAACGGGCCGTCCATCGTCGTCACGGACAGCAGCGTGGCGCTGTTGGTTCCGTTGCCGCCGGTCAGCGAGACCTTGTAGCTGCCGAGGGTGTCGAGCGTCGTCAGGCGCGACGATACGCCCTCGAGGGCGAGGTCGACCCTGCCGTCGAGGCGCCAGCGGCCTTCGACCGACTCGATCGTCACGCCGGGCGAGAGGAGGCGGAAGCTGCCGCCGAGCTGGAGCGTGTTCCAGGGCGTGCCGAGGCCGCCGAGCCAGGCGCTGGGCCACTGGCCGACCCAGTCGGTACGCGGCACGAGGGTCGCGCGGACGCGGCCGAGGCCGGGCCGGATCTGGATCGTCGTCGTGCCGTTGAGGCAGCAGTCGTGGCGCGCCGCCAGGTCGAAGCCGTACCAGCGCGGCGCCAGCGTCCACTCGATGCGGCCAGGCAGGAAGCTGGCGTCGCGGCTGTCGGGGCCGCCGGCGAGGACGGCGACGGCGCTGCCGGACCAGACCGTGCCGCGCGCGTCGGCGAGGACGAGCCGGCCGCCGGTCGACGAGGCGATCGTGCTCGTCAGCCACGACGCCGGCGCGAACAGGACGATGCCGGCGAGGATGCCGACGATCGCGCCGGCGACGGCCCAGCGCACCGCCGCACCGCGCGCTTCGACCCACGCCTGCTCGGCGAGCGTCGACTCGCTCCATCCGGTTGAGGCGACCGTCGGCGACCAGAGCTGGCGGCTGCGCTTCTTGCGGATCACGAATTGCCCGCCATGGTGATCGAGATCGAGCCGCTGTAGCCGGAGGCGCCCTTCAGCAGCTGCGCTTCGACCGGCCGCGCCCGCGCCGCGCTGCGCACCTCGCCGAGCCAGTTGCGCAGCCCCTCGAACGGCACGCCCGAGAACGTGAGCACGGCGCGATCGCCCTGCAGCGCGATCTTGCCCTTGCCGCCGAGCCGCTCGGTGGCGGCGCGCAGCGCCTCGGTCGCCTGCGCGGCGGGCACCGGCGAGGCCGAGCGCAGCGACGCGCTTTCGAGCGCGGCGAGCTGCATCTGCTGCCATTGGGTGTCGAGACGGTCGAGCTCGACCGGCGTCTCGCGCAGGGTGGTGAGCGCCGGCTGGACGGCGATCAGCCAGACGATGAGGACGGCGAGCGCGAGCGCCGCCGCGGCGATCAGCTGGCGCTCGCGCGGTGCCCGCGCGCGCCAGAGCTGGCTCGCGTGCTGGCGCGCGCCGGCCACTCCCGGCGGCAGCGACAGGACGTTGTCGGTGCTCATGCGACCGCCTCGGCGCGTTGCGCTTCGCCGTTCGTAGGTGCCCGAGCGTTGCAGCTCATGCCGCACCGCCGCTGCGCGAACGCGTCAGGACGAGGCGCCCCTCGTTGGCATCGACGCGAACGCCGGCCGGCCGCAGGACGGAGCGGAACTGCTCGATCTGCGCGTCGCTCCAGCCTTGCGCCGCCAGAGTGAGCCGGCCGCCTTCGAAGCGGACGGTCTCGACCGGCGGCCGCTCGCCCGGCCAGGCCGCGGCAGCCGCCTGCAGCATCGGCTCGAGGTCGCTGTCGCCGGCCTTGCCGGCCTGCGTTCGCAGCACCTGCGTCTCGCGCAGCATGACGGCGGCGGGGTCGCGCTGAACATCGCCGTCGGCGACGCGCGGGAAGGTCTTCTTGACGAGCGCCTGGATCGCCGCGCGGCGCGATTCGACCGCGCCTCTCTGATGCCAGGCCCAGACGTTGAGGCCGATGATCTGCGCCAGCACGAGCAAGGCGAGGCCGATGCGCACCGGACGCCAAGCCGGGCTCATCGCCTGGCGCGCCCAGTCGCCGATCGCGCGCGCGCCGCGGGTGCGCCGGGCGAGATCGAACTGGCGCAGGTTCCAGAGGCTGCGTCCGGCCTGGAGCAGGCGCTGCTCGGTCGGCATGACGTTGACCGGTGCGCCGAGCCAGCGCTCGGCGGCGGCGGCGGCCATCGGCGCCGCGGTCCAGCGCGTCGCCGGCGGCGCCGGCTGCGGCACGAGCGCGCGCGCCAGGCCGCCGTCGAGGCGGACCGTGGCGACGCCGTTCATGCTGGCCCAGGTGATCACGGCGCTTTCGACGGTGCCGACGCCGGATGCGGGCGCGTGGAAGTGGCCGGCCGGCGGATCGTCGGGCCAGGCCATCGGCACGACGCGGTCGACGAACACACCGCCCTTCTGCAACGCCGCGAGCTCGTCCTCGAGCCAGGCCTTGTCGACGGCCGCGACCCAGGTCGGCTGGCCGGCGACGGCGAGCGGCGCGACGGCGAGGTGGACGGCCTCGGCGTCTTCGAGCAAGGCTTCCTCGAGAACGCCGACGAGCGCCATGCGCAGCCGCGACGCCGGCGCCTTCGGCAAGGTGATGCGATGCCAGCTGACGTCGGCCTCCTGGACGACGGCGATGACGATCGAGCCGGACGGCAGCAGCGCGGCCGCGGCATGGCCCTGGGCATCGACCTCGATGCCGTCGTCGCTGGTGACGTACGCGTACTCGCGCCGGCGCGATGCGGCGAGGCCGGGATCTTCGGCAGCGCCGGCGCGCAGGCGCCGGCGTTCGGGAAGCTGGATGACGAGGGTCGACATGCGGTGGCAGCGAAGGCGGGGCCGATTTTAAGGACGTGGAGAAAGCGAACCTTTGGCAATCAAAGACTTAGCACGACATCTTGCAGCGAAATCGCCGCACTGGTTCTCGTTTTGCCAAGGTTTACGAACCGGTCCGGTCGCGTCCCGAGACACGCTCGCGCTGCAGGACGACGATGTCCAGGCCGCGCCGCTGCACGAGCGATCGCTGCTCGAGGACGACGTCGCCGAGGCGAAGCCGCCCGCGCACCTCGAAGAAGCTGGAGCCGACGGCGACGCGGGCGATCTTGTCGGCGGTCAACGCCGGCGCGAGCGCGGTCAGGTCGGCGGTCGATTTCAACGGCACGCGCTGGCGCGACTGGACGATCTTCTCGGCGGTGGCGAGGTCGAGCCCGGCGATGGCCGCGACCAGCACTTCGCGCGACGCCGTGTTGGCGTTGACCCAGGCCTTCTCGGGCAGGATGACGACGTACGGCTCGAGCGTTCGCAGCGCTTCCGGGTCGATGCCGAGCCAGGCCAGCTGGCGCGTCGTCAGCGGCATCAGCGGCGGATCGGCCACCGGCGCGACAGTCGCCGCGGCGGCGCCGCTCGCCGCGGCATCGACGACCGGCGGCGGCGCCGCGTCGCGCAGCGCAGCGGCGATGCGCGTGGCGACGTCGGCCGAGACGCCGACCGTCTCGCACAGACGCTGCAGCGCCGCCATCTCGAGCGGATCGATGCCGTTGCCGGTGCCGGAGAGCAGGTTGGTGAGGTTGTAGCGCGCCGTCGCATCGCTGATGACGCCCGACAGGAAGGCGTCCGGCGCGTCCTCGGTGTTGTTGTCCTTGTCGGCGGCGAGGAAGGTCGACAGGCGCGCTTCGGCGAGCGGCACGGCCCACGGCTCGCCGAGGTGATCGACGCTGCCGTTCTTCGCGTCCTCGCGCAGGATGAGACGCGCCCAGTCGAGCGCGCCCGACAGGATCCAGGCCGACTGCGCGCGCGCGCGCTCGGCCGATTCGACCTGGATCGCGCGCCATTGCTGCCAGACCATCGAGCCGGCGAGGGTCGCGACCAGGGCGACGATGATCATCGCCGTCAGCAGCGCGGCGCCGCGTTCGCCGCGGCGGGCTTCGATTCGCGTGCAGGCGCTCATGGTGCGATCAGCGTGTCGCGGACGAGGCTGCCGGCGAGGCCGCTGCCGGGCGCGAAGCCGAGAACGACGCGCACGCCGCTCGGCAGCACCGCCTTCTGCACGCGCGGTCCCGACGCCGCTCCGGACGCCGCCGTGGGGGCGGTCGGCAGCGTCGCGATATCGCCGCTCGACTGGCAGTTCGCCCAGGCGTTGCCCTGGAAGAAGTAGACGTGCCAGTCCTCGAGCCCGGTGAGCGCACGAAGCTGGCCGCTCTCGTTGCCCTGGAACTGCTGGGTGCGAAGCCAGCTGTCCTGGAGGCTGCGCGTCGTCGTCACCGGTTGGCCGGCCCAGCGCTGCCAGACCGAGCCCCGGCTCTCGGGCCGAAGCGACCAGGCGACCACCTGCAGGCCGTTCTCGGCGCGGCGGACGAGGCGGACGCTCTGGCCGTCGCAGCTCAGCGTCGGCACGGCGCTGGTCTCCTGGATCGCTGCCAGATCCTGCTCCCATTGCGCCATCACGGTCTCGAGGCGCAGGACCTGCTCGAGCCGCACCTGGTTCGATTCGCGGGTGCGGACGATGCCGTCGACGCCCTGCCACGCCATGAGCGACATGATCGCCATGACGACCATCGCGACCATCACTTCGATCAGCGTGAAGCCGCGCCCGCGGCTGTCGCGCACGTTCGTCGGCGCGCTCACGAGCGTCCCACGATGGTCGACAGCAACAGGATCTGCCGGCCTTCGTCGTCGAGCATGCGTGCGTCGACGCGGCGGAAGTTCGGATTCGGCGTCGGCCTGACGATCAGCTTGCCCGCGTAGGTGCGGCCGAGCTGATCGCAACTGAAGTCGCCGTCGCCGATGTCCGGGAACTGGCGCGACAGCTTGAGCGCGGTGAGCTTGTTGTCGGCGCACCATTGGGCCGACGTCACCTCGGCGAGGCGCGCGGTGTTGAAGGTCAGCGAGCCGGCCGCCTTGATGCCGGCGCCGAGCGTGATCGCGACGACGGCGAGGGCGACCAGCACCTCGATCAGCGTGAAGCCGCGGTCGCGAGACTTCACCGTGCCGCGCCGTCGTCCGCGACCGTGAACGGACCGATGCCGTCGGTCGTGAGCGTCAGGCGCTGGTTGTCGAGGCGCAGCAGGATGCGCTGCTCGCCGATCAGCGGCTCGGGGCCGAGGATGACGGCGCGCGCGCCGATCACCTGCGCCGACGTGTTCGCGTCGAGCCAGTGCGTCGGCAGCGGCTCGTTGGCGGCGAGGCCGACGAAGCGAAAGCCGCTGCCGTCGGCTTGTTCGGCGAGCGGCTGCCAGCTCGCCGACAGGCCCGAAGCGCGCGCCTCGGCGCGCGCCGATTCGAGCAGCGAGACCAGTCGCGTCGCTTCGTGCTCGAGCTTCGACGCCGCCGGGTCGCGCAGCGCCAGGCTGGCGACCGCGCTTGCGATCGCGATGATCGCCACGACGACCATCAACTCGATCAGGGTGAAGCCGTCGAGGCGTCGCCGATCGGCGGGCCGCCGGGCCGCACCGACACCCGGCGCGCCGCCGCGGCGGGCAGCGACCCCAGGAAGCGCAGGAGCCTGACTACTCCCAGGAGCCGATGTCGGCATTCTTGCCTTCGCCACCGGCGACGCCGTCGGCGCCGAAGCTGTAGACGTCGATCTCGCCCTTCAGGCCGGGGTTCGCGAACTGGTAAGGGTGCTTCCAGGGATCGCTCGGCAGCTTGTCGAGGTAAGGGCGCCAGTTCGGCGGCACCGGGCCGGAGGTCGGCTTGGCGACCAGCGCCTGCAGGCCCTGTTCGCCGCTCGGGTAGCGCAGGTTGTCGAGCTTGTAGAGCTTGAGCGCCTGCATCAGGTTGTTGACGTCGGTGCGCGCCGCGGTGACGCGCGCGTCGTCGGCGCGATCGAGCATGTTCGGAACGATCAGCGCGGCAAGCACTCCGATGATGACCAGCACCACCATCAGCTCGATCAACGTGAAGCCGCGACCGCGGGTTCTCCTGCAAGTACAAAAGGCCATCGACATCGTCCCGTGCGGTTCTACCGCTCCGACGCCCGGAGGCGCAAAGCGTTCCATGATAATCGCCGCATGTTTGCCAGACTGTCAGCGTTCGTGATCTGGTCGCTCGTCGCTGCGACCGCGGTGTTCTGGGTGCTGCGCCTCGCCGCCAGCCCCGCGTCGGTGCCGCCCTATGCGGTCGCCGTCGGCAACTCGGTGGCCATGCGCGGTGACCTGTCGCGCCTCTTCGGCGCGTCGCAGCGCCCGAGCGCTCTCGCGCAGGCCACGCCCGAGGCGCCTTCGCGCTTCAAGCTCGTCGGCGTGATGGCGCCGCGCTCGGTCGCGGCCCAGGCAGAGGCGGGATACGGCCTGGCCCTGATCGCGGTCGACGGCAAGCCGGCCAAGGCCTATGCGGTCGGCGCGCGCCTCGACAGCGATCTGGTGCTGCAGTCGGTCGGCCTGCGCACTGCGGCGATCGGTCCGGCGCAGGGCGCGCGCAGCGTCCTCCTCGAGCTGCCCGCGTTGTTGCCGCCGAACTCCGGCGTCCTGCCGCCGCCGGGCAGCGCCCCGGTGCCCGCGGCCGCGACCACGAAGATGCAGGCGGCCCAGGCCGCCCTGGCCGCGGCGCAGGGCGGAGTGCCCGTGCCGAGCGTGGCGCCTGCGCTCGGCGCGCCGCAAGCGCCGATCATGCAACCGCCGCCGCTTCCGGCGCCGAGCCCGAACCCCAGCCCGGGTCTGCCGTTGCCGGGCAGCGCGACGACGCAGTAGCGACGTCGGTTCGCAGCGCCCTCAGGCGAGGAAAAGCCGATAGGCCGGATTGCCGGTCTCATCGGCACAGGGATAGGCCAGGGTGGCGAGAAAATCGCGGAAGCGCCCTTCGTCGGCCGGCGGCACCTGCATGCCGACCAGGATGCGCCCGTAGTCGGCACCTTGATTGCGATAGTGGAAGAGGCTGATGTTCCAGCCGGCCGGCATGCTCGAAAGAAAGCGCATGAGCGCACCGGGCCGCTCGGGGAAGACGAAGCGGTATAGGCGCTCGTCCTTGGCGAGCGGGCTGCGGCCGCCGACCATGTGGCGGACATGCTCCTTGGCCAGCTCGTCGCCGGTGAGATCGACGGCGGCGAAGCCGTGGCTCTCGAACTCGCGTGCGAGCAGCGCCGACTCGGCGCGATCGATCGTCGCGATGCCGACCAGGATGTGGGCGAGCGGCCCGTGCGAGATGCGGTAGTTGAACTCGGTCACCGCGCGCGGCCCGATCACTTCACAGAAGCGGCGAAAGCTGCCGCGCTCCTCGGGGATCGTCACCGCGAACAGGGCCTCGCGCTCCTCGCCGACTTCGGCGCGCTCGGCGACGAAGCGCAGGCGGTCGAAGTTCATGTTGGCGCCGCAGGTGATGGCGACGTAGGTCTCGCCGCGCGTCGCGTGCGTGTGGACGTACTGCTTGATCGCGGCGACGCCGAGCGCGCCGGCGGGCTCGAGGATGCTGCGCGTGTCCTCGAAGACGTCCTTGATCGCGGCGCACGCGGCATCGGTGTCGACGACGATCCATTCGTCGACGAGCTCGCGGGCGAGGCGGAACGTCTCGGCGCCGACGCGCTTGACGGCGGTGCCGTCGGAGAACAGGCCGACGTCGGCGAGCTCGACGCGCTCGCCGGCATCGATCGACCGGATCATCGCGTCGGAGTCGTTCATCTGCACGCCGACGACGCGGATCTCGGGCCGCACCGCCTTGATGTAGGCGGCGACGCCCGAGACGAGGCCGCCGCCGCCGACGGCGACGAAGACGGCATCGATCGGCCCCTGGTGCTGGCGCAGGATCTCCATCGCGATCGTCCCCTGGCCGGCGATCACGTCGGGATCGTCGAAGGGATGGACGAAGGTCAGGCCGCGCTCGCTCTCGAGCGCCATCGCCTTCGCGTACGCGTCGGAGTAGCTGTCGCCGAAGAGGACGACCTCGGCGCCGAGGGCGCGCGCGGCGGCGACCTTGAGCGTCGGCGTCGTCGTCGGCATGACAACGAGGGCGTGGCAGCCGAGCCGGCGCGCCGCCAGCGCGACACCTTGCGCATGATTGCCCGCCGAGGCGCAGATGACGCCGCGCGCGAGCGCCGCCGGCGTCAGGTGGGCCATCTTGTTGTACGCGCCGCGCAGCTTGAAGCTGAAGACCGCCTGCGTGTCCTCGCGCTTGAAGAAGACGCGGTTGTCGAGCCGCGCCGAGAGCGCCGGCGCCGGGTCGAGGGCCGACTCGATCGCTACGTCGTAGACGCGCGCGGTGAGGATCTTCTGCAGGTAGCCCGCGAGCTCGATGGGGCGCTTCGGCGTGGTTTTGCGGGCGGGAGTCGCCATGCCTGGTGTGGTCTCCGACGGCTCTCGATTGCGGCAGCGCATCATACGCGGCGCCTTTCGCACCCGATCGCCTGCGACGGCCACGGCCGGCACAGAAAAAAGCCCAAGGCGTTGCCGCCTTGGGCTGAATCCACCAATGAAGGAGGTGGAGGAGACAATCGGCTCGATCGGCGCGGCACCCAGGCTTCGGCGGGTGACGCGGCATCGAATGAAATCCAGTGTAGGCGGTTTTTTGCTGCACTGCAATATCGGAGCGGACTGATGGAATGCACGATCGATTGGCTGGCCGCGAACGGCATGGCATTCAGCGCCGAAACCGGCAGCGGCCACCTCCTGACGATGGACGGCGCCGTCGACGGCGGCGGCAGGAATCTCGCGCCGCGACCGATGGAAACGGTGCTCGCCGGAACCGGCGCGTGCGCGGCCTACGACGTCGTCCTGATCCTCAAGCGCGGTCGTCACGAGGTCCGCAGCTGCCGCGTCAAGGTGACCTCCGAGCGGGCCGCGGCGGACCCGAAGGTGTTCACGAAGATCGCCCTGCATTTCATCGTCGGCGGCGTCGCCCTCCCGGCGACGGCCGTCGAGCGGGCGATCGCGCTCTCGCACGACCGCTACTGCTCGGCGACGATCATGCTCGCCAAGACCGCGGCGATCACGACGAGCTACGAGATCGTCGCCGCCTGAGACGTCAGAGGTAGTGAGCGGTCGTCGTCATCACCTTGGCGGCGGCGCGCATCGCCCAGCGGACCGGCGCCGGCAGTCGAGTCGCGCCGGCCTGCTCGGCGGCCAGCGCATGCGCCGCTTCGTCGTCCTTCATCTGGGCGACGATCGCTCTCGAGGCGAGGTCGGCAGCGGGAAGCCGGTCGAGGTGGCTGTCGAGATGGCGCTCGACCTGGCGCTCGGTCTCGACCAGGAACGCTAGGCTTCGCGCGTCGCCGGCGCGGGCGGCGATCAGGCCGATGGCGAAGGCACCCGCGTACCAGAGCGGATTGAGCAGGCTCGGACGGGCGCCGAGTTCGGTCAGCCGCTCGGCGGTCCAGGCGAGGTGGTCGGTCTCTTCGTTGGCGGCCTGCTCGAACTGGCGCCGCAACGCCGGATCGCCGGTCGCCAGCGCCTGCGCGTTGTAGAGCGCCTGGGCGCAGACCTCGCCGACGTGATTGACCCGCATCAGCGCTCCGGCCCGGCGTCGCTCGCCGTCGTCTAGACGCGCGGCCGGAGGCGTCGCCGCCGGCTTCGGCCGCGACGCCTGCGGCGTGGTGGTGAGGGCGCGCAACGCATGGTCGGCGACGGCCAGCAAGCGGTCGGTTGGGGAGAGGCGGACGGGGCTCATGAGGGTCACCAGAATAGCGTCCGACGCCCGATACATCCGGCGAAATCCTCGTTGTGCCAAGACAACATAAGGCCTTTTTTTGTTCCGCAAGGCTTTCCAGCCCCGGGTCGCTCTGGTGCAATACATCCAACTTCCCGCTGAGGGGGTTGTGCCTGATCTGCTCCAGCGCGGGTTTTTGGTGATCGGGACCTCTTGTTCAACCTAGGAGATAGTTGCAATGAAAAAATCTCTGCTCGCTCTCGCTGTATTGGGCGCTTATGCGGGCGTCGCATCGGCTCAGTCGTCGGTCACCCTCTACGGTACCGTCGACCTTGACGGCAAGTACGTCAAGAACGACGGCACCGGCAAGAAGCTCAGCATGGGCCGTGACGGCATCAACAGCAGCCAGTTGGGCTTCCGCGGCATCGAAGACCTCGGCGGTGGCTTGAAGGCGGGCTTCCTGCTCCTCTCCAGCGTTGGCGCAGACTCCGGTGACATCGGTGCCGGACAGTCCGCGACCGGCTCGGGCAAGTTCTGGACGCGTCGTTCGACAGTCAGCCTGTTCAGCAACGCCGGCGAGCTCCGCCTCGGCCGCGACTACACGCCGACGTTCTGGAACAACACGATTTTCGACGCGTTCGGCACCAACGGCCTGGGCGATTCGTCGCACGTGCTGCAGATGGCGACGACGACCTTCGTTCGCGCCGACAACGCCGTCCAGTACTTCCTGCCGGCCAACATCGGCGGCTTCTACGGTCAAGCCACCGCCGCGGCTGGTGAGCCCGGCCAAGCGGGCCAGACGAGCAACGGCGGCCGCTATGTCGGTGGTCGCGTCGGCTTCGCCGCGGGTCCCTTCGACGTCGCATTCGCTGCGGCGAACCAGAAGAATGCGCCGATCTTCGGCCAGTCGCAGAAGACCTACAACCTCGGCGGCGCCTACGACTTCGGCTTCCTGAAGCTGATGGGCTACATCGACCGCGACACCGCGCCGAACCGCAAGGAAAATCGCGGCTCGATCAGCGCCGTCGTTCCGATGGGTCAGGGCGAGATCCACGTCGGTTACGACCGCAGCAAGTTCACGCGCTCGGATCCGGCGCCGAACAACTTCAGCAACACGGTCTGGCAAGTCAAGGCGACGTATCAGTACAACCTGTCCAAGCGGACGGCGATGTACGCCACGGTCTCCGAGCTCGACAACGGCAATCACTCGCAATTGTCGATTGCCAGCGGCACGTCGATCAACGCCGCGCCGACCCTCGGTGGCAAGTCGAAGGGCTTCGAGCTGGGCGTTCGTCACTTCTTCTGAACCGGCGCTCGCGCAAGCGAGTTCCCGATCAGCTTGAAAGGCCGCCTCCGGGCGGCCTTTTTCATGGCCGGTGCCCAAGGGGATACGGGCAATCCCTTTTGACGGCTGGCGCGCCTTTTGCTCTCATTGGCATCGCGAAACGACGGCGCCGCCGGATCGTTTCGAGTCCGCCCAATCGCGCGGGCATCGCCGCCCGCCTCGAACCCGTCGAGCGACCGCGCGGTCCATAGGTCACCTCGGGTCCATGTTCGCCTTCGTTCTTCGCCGACTCGTCCAAGCGGTTCTGGTCATGCTGACGGTGGCCTTCATCGCCTTCATGCTGTTCCAGTACGTCGGCGATCCGGTCACCAACATCCTCGGCCAGGACGCGACACCGCAGCAGCGCCAGCAGCTGCGCGCCGACCTCGGCCTCGACAGCCCGTTCCCGGTCCAGTTCGCACGCTTCGTCGGCAACGCCGTCCGCGGCGAGTTCGGCCTCAGCCTGCGCCAGGGACGCAAGGTCTCCTCGCTCATCGCCGAGCGGCTGCCAGCGACGCTCGAGTTGACCCTGCTCGCCGCGCTCATCGCCCTCGCGGTCGGGATTCCGATGGGCGTGTATTCCGCGCTCAGGCGAGGCACCTTCGTCTCGCAGGCGATGATGACGATCTCGCTGATCGGCGTGTCGCTGCCGACCTTCCTGATCGGCATCCTGCTCATCCTCGTCTTCGCGGTCACGCTGAAGTGGCTGCCGAGCTTCGGCCGCGGCGAGGTGGTCGCGTTCGGGCCGTGGACCACCGGAATGACCAGCGTCGACGGCTGGCGCCATCTGATCCTGCCGGCGATCACGCTGGCGATCTTCCAGCTCACGCTCATCATGCGTCTCGTCCGCTCCGAGATGCTCGAGGTGCTGCGCGCCGACTACATCAAGTTCGCGCGCGCGCGCGGCCTGCCGGACCGCGCGGTCTACTTTCGCCATGCGCTCAAGAACACCCTCGTGCCGGTGATGACGATCACCGGCCTGCAGATCGGCGGCCTGATCGCCTTCGCGATCATCACCGAGACCGTGTTCCAGTGGCCGGGGATGGGCCTGCTCTTCATCCAGGCCGTGCAGTTCGCCGACATTCCGGTGATGGCTGCCTACCTGTGCCTGATCGCGCTCATCTTCGTCATCATCAACCTCGTCGTCGACCTTCTCTACTTCGCCGTCGATCCTCGGCTGCGCGTCGAACGGTCAGCCGGCGCACACTGATTTCTCACAAGGAAAACTCCCATGAAAAGAATCGCTCCCTGGCTGATGGCCGCGTCGTTCGCTTTCGCGGCGCCGCTGTCGCACGCCGTCACGCTCCGCGTCGCCGACCAGGGCGACGTCCAGTCGATGGATCCGCACTCGCTCAACGAGAGCCTGCAGCTGAGCTTCACCGGCAACGTCTACGAGTCGCTCATCGAGCGCGACAAGAGCATGAATCTCGCGCCGGCGCTGGCGACGAAATGGACGCAGCAGAGCCCGACCGTCTGGCGTTTCGATCTGCGCCCGAACGTGAAATTCCACGACGGCACGCCGTTCAGCGCCGACGACGTCGTGTTCACGTTCAAGCGCGCGGCCGGCGAAGGTTCCGACATGAAGGGGTACACGAACCCGATCAAGGAAGTTCGCAAGGTCGGCGACCTCGCCGTCGAGATCGAGACCACGGCTCCCTATCCGATCCTTCCCGACACGCTGACGACGCTGGCGATGATGAGCAAGAAATGGTGCGAGGACAACAAGGCCGAGCGGCCCGTCGACCGGCGCAAGGGGATCGAGAACACCGCCAGCTTCAAGGCCAATGGCACCGGGCCCTATCGCCTGAAGGAGCGCCAGCCGTCGGTGCGAACCGTGCTGGTCAAGAACTTCAGCTGGTGGGGCAAGCCCGAGGGCAACGTCGACGAAGTCGTGTTCACGCCGATCGGCAACGACGCGACGCGCGTCGCGGCATTGCTCTCGGGCGAGACCGACGTGATGGAGCCGGTGCCGCTGCAGGACGTCGAGCGCATCAAGGCGGGCGGCATCAACGTGCTGCAGGGTCCCGAGCTGCGCACGATCTTCCTCGGCATGGACCAGAAGCGCGACGAGCTCCAGTTCAGCAGCGTCAAGGGCAAGAACCCTTTCAAGGACGTCCGCGTTCGCCGCGCTTTCTACCAGGCGATCGACGAGGAGACGATCAAGGCGCGCGTCATGCGCGGTGCGGCGCTGCCGACCGGCCTGATGGTCGGCGCGGCGGTGCGCGGCTTCCAGGCCGACATGAACAAGCGGCCGCCGTACGACGTCGAGGCGGCGAAGAAGCTGCTCGCCGAGGCCGGCTATCCGAACGGCTTCGAGGTCGGCATGAACTGCCCGAACGATCGCTACGTCAATGACGCCGCGATCTGCCAGGCGGTTGCCGCGAACCTCGCGCGCATCGGCGTCAAGGTCAATCTGATGGCGGAGACGAAGGTCAGCTACTTTCCGAAGATCCTGCGCCGCGACACCAGCTTCTACCTGCTCGGCTGGACGCCGAGCACGGTCGATTCGCACGACACGCTGTCGTCGATCATGGCGACGCCGAACGAGAAGGGCCAGGGCCAGTTCAACCTCGGCGCCTACAGCAATCCGAAGGTCGACGAGCTGGTGCTGAAGATCCAGTCCGAGACCGACCAGAAGAAGCGGAACGAGATGATCCGCGAGGCCTTCAAGATCCACCAGGACGACGTCGGCCACATCCCGCTGCACCAGCAGGCGCTCGCCTGGGCTTCGAGCAAGAAGGTCGAGCTGACCCAGCTGCCCAACAATTACATGTACTTCAAGTGGATCACGGTGAAGTCCAAGTAGGCGACGCGGCCTCGATCGCTCCGGCCGGCGGCAACGTCGCGCCGGTGCGACGCGACCTGGCACCGAAGCCGATGGCGGTCGGGGCCGTGCCCGGACGATGGGGGCGCTTTCTCGACGGCGACTTCTGGCATTCCTTCCGACGCTCGCCGATGGCGATCTGCGCGGCGATCGTCGCGCTGCTCTGCGTCGTCGCCGCGTTGTTCGCCAACGTCATCGCGCCGCACAACCCGTTCGATCTCGCCACGCTCGAGCTGAGCGATTCGATGCTGCCGCCGTCATGGATGGCCGGTGGAACGACGAAGTACTGGCTCGGCACCGACGAGCAGGGGCGCGACGTTCTCTCGGCGCTGATGTTCGGCGCGCGCATCTCGCTCTTCGTCGGCGGCGCGTCGGTGCTGTTGTCGCTCCTGATCGGCGTCGGCCTGGGGCTGGTCTCGGGCTACGTCGGCGGCCGGCTCGACGCGCTCATCATGCGCGTCTGCGACGTCATGCTGTCGTTTCCGTCGATCCTGATCGCGCTGCTGTTCGCCGGCGTCGGCCATGCCCTGTTCCCGAACGCGAACGACTCGCTGGCCTTCAGCGTCGTCATCGTCGCGATCGCGCTGCCGGGCTGGGTGCAGTACGCGCGTGCGGTGCGCGGCTCGACGATGGTCGAGCGCAACAAGGAATACGTCCAGGCCGCGCGCGTCATCGGCGTTGCGCCGCTGCGCATCATGCTGCGCCACGTCCTGCCGAACGTGATGGGCCCGGTGCTGGTGCTGTCGACGATCCAGGTCGCGGTCGCGATCCTCGCCGAGGCGACGCTCTCCTTCCTCGGCGTCGGCGTGTCGCCGACGTCGCCCTCGCTCGGCACCTTCATCAACGAGGGCAACAAGCAGCTCTTCAGCGGCGCCTGGTGGCTCGTGATCTTCCCGGGTGCGACACTCGTGCTGATCGCGCTCAGCATCAACCTGTTCGGTGACTGGCTGCGCGACGCGTTGAACCCGCGCCTGCGCTGACCGTCAAAGGCGGACGCACTGATTTTGCAAAGGAGATCGCCATGCGCTTCTTTCCTTCCTTCGTTCCTCGCGTCGCCGTCTTCGCTTGCGCTGCTGCCCTCGCAGCGTGTGCGAGCACGGACTATCACTATTCGCAGCTCTACGGCTCGCGCTACCTTCGAACTCCGATCGACACCTACCCGGTGACGATCGTCCGAGTCGACGGCAAGGACACGCTGATGCGGCCCGCGCTTGTCGATCCGGGCCTGCGCAAGGTCGTGGTCCAAGGTCCCCCGGGCGCCGCCAACCACCTCGGCCAGGAGCGCGAGATCTCGCTCGACGTGCGGCCGTGCACCCGCTATTACCTCGTTGCCGTGCGGCCGAATAAGCTCGCCTCCGACTTCGACGTCCGCATCGACTACCAGGAACCGGTGGGCGGCTGCACGCCCCCGTCCGCCAGCTAGCCGGATGCCGGCGCCGCTCCTCGAGGTTTCGCACCTGCGCGTCGAGTTCCCCGGCCGGCGCGGCCGGCTGGTAGCGCTCGACGACATCAGCTTTTCGATCGCCCCCGGCGATATCCTCGGCGTCGTCGGTGAGTCGGGTGCGGGCAAATCGCTCACCGGCGCGGCGATCATCGGCCTGCTCGATCCGCCCGGCCGGATCAGCGGCGGCGAGATCCGTTTCGACGGCCGCCGGATCGACAACCTGCCCTACGAGCAGATGCGCAAGGTCCGCGGCCGCTCGATCGGCGCGATCTTCCAGGATCCGCTCACCTCGCTCGACCCGCTCTACACCGTCGGCCAGCAGCTGATCGAGACGATCCAGACGCACCTGTCGCTGGGCGCGGCCGAGGCGCGCCGGCGCGCCGTTCACCTGCTCCAGGAGACCGGCATCCCCGCCGCCGAGGAGCGCCTCGACCAGTACCCGCACCAGTTCTCGGGCGGCATGCGCCAGCGCGTCGTCATCGCCCTCGCGCTCGCCGGCGAGCCCAAGCTGATCGTCGCCGACGAGCCGACCACCGCCCTCGACGTCTCGATCCAGGCGCAGATCATTTCGCTGCTCAAGCGCCTCTGCAAGGAGCACGGCGCCGCGGTCATGCTCGTCACCCACGACATGGGCGTCATCGCCGAGACCTGCGATCGCGTCGCGGTCATGTACGCCGGCCGGATCGTCGAGATGGGCCCGGTCGACGCCGTCATCCATTCGCCCGCGCATCCCTACACCGTCGGCCTCATGGGCTCGATCCCGGCGATGGACGAAGAGCGCGAGCGCCTGCTCCAGATCGACGGTGCGATGCCGCGCCTGAACGCGATTCCGGCAGGCTGCGCGTTCAATCCGCGCTGCCCGCATGCGTTCACGCCGTGCTACGTCGATCGTCCCGAGCTGATGGCGGCAGGCTCGACGCGCGCCGCCTGCTGGCTGCACGCGCCGGCCCTGCGGGCGGCCGCTTGAGCGCCGCGCTGGTCGAGGTCGAAGGGCTCGCCAAGACCTTCGACGTCTCGCTGCCCTGGCTCAACCGCGTCGCAGAGCGCAAGCCGCGCCAGTTCGTCCATGCCGTTGATGACGTCGGCTTCGCGATCGCGCGTGGCCGCACGCTCGCCCTCGTCGGCGAATCGGGCTGCGGCAAGAGCACGGTCGCGCGCCTCCTCGTCGGCCTCTATGCGCCGACGCGCGGGCGGGTCGTTTTCGACGGCGTCGTCGCAAGTGCCGGCGGGGCGCGGCCGGCGTCGATCCGGCGCCGGATGCAGATGATCTTCCAGGACCCGTACGCGAGCCTCAACCCGCGCTGGAAGGTGCGCGACATCGTCGCCGAGCCGCTGCGCGAGCACGGCTTCGCGGCCGGCGCGGCGGACGGTGCGCAGGTCGGCCAGATCGGCCAGGGCGGCGACGCCAAGCGGCGAGTCGTCGATCGCGTCGGCGAGCTGCTGGCCTCGGTCGGTCTCGCCAAGGCCGACGCCGAGAAGTTCCCGCACCAGTTCTCCGGCGGGCAGCGGCAACGCATCTCGATCGCGCGCGCGCTCGCGACCCAGCCCGAGTTCCTGGTCTGCGACGAGCCGACGTCGGCGCTCGACGTCTCGGTGCAGGCGCAGGTCCTCAACATCATGAAGGACCTGCAGGCGCGCCACGGCCTCACCTATCTCTTCATCTCGCACAACCTCGCCGTCGTCCGCCATGTCAGCGACGAGGTCGGCGTGATGTACCTCGGCCGGATCGTCGAGCTCGCCGACAAGAAGCTCCTCTTCGCGCGGCCGCGCCATCCGTACACGCGCATGCTCCTCGACGCGATCCCCGACATCCACATGAGCGGCCGCTCGCGCACGCCGGTGCAGGGCGAGGTGCCCAACCCGCTCAACCCGCCATCGGGCTGCACCTTCAACCCGCGCTGTCCGCATGCCAACGAGCGCTGCCGGGTCGAGCGACCGCAGCTGCTCGCGATCGACGGCATCCGCGTCGCCTGTCACGCCGTCGAGGAACGCCGGATCTGAGCGGTCAGCGCGGCGTCGCCGGGTCGCTGGCGAGGAGATGTTCGCCGCGCGTCAGGTCGGCGAGCGATTCGCGATCGCGGATGAGCGATGCCTCGCTGCCGGCGACCAGCACCTCGGCGGCACGCGGCCGGGTGTTGTAGTTGCTCGCCATGCTCATCGCGTAGGCGCCGGCCGAGAGGACGGCGACGAAGTCGCCCGGCGCGACGGCGAGCTGGCGTTCGCGGCCGAGCCAGTCGCCCGATTCGCAAACGGGTCCGACCACGTCCCACGTCTCCGCCGCCGCGCCGGCCGGGGCGCACTCGACGATGCGCATCCAGGCGTTGTACATCGCCGGCCGCATCAGGTCGTTCATCGCCGCGTCGACGATGCAGAAGTTGCGCTCGCTGCCGCGCTTCAGATAGAGCACCTCGGCGATCAGGATGCCAGCGTTGCCGACGAGCGAGCGGCCCGGCTCGAAGACGATCCGGCGATGGCCGTGGCCGCGCGCGTCGATGCGCTCGAGCAGCCGCGCGATCAGGACGCCGGCATCGGGCGGCGACTCGTCGCGGTAGGTGATGCCGAGGCCGCCGCCGACGTCGAGGTGAGCGAGCGGGACGCCGTCGGTCTCGACCCGCTCGACCAGGTCGAGCAGGCGATCGAGGGCGTCGACGTAAGGGTCGGCGTCGACGATCTGCGAGCCGATGTGGCAGTCGATGCCGGTGACCTCGATCCCGGGCAGGCGCGCCGCTCGCGCGAACGCCGCCGGTGCGTCTTCGTGGGCGATGCCGAACTTGCTGGCGCGCAGACCGGTCGAGATGTAGGGATGCGTCTTGGGGTCGACGTCGGGATTGACGCGCAGGCTGACGCGCGCGCGCCGGCCGGCCGCGCTCGCCACCTGGCTCAGCAGCTCGAGCTCGCCCACGCTCTCGACGTTGAAGCAGAGGACGTCGGCGGCGAGCGCGCGCAGCATCTCGGCGCGCGTCTTGCCGACGCCGCTGAAGACGATCCGCGCCGGGTCGCCGCCGGCGGCGAGGACGCGCTCGAGCTCGCCACCGGAGACGATGTCGAAGCCACAGCCGCGCCGCGCGAACCACTGCAGCACCGCCAGCGTCGAGTTGGCCTTGACGGCGTAGCAGATCAGGTGATCGCGGCCGGCGAGCGCGCGCTGGTAGGAGGCGAGGGCGCGCTCCATGTTCGCACTCGAATAGGCGTAGAGCGGCGTACCGAAGCGGCGCGCGAGCTCGACCGCAGCGATGCCCTCGATCACGAGCCGGCCGTCGCGCAGGGCGATCTCGGGCGTCCCGGGCAGGTCCATCAGCGCGGCACCGTGGCCGCACCCGGCAGCGCGTCCGGCACGACCGCAGGCACGGGCGCCGACGCGGGCGGAGCGGGCGGCGGCGGCCCGGCGGCGATCAGTGCGCCTTTCTGGCCGCAAGACGCCAGCAAGGCGATAAGCGCCGCCGAGGCGAGCGCCCGTGCGACCGCCGCCACTACACTGCCAGCGTGTCTTGTCATTCGCCGATTTTATCGACCGTGAGCACCTTTCCCGCCCCAGCCGATTCGCTGTCCGATGTCGACTACGAAACACGCACGCGCGCCGTGCTCGCCGCGATCGAGGCCGCCGCCGATCGCTTCCTGGAGGAAGACGTGATCGACATCGACGCCAGCCGAACCGGCGGCCTGCTCGAGCTCGCCTTTCCGAACGGCAGCAGGATCGTCGTCAACACCCAGCCGCCGCTGCAGGAGCTGTGGCTGGCCGCGCTGTCCGGCGGCTTTCACTTCCGGTCGGTCGCCGGCCGCTGGATCGAGCGCGACGGCGGCGAGTTCTTCGATGTCCTGTCGTCCTGCGCCAGCGCGCAGGCGGGGCGCCCGCTCCGCTTCGAGCCCTGAACGGGGCCGGCGTCAGCGGCGGAACAGGTCGAGGATGCTGTTGCGCTCCTCGTCGCTCGGGGGTATCGGCGCCGCCTTGTCCTCGAGGCCGAGGCTGCTCACGCCGGCGCCGCGCGCGTACTCGTCGTAGTACCACTCGCCGCCGAGGTTGACGACGCCTTCGGGGGCGCTCGGCTCCTGCACCGGCACGCCTTTCAGCATCGTCGTCATGTAGTCGATCCAGATCGGCAGCGAAAGACCGCCGCCGGTCTCGCGATCGCCGAGCTTCCTCGGGTCGTCGTAGCCCATCCAGACGACGGCGACGATGTTCTTCTGCCAGCCCGCAAACCAGGCGTCGTGCGAATCGTTGGTGGTGCCGGTCTTGCCGTAGACGTCGGGGCGCTTGAGCGTCGCCTGCGCCTTCGCGGCGGTGCCCGAGCGGGTGACCTCCTGCAGGAGGCTCGTCATGACGAAGGCGTTGCGCGCGTCGATGGTCCGCGCCGACTCGTCGAGCGTCGGCACGCGCGCCTCGTTGATCACGTGGCCCTTGCTGTCGGTGATGCGGCTGATGAGGAGGGGGTTGATGCGGTAGCCGCCGTTCGCGAAGACGCTGTACGCCGACGCCATCTGCAGCGGCGTGACGGCGCCGGCGCCGAGCGCCATCGGCAGGTAGGCGGGGTGCTTGTCGGCATCAAAGCCGAAGCGCCTGATCCACTGCTGCGCGTAGGCCGGCCCGATCGACTTGAGGATGCGGATCGAGATCATGTTCTTCGACTTGGCGAGGCCGCGCCGCATCGTCATCGGGCCGTCGTAGGTGCCGTCGTAGTTCTTCGGCTCCCACGGCTGGCTGCCGGTCGTGCCGGCGTCGAAGAAAAGCGGCGCGTCGTTGATCACCGTCGCCGGCGTGAAGCCCTTCTCGAGCGCGGCCGAGTAGATGAAGGGCTTGAAGCTCGAGCCCGGCTGGCGCCACGCCTGCGTGACGTGGTTGAACTTGCTTTTCGAGTAGTCGAAGCCGCCGACCATGGCGCGGACGCTGCCGGTGCGCGGATCCATCGCGACGAAGCCGCCTTCGACCTCGGGCAACTGCGTGATCGACCACTCGCCCTTGGCGCCGCGGATGAGGCGAACGACGGCGCCCGGACGCACCTGCGTCTTCGGGTTGGCTTTCGGCGAAAGCGCCGACGCCGCCGGCTTCAGGCCATCGCCGATGATCGTCGCCGACTCGCCGTTCTGCAGCATGGCGACGACCTTCTTCGCCGACGCCTCGGTGACGATGGCGGCGCGCAGCTCGTCGTTGTCGGGAAAATCCTGGAGCGCCTCGGCGATGCGCGCGTCGAGCTCGGCGCGATCGGCGGGCAGGTCGACATAGTCCTCCGGGCCGCGATAGACCTGGCGCTTCTCGTAGTCCATGATGCCCTTGCGAAGGGCGTGGTACGCCAGCGTCTGCTCGGCCGAGTTGAGCGTCAGGTAGACGTTGAGGCCGCGCGTATAGGCCTCGGCGCCGTACTGGTTGAAGATCATCTGGCGCGCCTGTTCGGCGACGTACTCGGCGTGCACGGCGACTTCCGACGGCGCACGGTACTTCAGCACCTGCTTGAGGGCGGCGTCGCGCTCGGCGGCGGTGATGAAGCCGTTCTCGAGCATGCGATCGATGACGTAGCGCTGGCGCCTCGTCGCGCGATCGGGGTTGACGATCGGGTTGTTCGCCGAGGGCGCCTTCGGCAAGCCCGCCAGCATCGCCGCCTCGGCGACGGTGATGTCCTTCAAGGGCTTGCCGAAATAGATCTCGCTTGCCGACGCGAACCCGTACGCGCGCTGGCCGAGCGCGATATGGTTCATGTAGATCTCGAGAATCTGCTCCTTGCTGAGCAGGCTTTCGATCTTCAGCGAAAGCAACATCTCGTAGATCTTGCGAGTAAATGTTTTTTCCGTCGACAGGTAGAAATTGCGCGCGACCTGCATCGTGATGGTCGAAGCGCCCTGCGCGTTGTGGCCCTCGCCGAAGTTGGCCAGGCCGGCGCGAAGCGCGCCGACGTAGTCGACGCCGCTGTGCTTGTAGAAGCGCGCGTCCTCGACGGCGAGGACCGCGTCCTGCATGACCTTCGGGATCTGCGCGATCGGCAGGAAGTTGCGTCGCTCCTCGCCGAATTCACCGAGGAGAACGCCATCGGCGGAGAAGACGCGCATCGGCAGCTTCGGCCGGTAGTCGGTGAGGCTGTCGATCTCGGGAAGATTCGGGTAGGAGACCGCCAGGGCGATCGCGGCGACCAGCACCGCGGCGAGCACGCCGGACGCAACCAGGCCGAACAGCGTGAACACGATGCGGACGATCACGCGCAGCCATTTCGGCCACGCGTCGGGGCGCGCGGGCGGCCGCGATCGGGGTTCGCGCTCGGCCTGGGATTGGGAATCTGTCACACGCGTCCAGTAAAGGCGATCGCATTATAGAAACCCGCTCTTCCGGCACTTTGGAATGGGTTCCGGAAGGCTCGATCAGTGACGCAATGGGCAGTTCGAAAGGCGTTGCAAGAAGACGCATGTTGCCGAGCCTTTGCGTGTGAGATTTGCAACGCGCACGGGGCAGCGGCCCCGGGTTTGTCTTTGGGAATCAAAGGCTTTACTGCTAGCATCGAAGTAACTTATTAACAGTCCAGCGCGCTTGTTTTTCGACGCTGGAAAAGGGGCACCGTGAGCTTTCTCGACACGCTGTTGGGGCGCAAGCACCCACCAATGATCGGCCTCGACATCAGCTCGTCCAGCGTCAAGCTCGTCGAGCTCGGCCAGACCGGAAGCGGCGAATACGTGTTGGAGCGGTTCGGCTCGGAAAGTTTCGAAAAGGGCTGGATTTCCGACGGCCAGATCGAAAAGTTCGACGAAGTCGCCGAAGCGGTCAAGCGGCTGGTCCTGAAGAGCGGCACCAAGACCCGCCAGGTCGTCATGGCCATGCCGCAATCGGCCGTGATCACCAAGAAGATCATGTTGCCCGCCGGCCTTCGCGAAGAAGAGCTCGAGGTTCAGGTCGAGACCGAGGCCAACCAGTACATCCCGTTCTCGCTCGACGAAGTCAGCCTCGACTTCTGCGTCATCGGCCCGAGCCCGACCTCGATCGGCGACGTCGAGGTGCTGATTGCCGCGTCGCGCAAGGACCGGGTCCAGGACCGCCAGGGCCTGGCCGAAGCCGCCGGTTTGAAGCCGGCGGTGCTCGACATCGAGTCGCACGCCTCGCGCCTGGCGATGAGCCGGGTCGTCGCGAGCCTGCCCAACGAAGGCCGCGACGCGCTCGTGGCCCTCTTCGAGATCGGCGCCGACACGACCAGCCTCAAGGTCCTGCGCGACGACGAGATGCTCTACGACCGCGACCAGGCGTTCGGCGGCTCGCAGCTGACCCAGCTCATTTCGCGCCAGTACGGCTTCTCGTACGAGGAAGCCGAGCAGAAGAAACTCGCCGCCGACCTGCCCGACGACTATGAAACGTCGTTGCTCGCGCCCTTCGTCGACAGCCTGTCGCAGGAAATCGGCCGCGCGCTGCAGTACTTCTTCACCAGCACGCCGCATCACAAGGTGCACTACGTGATGCTCGCCGGCGGCACGGCGACGCTGCCGGGCCTGAAGGACCGCGTCACCGAGCTCACCGGGTTCGCGTCGATGGTCGTCAATCCGTTCGAGAACATGAAGCTCGGCGGGGCGGTGCGCGAAGCCAAGCTGCGCCGCGAGGCGTCGTCGTACCTCACGGCGTGCGGGCTGGCCATGCGGAGGTTTGCGCAGTGATCATGATCAACCTGCTGCCGCACCGCGAGGAGCGGCGTCGGCGCAAGAAAATCGCCTTCTTCGCCGGCTTGGCGGTCGCGGCGATGGCCGGCATGGCGATGGTCGGCGTCTGGTATCTCGTCGTCCAGCAGCTCATCTCGGGTCAGCAGCAGCGAAACGTCTACCTGCAGACCGAGATCGCCAAGCTCGACATCCAGATCAAGGACATCGCCAGCCTGAAGGCGGAGATCGCTTCGCTGAAAGCGCGCCAGAAAGCGGTCGAAGACCTGCAGATCGACCGCAACGTGCCGGTGCACGTGCTCAACGAGCTGGTTCGCCAGGTTCCCGAGGGCATCTACGTCACGGCCGTCAAGCAGGACGGACAGACGCTCAACGTCGCCGGCATCGCGCAGACGCAGGAGCGCGTCTCCGAGCTGCTTCGCAACACCGCCTACAACTCGGAGTGGCTGGTGAAGCCGGAGCTCGTCGAAAGCCGGGCGGCGACGGTCGCCGGGCCGAATCGCGAACAGAAGCGCCTCTTCGACTTCTCGGTTCGCCTCACGGTCAAGCGGCCGCAGGACACGCCGGCGGCGGCGTCGCAGGCCGCCACCGTCGCGATTCCGGCCGCGGCCAGCGCGCCGGCGCCGGCCGTGCCGAAGAAGAAGGCCTGACCGCCATGGCAACCAAGAGCAAGACCGCCAACGTCGACCTGAACTCGGTCTTCGAAGGCGCGGCCTCGCAGTTTCGCGGGCTGAACCCGAACGAGCCCGGCCAGTGGCCGCTGCTGCCGAAGGCCATGACCTTCGTCGCGGTGGCGTTCGCGATGGTCGTCGTCGGCTGGTTCGTCGTCCTGTCGTCGGTGCACGACGAGCTCGACAGCGAGCACAACAAGGAACCGACACTGAAGACGGACTACCGCAACAAGCTGGCCCAGGCGGTCAACCTCGGCGAGCTGCGCAAGCAGAAGCTGCAGGTCGAGGAATACGTCACCCAGCTCGAGAAGCAGCTTCCCGGCAAGGCCGAGATGGACGCGCTCCTCTCCGACATCAATCAGGCCGGCCTCGGCCGCGGCCTCCAGTTCGAGCTGTTCCGGCCGGGCCAGGTCGTCATCAAGGACTACTACGCCGAGCTGCCGATCGCGATCAGGGTGACGGGGCGCTACCACGACATCGGTTCCTTCGCGGCCGACATCGCCAACCTGTCGCGGATCGTCACGCTCCACAACATGAGTCTGGTGTCGGGCAGGGATCTGTCGGGGGTGCTCAGCATGGATGCCATCGCCCGCACGTACCGCTACCTCGACCCCGCGGAGATCGAGGAAGTCAGGAAAACGGCCGCCAAGGCGAAGCCGGGAGCAAAACCATGATCAGCGGCGAGTCGGCACGCGGCCGATTGGCGGCAGTTCTCGTCGTCTGCGGCGCCTTGCTGGCAGCCTGCGCCGGCGACCAGGACGAGCTGCAGCAGTGGATGGAGCAGCAGAAGCGCGAGGTCAAGCCGAACGTCGAGCCGCTGTCCCCGCCGAAGAAGTTCAATCCGCAGCCCTATGCGGCGTTGGGGGCAGTCGAGCCGTTCAGCACACAAAAGCTGACGGTCGCCCTCAAGCAGGAGGCGCGGCAGCCGAATTCCCTCTTGGCGGCCGAGATCAACCGCCGCAAGGAGCCGCTCGAGGCCTATCCCGTGGACAGCATGGCGATGGTCGGGAGCGTGACTCGCGCCGGTCGACCCTACGCACTGCTCCGAGTGGACAACCTTCTCTATCAGGTCAAGCCAGGCGACTACCTGGGCCAGAACTACGGGAAGATCATCAAGATCTCGGAGACCGACGTGGCCTACCGCGAAATCGTGCAAGACGCGGCCGGCGAGTGGATCGAGCGCAACAGCGCCCTCCAGCTTCAGGAGAAGGCGCGATGACAAGCATTTGGGAGAAACCGATGTCCAGCTGGCGCTCGCGCTTTTTCGCACTCGCGTTGACGATGGGTGCGGCGTTTCCTGCGTGGTCGCAGAACGCCATCCAGTCGATCAACAGCTCGCAGCAAGCGGGCTCCGAAGTCATTCGCATCGAGCTGACGGAGGCCCTCACGGCGGTCCCGGCGGGCTTCACGGTGCAGGCGCCGCCGCGCGTCGCCCTCGACCTGCCCGGCGTCACCAACGGGCTCGGCAAGTCGTCGGTCGAGATCAACCAGGGCAATCTGCGCTCGGTCAGCATCGCCCAGGCGGGCGAGCGCACGCGCCTGGTCCTGAACCTGAAGGCACCGGCCGGATATCGCGCCCAGATCGACGGCAAGGTGCTGATCATCTCGCTCGACAACAACGCGCCGGCGACGCTGGCGAGCTCGAGCGGCCAGACGACGCGTTTCGCCGAGAGCCTCAATCGCACCCAGCTGTCGCTGCGCGACATCGACTTCCGGCGCGGCTCCGACGGCGCCGGCCGCGTCGTCGTCGAGCTGCCGAACAACCAGGTCGGCGTCGACATCCGCCAGCAAGGCCAGAGCCTCGTCATCGAGTTCCTGCGCTCGAGCCTGCCCGACAACCTGCGGCGCCGACTCGACGTCACCGATTTCGGCACGCCGGTGCAGAGCATCACGACGACGCAGCAGGGCGACCGCGTCCGCATGCTGGTCGAGCCGCGCGGCGCCTGGGAGCACAGCGCCTACCAGAGCGACAACCAGTTCGTGCTCGAGGTCCGGGCGCAGAAGGTCGATCCCAACAAGCTCGTCCAGGGCGCGGGCTACGCCGGCGAAAAGCTCTCGCTCAACTTCCAGAACATCGAGGTGAGGGCGCTCCTGCAGGTGATCGCCGACTTCACCAACTTCAACGTCGTCACCAGCGACACGGTTACCGGCAACGTGACGCTGCGCCTGAAGGATGTGCCCTGGGACCAGGCGCTCGACATCATCCTGCAGGCGAAAAACCTCGGTCTGCGCAAGTCGGGCAACGTCATCCTGATCGCCCCCAAGGACGAGCTGAACGCCAAGGAGAAGATCGAGCTCGAGGCCAAGCAGCAGATCGCTGCGCTTGAGCCGCTCCGCACCCAGTCGTTCCAGCTGAACTACGCCAAGGCGCAGGACATCGCCAACGGGCT
Organism: Caldimonas sp.; assembly: GCA_035995885.1. Classification (GTDB taxonomy): domain Bacteria; phylum Pseudomonadota; class Gammaproteobacteria; order Burkholderiales; family Burkholderiaceae_C; genus Schlegelella_A. Next base: position 23,060 of record DASYKC010000126.1, on the reverse strand, counting down.
GACCGGGCAGAGCTCCGGCGGCGGCGCCTCGGGGGCCGCGACCCGGATTCTTTCGCCGCGAGGCAGCGTCGTCTTCGAGACCCGGACCAACCAGCTCTTCGTCAGCGACATTCCGTCCAAGCTCGAAGAGATCCAGGCGCTCATCGCCAAGATCGATATCGCGGTGCGCCAGGTCTTGATCGAATCCCGCATCGTCATCGCCGACGACAGCTTCGGCCGCTCTCTCGGCGTTCGCCTCGGCGCCTCCGACCTGCGCGGCGTCCGCGGCGGTGTGCCGGGCTACAGCGTCGGCGGCGATACCCGCGTCGCGGTCGGCGGCAACCTCAATGCGGTGGGATCACAGACCTTGCAGAACGGCAGCACCAGCGTGACCTTCAGCGACACCAACTTCCTGAACCTGCCGGCCACCGGCCAGAACGGCTTCGACCCGGCGACCTTCGCGCTGTCGCTGTTCGGCGCCTCCGCGAACCGGTTCCTCAACCTCGAAATTTCGGCGCTGGAAGCGGACGGCAAGGGCAAGGTTGTCTCGAGCCCGCGCGTCGTTACCGCCGACCAGCAGAAGGCGTTGATCGAGCAGGGCGAAGAGCTGCCCTATCAGGTCGCGACCTCGAGCGGCGCCACGTCGCTGCAGTTCCGCAAGGCGAACTTGAAGCTCGAGGTGACGCCGCAGGTCACGCCGGAAGGCAACGTCATCCTCGACGTCGACATCACCAAGGACAGCGTCGGTCGGGCGACGACGGCGGGCTTCGCGATCAACACCAAGCACGTCAAGACGCAAGTGCTCGTCGAAAACGGCGGCACCGTCGTGATCGGCGGCATCTTCGAGCAGAACGACCGCGAAGACGTGACCAAGGTTCCTTTCCTCGGCGACGTTCCCTATCTCGGCAACTTGTTCAAGACGCGCAGCATCACTTCGTCGAAGACCGAGCTCTTGATCTTCCTGACGCCCAAGATCGTCACCGACCGCACCGCAGCGCGCTGAGCGCCCGCCCTACAAAAATCTAGCGAGCCCCGCATGAACAAGTTGCTGAAGATCGCGATCGCGACGTCGGTCGTCGCCCTAATCGCCGCCTGCGGTGGCGGTGGCGGCAGCGCGGGAACCTCGCCGTTCGGCGCCGGCGCCGGCGCCGGCGGTGTCAATGGGCCGTGCCCAGCGGCGAGCGCTGCGAGCGGCGCCGCGGCAAACCCTTGCGCGACGGCGGCGAGCCTGACGCTGCAGCTCGACACGGCGAGCATCCAGAACACCGGCGCCGCAACGGTCAAGGCGACGGCGACTGCGACGACCTCTTCGGGCCAGGCATTGAGCGGGATTCCCGTTGCCTTCTCGGTCGATAACGGCGCAACCTTCACGCAATCCGCGACGACGACGGCCGCAGACGGCACCTCGGTCGCCACAGTCGCCATCGGTGCCAATCCTTCCAACCGCATCGTCACTGTCACCGCGACGAGCGGCTCGTTGACAGCCACCGGCCTGTTCGCGGTGACTGGCGCCACGCTCACCGGCACGCGCGTGCCGGCGGTGGTGCTCCCCGGCAGCACCAACAATCGCGTCGACTTCCGTCTGGTCGATGCCAATGGAAAAGCCATGGTCGGGCAGGCGATCGACATCGCCGCGGGCTCGCTCGGGACGACGAGCGGAACCACCGGAGTCAACGGCGACTATTCCTACGTGTACACGGCGCCGACTGCGACCGGCAACCTCGACGTGGTCGCCACCGCCGGCGGCGTGACCAACACTCAGACAGTCCTCGTCCAATCGACGGCCGGCAGCATTCCGCCGGTGACGGCGAACATCCTGAGCGCCTCGGTGTCGGCGAACCCGAGCGTCGTGTCGACCAACAGCGCCTCGACGAGCAATCGCACGGAGCTCCGCGCGCTGTTCGTCGGCGCTTCCAACGCACCGATTGGCAACGTTCGCGTACGGTTCGACCTCAACGGCGATCCGTCATCGATCGGTGGAACGTTCTCGACCGGCAGCAACATCGTCTACTCCGATGCGTCCGGCATTGCCACGAGCGCCTACATCCCTGGTACCCGGTCGAGCCCGACCAACGGCGTGACAATTCGCGCCTGCTACGACAAGGTCGACTTCGCGGCCGGGGCGTGCCCGAACTCGGCGATCGTGACGATCACCGTCGTCGCCGATCCGCTCTCGGTGACGATCGGCAGCAACGCGCTCATCGTGACGCCGCCAGCCAACCTCACGTACCAGAGAAAGTTCGTGGTCCTGGTGGTCGATGCTTCAGGGCGAGCGAAGGCGAATGTCGACATCGTGCCGTCGGTCGACATCGACCAGTATTGGAAAGGCTTTTACGACACGCCGGGCACCTGGACGCAGCATGAAAACGGCGGCGGTTGCCAGAACGAGGACCTCAACCGAAACGGTGTCCTCGAAGGCGCGGAGGATGTGAACCACAGCGCCGCGATCGAGCCCCGCAAGTCCGACGTCGCCATCTCGATCGCCGGCAATGGCAAGACCGACGACAGCGGGTCCGCGACGGTGACGATCGAGTACCCGCAGAACGTCGGCTCGTGGGCGCGCGTAAAGATTCTCATCGCCGCGACCGGAGTCAGCGGCACGGAAGGGCGAGCAACCTGGACGGAGATTCTTCCCGTGCCCGCCTCCGCCTTGACCGCGCAACCTCCCCCGCCGTTCGCTGTCAGCCCTTACGGCACGTCCATCGCCGCAGAAACGATTCTCGCCGGCGACCCTCGTCTCAGCTTTGACGCACAGTCGCCACCGCAGCGCACGCGTTTCCCTGACGGCACGGTCCCGGTCAATCCGATCGGCGGAATCCTGCCTTGCAATAACCCGTATTGAGCGGAGCCGGTCGTCTCGTCTCGCTGATCGGCATGCCCGGCGGCGGGAAGACCACTGCCGGCAAGGAACTGGCGCGGCGGCGCGGAAATTTGTTCGTCGACTCCGACAAGGAGATCGAGCTTCGCACTGGATGCAGCATCGCATCCCTTTTCGAACGTGACGGAGAGGCTGCATTTCGAGATCTGGAGGCCGCGACACTCGCTCGGCTGGTCGACAGCGACTGCGGCGTGATCGCCACCGGCGGCGGCGCCGTCTTGCGGGCTGAAAACCGCGAGTTGCTTCACCGCCGAACCTTCTGTGTCTACCTGCATGCGAGTCCCGAGTTTCTCTGGCGTCGCCTTCGCCGCGATCGCCGACGGCCGTTGCTGCAGGTCGCCGATCCGCGTGAGCGCCTGCGCGAGATGAGCGCCGCACGGGAGCCTCTCTACCGCGAGACGGCGCACATCGTCGTCGACATCAACGATTTGCCGCTGCAACGCCTGGTGGACGATATCCTCCGTCAGGTCGATCCAGAGAGAATGCAGTGAGCGAACGTCCCACGCTGCGCAACGTCGCCGTAAAGCTCGGCGAGCGGAGCTGCGACATCTTGATCGAAGGCATGTCCTCGAGTCCGCCCGGACCTATGCCGATCGGCGCGCCGCGACCGCCGCGCGCTATCCGAAGATCGAAACCGCCGTCCTGCGCGTCGGCCGGCGGAAAGGCCGGCATCAATCACGCGACCGGCAAGAGCCTGATCGGCGCCTTCGATCGGCCGATCGGCAACGACGAGACCGCAGCGCCAGGATGACCCTGCCCGACCGAAGTCGCGAGGACGGTCCGAGCATCGTCCCAGTCAGCCTCGGCGATCGAAGCTATTCGATCCTGATCGGCGCCGGCCTGCTCGGCTCAGCCGGGACATATGCCGACCTGCCTCGCGCGGGCGCTTGCGTGATCGTCAGCAACGAAACGGTGGCCCCGCTCTTCGTCGAGGCGCTGCGCCGCGCGTTGGGCAGCCTCTACGAGCGGATTCATGTCGTTCTCCTGCCCGACGGCGAGGCACACAAGGACTGGCCGACGCTGCAGAGAATCTTCGATTCGATGCTCGCGGAGGGCTGCGACCGGAGCACCGTCGTTTTCGCCCTCGGCGGCGGCGTGATCGGCGACATCGCCGGCTTCGCCGCAGCGTGCTACATGCGCGGCGTGCCCTGCGTCCAGATCCCGACGACGCTGCTGGCGCAGGTCGACTCGTCCGTGGGCGGCAAGACAGCGATCAACCACCCGCTTGGCAAGAACATGATCGGCGCGTTTCATCAACCGCGAAAGGTGATTGTCGACGTCGCCACGCTGCAATCGCTTCCGGAACGCGAATTGAGGGCCGGCATCGCCGAAGTCATCAAGTACGGTGCGGTCTGGGATGACGCCTTCCTCGACTGGATCGAGTCGCACATGGCGCAACTGCTTTCGCGCCAGACGTCTGCGCTCATTCAGGTCGTGAAGCGTTCGTGCGAGATCAAGGCCGGCGTCGTCGGCGCCGACGAGCGCGAAGGGGGCCTGCGCGCCATCCTCAACTTCGGCCATACCTTCGGCCACGCGATCGAGACCGGGCTCGGCTATGGAACCTGGTTGCACGGCGAGGCGGTCGGATGCGGGATGGTCATGGCCGCCGATCTGTCGCTGCGGCTGGGCTTCATCGACAGCGAGCACGTCGCTCGCTTGACCCGGGTCATTCGATCGGCCGGCTTGCCGACCCAGCCCCCGGCGCTCGGAACCGAGCGCTATCTCGGACTCATGCGCGCGGACAAGAAGGCCGTCGCCGGCCACATGCGCTTTGTGTTGCTGGATCGTCCTGGCCATGCCGCGGTCCATGCCGTGGCCGCCCCCCAGGTGATCGAGACCCTCGAGCGCTTCGCCGCCGACGCCTGAGCCGTCCCCGTTTCGACAACTATTGCAGGCAATCGTGAACTCGGACGCCGTTCGGGTCGCCAGCCGACCCGTTCGTCGTCCGACCCACCTCCGGGCTTATGGGCGTTCTTACACTTCGCTCCTCGAAAGGACCAACATGCTCCGCGTCCGTGGATTTACGCTGATCGAGGTCATGGTGACCGTCGCCATCGTCGCGATCCTTGCGGCGGTGGCGATCCCTTCCTATTCGGAGTATGTCCTTCGCGGCAAGATCACCGACGCCATTTCCGGCTTGTCCGCCATGCGGGTCAAGATGGAGCAGTACTTCCAGGACAACCGGTCGTACGTCAATGCCTGCAACGGCGGCACCGTAGCGCCACTGCCGGTCTCCACGAACTTCGATTTCAGCTGCCCCGTGCGAAGCGCGACGCAGTACACGGTTCTGGCGAGTGGCAAAGGGTCGATGATCGACTTCAAGTATTCGGTCGACGAAGCCAACACGCGCGTGACGGTCAGCGTTCCCGCTGGCTGGACCGCGAACGCGACCTGCTGGACGATCAGGAAGGACGGCTCATGTTGAAGCCGCACGCCGCTGCCTCCGGCTTCACGCTCGTCGAGCTCCTGGTCGGGGTCACGATGGTCGGCGTCCTGCTGGCGCTGGGCGCGCCGGCCCTCGGCACCTATCTGCAGAACTCGAGGGTGGCAAACACCACGGCCACCTTCTACAGCGGCATTCAGACGGCCCGCACCGAGGCCATTCGCCGCAACGTCCCCGTTCAATTCATGCTGACCAACAGCGTCGGCAGCGCCGCATCGCTGGCGACAGGGGCGGTCCCCGATCCGTCGGGTCGCAACTGGATTGTTCGCGCTGCCTCGGGCGGCGGTTTCGTACCGGTGGAAACCAAGGCGGCGGCTGAGGGTCAGGGCGCGAGCGGAGCGGATTCCGTGGAAGTCGCCGCCTCCGGTCCGGTGGGCTTCGACGGGACGCTCGTCTTCAACGGCTTCGGCAGCATGGCCGACAGCCAGGCCTATTGGATCAATATCACCAACTCCTCGGCGGGCGCGTGCGCCGCCGCGAGCGGTCCGAGCGGTCCGATTCGCTGCCGCAGGATCGTCATCTCGCCGGTGGGGCGAATCGCCGCCTGCGACCCGGCCGCTTCTCCAGGAGACAGCCGTGCGTGCTGACGTGTCCCCGCGCCGCTCGATCGAAGGCGGATTCTTCCTGATCGAGGCGATGGTCGCGATTCTCATTTTCGCGCTCGGAATTCTCGGCCTCGTCGCGATGGGCGGGACGGCAGTCGCGTCCCAGTCGGATGCGCAATATCGGACCGAAGCGAGCAGCCTTGCCGATGCCATTGCGGGTGAGATCGCGCTCAACATCAATCGCACCAGCGAAGCCGCCAAGTTCACTTCGCTCGCGCAGTTCTCTCATCAGCCGACGGTCACGGGATACTGCGACTTCACGGGCACGGTTGCCGCCAACGCGGTCGTCAAGGGAATCATCGATCGGGCTGCGAACCTCACGCCCAGCATCGGCATGCCGGGCGCGTCGGCGGCGATGCAGCAGGTGGTGGTCGCCCCGGCCGGCACCTTCAACCGCGTCGAGATCACCCTGTGCTGGAAGACGGCGAGCGATTCAGCGCCGCGCAAGCACACGCTCGTGACCTACGTCAACTGAGGCCGCCGTGCAGTCTCGCCTTCATCCGATCGGCCGCCGACAACACGGCCTGTCCTTGATCGAGATCCTGGTCGGCGTCGCCATCGGGATCATCGGCGTGCTGGCGATTTTCCAGACCGTCGCCGTCTGGTCGAAGCACACCCAAGTGACCTCGGCCGGTGGCGACGCCCAGGTCGCGGGGACGCTCGCCCTGTTCAGCATCGAGCGCGATCTGAAACAGGCGGGCCACGGCTTCGGCACCGCCTTGGCGCCGGTGATGGGCTGCGACGTGCAAGCCAGCGGGCCGGTGGCGACACGGGCCTTCAACTTTCCCTTGACGCCTGTCTCCATCAACCCGGGCGCGGCCGGCGAGCCCGACGAAATCAGCGTCCTTTACGGTAATTCTTCGTTCTTCGTCGATACCGCGACATTCAGTTTCTCGACGCCGACGACGAAGAAGCTGGCTCGTCGCAACGGCTTCAAGCCGGGCGACCTGGCGGTGATCGCGGGCAATGGGAGTGCCTCCGCTGCGTCGGCAACTTGCCAGCTGGTGGAAATCACGGCCGATACCAACGTCGACGGCCTCACTGTGGATCACGCAACCGGCACCTATACCAGCTACTACTCGGCGGCCAGCGGAGTGAACCGGTTCAATACCGCGTTGGGCACCGGAACGACTTTTTCCGCCGGCAGCATCTACGACATAGGTCCCCAGCCGGTACGCAATACCTGGAAGATTCTCAACGGCCGCTCGCTCGTGCGATCCGAGTTGATCCAGAACGCGCCCGAGACCGAAATCGCCGAGGGCGTCGTCAACCTGAAGGCCCAATACGGCATCGACGCCGACGCCAATCACCAAATCAGCGCGGCGGAGTGGAGCGCCTCCGCTCCGACCGACTGGACCAACGTCTTCGCCATCCGGATCGCGGTCCTGGTGCGGAGCCGCCAATTCGAACGCAACGGCGATCCCTCGGCCAGCGCCCCGGTCGCCGTGACCGCGTCTGCGCCGACCTGGGCGGGCGGCGCGTTCGCCATGAGGAACGTCGACGGGACGACAGACACCTTCGGCCCGGGAATCCCGGATCCGAACAATTGGCGCTACTACCGCTATCGCGTCTACGAGCGCGTCATTCCGTTTCGAAACCGCCTCTGGAACTGAGCCGGCGCTGCATCTCCGATGAAAACCTTGCCACCGAATCGAGCCTCGAGCCGCGCGCCGGACCAGCGCGGCGTCGTCCTGTTCGTCGCTCTCATCGTCCTCGTCTTCATGACGCTGGCGGGACTCGCGCTCATGCGCCAGATGGGCGCCGGCACTTCCATCGCGGGCAACATCGCCTTCAAGGAGAGCGCGACGGCGGTGGCCGATCGCGGCATCGAAGTGGCCCGGCTCTGGATCACGACGCCTTTGCAAAACACCAAAGACGACTCCCTCGCCGTCGGCTATCACTCCAGTTGGGGCGCCAGCGTCGATCCGACGACCTACGACTGGGACCACGAGTCGCTCGAGATCGCCGACGACGCGGGTTCCACGGGCAATACGACGTACCTGATGATCCATCGGCTTTGCGCATCCGCAGGGGTGAGTGCGAATGCGGCGACCCAGCAGTGCTCCGACGGAATCGATCCGACCGCGGGCGGCGGATCGAAAGGCGGCGGGAGCTACGGGACCGGTCCGCCGCCGACACCTCTCGCCAGCCCTTACTTCCGCGTCACGACACGCGTCGTGGGACCTCGCAGGACGGTCAGCTATACCCAGGTGCTGATGCAATGAATCCGCACGTTCGTACAGACCACGAAGGCAGAAAATGAAGCTCACCGACATTGACTTCGCCTTATGCCGCCGACTTGCTCGAGGCGCGATCGGCGTTCTCGCCGCGAGCTTGTCGTTCGTTGCGTACGCCCTGCCGACCGACATCAAGAACATTCCGCTGGCGACGACGACGGCGGCGTCGGTGAAGCCGAACATCATGCTGCTGCTGGACGCGTCCGGCTCCATGGGCCGCACGCACATGCCGGACGAGGTCGAGACCGCAGCCGGGTCAGGCAGCATCGGCTACAAGGCCGCGCAGTGCAACGTGCTCTATTTCGATCCGAGCAAGATCTACATCATTCCCAAGCAGTACGACGGCACGCCGTTCGCGACCCCGACGTTCAACAGCGCGCCGTTCGCAGGGTTCGGCGGGTTCTACAGCCCGATAGACACCAGCACCCGCGACCTGGCGTCGCAATTCGTTCCCTACGATGCGAACACCCTCGAGACGGTGCCGTCCTATCTGGAACCGGCCGGACCCGCGTACTACTACGTCTATACCGGCCCCGAGACGCTGAAGTTCGATGCGGCGCCGTGCACGCAGGCGGACACCCACGCGGCCGCCGTCGCCACGCCTGGCGGCGGCCTCTGGACTCGCTATGAGCTGACCGCTCGCTCGGCTGGGGAGCAAGCCAACTTCGCACTCTGGTATTCGTTCTACAGGACGCGGCTGGCCCTTGTGAAGAGCGCGGCCAGCCTCGCGTTCGCGCCGCTGAACGACAGCAAGCGAGTCGGCTTCATCACGGTCCAGCCGAAGGACACGCCGACCTCCTCGGGCATCAACAGCATTCGCTATCTGCCGATCGGCGTCTTCGACCTGCCGCACAAGAAGGATTGGTACGAAAAGGTCTTCTCGCAACGGGCCAAGGGGGCGTCGCCGGCGCGCGAAGGCCTGGCTCGCGTCGGCCGCTATTACGGCGGCAAGTCGAACGGCATCAACAACGGCATGGATGGTCCGGATCCGGTCGAGTTCTCGTGCCAGCAGAACTTCACCATCATGACGACCGACGGGTACTGGAATGCCCAGACCGAAACGCCCGGCGGCGGCGGCGTCATGCTCGACGGCACGACCCTGGTCGGCCAGCAGGACGGCGATCCTGACTGTCATCTCGGCGATCCGTATTGCTCTCGCCCGTTCTTCGATGGCATCGGTGCGTCGATCATGAAGACGACCGACAAGCGCAACGACTATTCCTCCACCACTTGCCTGAATCCGGGCTGGCTTCAGTCGACGGATCACAGGACGACCGCGACGTCGCAGCTTCTGAAGAGCTCGACCACCGTGCAACAGCGCACGGTGCAGTACCTCGAGACAAAGAGCCAGACCGTTGCCACGACCACTCAGACCACGAAGACCGTCTCCCAGCTGACCAAGACGACGACCCAGTACGCCAAGCAGAAGACGCACATGCAGGTCGAGAAATACAAGGTAAAGCAGTCGCAAGAGCAGACGACGATGGTGAGGGAGCAGTTCAGGCTGCAGACGATCCGGAACTTCGCGCAGACGATCCAGCCCCAGCTCGTGACGACGACGTATCACCAGCACGTCGAGCAGTGGAACACCGCCCGCTCGCTGTCGCAGGAGACCACCACTCAATACCTCCAGCAAACGTACCAGTTCAACTACGGCGCGAGGCAGAAGCTCCGGCACACCTACCGGATCGTCGAGCTTGTCGGTGAAGACGAACACCACGTTCCGCTGTCGGGTGCATGCCCTGCGCTGTCGAATTGCATCGTCGAAGAGATCTTTCCGGCGAAGCCCAGCCACGCCGGCGCACCCCTCGGTCCGGGCCCCGATCCCACGGGCACCTGCACCACGAGCCCCGGCGTCGATCCGACCTGGGTCAGAACGGAATGCAGCGACGGTCCTGCAATGGTCGCGTACGGCCCGATCGCTTCTTGCACGACGACCGCGGATTCGGGATCGCCGAACTACATCTTCTACACGTGCGACAAGTTGCCGGTCGCGCCTTCGCCCGCGCCGACCGCCATCAACAGCACCTGCGTCAACGGCTCCAAGGTGATGGATGGCGGCACGCTCGTGTGGACCGAATGCAGCCGGCCTTCCGCCACCAACAAGGTGGTGAATGTCGCGTCGTGCGGCATCTATCCGGCTCCCACCGGCCCGAACTGGATCACGACGACGTGCGCTCAGCCGCCCGGGCCGGACAACCAGCCGCCGCTTCCCAGTGCGCCCTGCAACGAAGCCCTCGGACCGCAGGTGGGTATCGGTTTCGTGACGACCACCTGCACGAAGGTGGTGGACACGACCACCGACACCGCAACCTGCACCAACGCAACCGGTCTTTCGACGCCCTACAACAAGATCACCTGCACACCTCAGGAGCTCAGCCGCGTGTCGGTCGCTTCAGCGGGCTGTACCGGACCCACGGTCGTGGGCACGACGACGGTGTCGTGCGAGATCAAGCCGTCGGGCCCGAACCCGGTGGCCGCCGCAGTGGGAAGCTGTTCGGCCGGGCCGAACGGCACCCCGGGCACCGCCGGCTATTACGAAACCGCGTGCACGAACCCCTCGACGGACAATTTCTCGGATTTCGTGAAGCCGGGCAATTGCGTGACTTTCACCGCGACGAGCGCGCCCTGGATCAGCACCGTTTGCACGGAGCCTGTCAACGACACGAGCTACAGCCCGCCGGCGTCCTGCATCGCCGACTCCGGAGCCGGGTATCCCTACCTGCACACCACCTGCACCACCGTGGAAACGATGGCTCCGGTGTTCGTCGATCCCTCGACATGTCCGATCGGCGACACGGTAGGCCCCGCGGGGGGCGGCTACATCGTCAACCATTGCTTCAAGGTCGGCGTCAGCGTGGGAAATTTCCTGCCCGGCACGTGCCCGACGGACATCGACCCGTGGGTGGTCGTGATCTGTAGCGCCGGTGGATTTCTCGAGCCGGTGGCATTTTGCAATGTGGGCGACACCGGCGTCGATGGCGTCGACGCATGGGTTTGCGTGGCGCCCGGCGGCATCAACAACAGGGTGACGCACCCTTCCGCCTGCGCCCAGCAAACCGGCGACCCGGGCAACAGCTACGTGGATGTCGTCTGTACCGGACCGGCGGTCACGTCGGGTCCGGCATTCGTTGCACCCACGGCATGTGTGCCAGGTTGGAGCGGTGCGGACGCCGACCACATGTCGAAGACCGACTGCACGACGCTTCCCATCGCGCCTTACGCGGCGACCACCGGCGTCTCCAGCTGCACCCCGGGCCTGGACGGCGGCGGCATCTTCACCGTTTGCGCCAACCCGGTTGCCACGAACTACATCGCCAAGCCGGTTTCGTTCTGCACGGAGGGCGGGCCCAGCACCGACGCGTTCGAGGTCACGACCACGTGCGTGAAGGGCGACACCCTTGCATTCAAGGCTTCATGCGTCGCCAAGCCCCCCACGACGCCGCTCTGGCAGGACATCACCTGCGGCACCGCCGTGCCCTATGACACCAGCAAGCCCACCGACGTTTGCGCGGTCGGAACGTCCTCCAGCGTGTCGCCTTTCGAAACAACGACTGCCTGCGATCCGGTTCCCCTCGACCCGGCCGCGGACTCGGCCTCCTGCACCCCGAGCACGGGGACGGGGCCGCAGTTCATCCATACCGATTGCGGCTGGAGAAGCATGACCGTCAACGTTTCGACCGGAACCTGCTCGCCCAACGTGGCCGGCGACGCGTCGGGAGTCAGGACCCTCTGCGTGGCAAGCGGCGGCTCCGGGTTGAAATACTCCGTCGCCACCACCACCACGGTGACGACCCAGCGGATGAGCGGATCCACGCCCAGCGGCCCTCCCTCCATCGTCCCCAGCACGGGACCGACCGTGGATGTCGACGGCCAGTGCTACACGACCCCGCAGACGTTCACGGCACAGCCGCCGCTGGACCTGGTCACTTTCCCGACCTGCACGGCGTGGCCCTGCTCGGTGACCACGTCGGTGGCCGACGGCAGCACGAACTCGCTGGCCGACGTCGCCCAGTACTACTACAAGACCGACCTGCGTCCTCTGATGGCCGACAACGCCGGCAAGGCGGGCACCGGCATCGAAGACGACAACGCGCCGCATCAGCACATGACGACGTTCGTCCTGGGTCTCGGCGTTTCGGGCACCTTGGACTACAAGCCCGACTACCGCTCGATGACGACGACGAGCGATTTCGCGAAGATCCGCGCCGGCACCTTGCCGTGGCCGCTCTGGCCTGACCCGAGCGTCGACTACACGAACGTCGACAACTGGAACAATCCCAAGTCGATCGACGATTTCTGGCACACGGCGGTCAATGGCCGCGGCACGTACTTCAGCGCCACCGATCCGACCTCGGTGATCAACGGCCTGGGCAGCGCGCTTGCCGACGTCGAAGGCGTGGTCGCTTCCGGAGCGGCCGACGGCGTCTCGACCCTCGAACCGGTGATCGGCAACAACTTCGCGTTCTCGACGAGCTACAAGAGCGGGCCCTGGTGGGGCGATCTGCAAGGCAATCTCATCGACGTCAACACGGGGGCGCTCACCAGCAAGTGGTCGGCGCGGGGGCTGCTGGATTCGAAGGTCTACGCGAACTGCGATGACCGGACGATCTATCTCATCCGCAGCGGCAACTCGCTCGTCGACTTCTCGTGGCAGAGCCAGAAGTGTCCGGGCGGCGTGAACGCGGGGTCGCCCGCGGATACCCTCGACGCCTCCGAAAAGCTTGCCTTCAACGCCGCGAACATCAACACGCTGAGCCAGTACGCCTTCATGGATGCTGCGCAGAAGGCAGCCATCGGCGGCACCGATGCCACGAATCAATACAAGCTGGTGAATTTCGTGCGCGGTCAGCGAGCCTACGAAGGTTATCTGCCAGGAGTCGTGAACAAGCTGTTCCGCAGCCGCCTGAGCGTGCTCGGCGACATCGTCGATTCACAGCCGGTCTACGTGAAAGCGCCGTTCGCCACCTACGCCGATGCGGGCTACAGCAGTTTCAAGCTGACGCGGTCCGGCCGCACGCCGATGGTCTACGTCGGCGCCAACGACGGCATGCTGCATGCGTTCAACGCCATCGTCGATCCGCTCGACCCGATGAGCGGGCAGGAAGCGTGGGCCGTGATCCCGAGCGCCGTTCTCGGCAACCTGTTCAAGCTCGCAGACGACAACTACCAGCGCGAGGCGCATCAGTTCTATGTCGACGGGACGCCGGTGGCCGGAGACGTGTTCGTCGGCGGCGTCTGGAAGACGATCCTTGTCGGCGGCCTGAACTCCGGCGGCAAGGGCTATTACGCGCTCGATGTGACCGACCCGACGGTGCCGCCGCAGGCCCTGTGGGAATTCAAGCAGAAGAATTCACCGTGCAACGACACCGCAGGCAATACCTCGGACTGCAATCTCGGCTTCAGCTACGGCAAGCCCCTCATCACCAAGCTGATGGTCTCGGGCGTCGACACCTGGGTCGTGATATTCACGTCCGGGTACAACAACCTGAACGGCGTCACCGGAGATGGCCTCGGCTACCTGTACGTGGTCAATGCCGGCAACGGCCAATTGATCTACAAGATCCCGACGTCGGCCGGAAGCAGCACGGTCCCGAGCGGGCTGGCGCACATCAACAACTACGTCGACAACGTCGCGATCAACAACGAGACGCTCCGCGTATACGGCGGCGACCTGATGGGCAACCTGTGGCGGTTCGAGCTCGTGGCCACTCAGTCGGCGCAGCTGATCGGCACGGTGACGGACGCCAGCTCGAATCCGCAGCCGATCACGATCCGACCGGAGCTCGCCGAGCTGGATGGCAAGCCGATGGTTTTCATCGCAACCGGGGAGTTCCTGGGTGACAGCGACGTCGCGACGTCCCAGCGTCAATCGGTGTACGGAGTCGTCGACCCCTTGACGTCGGGCCCCGTCTATACCGACCTGCGTACCGCGCTTCGTCACATGCCCCTGGTCCAGACCGGCACCGGCGTCGGCGCGACGCGAGCGAGCGGAGCTTGCGATGCGCACTGCGCCAGCACCGCGGGCTGGGTGGTCGATTTCCCGTACCCGACGGTGACGGCCGAAAAGGGCGAGCGGGTCGTCGTCGAGATGAAGCTGGTGCTCGGCACCCTCGTGGTCGGCAGCATCGTGCCCAACGCCGTCGAATGCGGCGTCGGCGGCCACAGCTGGTTCAACTACTTCGACTTCCGCACCGGCAGCGCCGTCAGCAGTGCGCCGCGCACGACCGCGTCAGACCCGGCGACTGCCCTGGTCGGCCAATACCTCGCCGATTCGCTCATCGTCGGCTTCAACGTGCTGACCCTGCCGCCGCCCACAGGCAGCTCGAACCGGCGCTTCATGACGGACTTCCGCATGAGCGACACCAGCAGCATCAACTTGCCGCCGCCGGTCGCTGACCCGATCGCGCAGGGCAGGCGAATCAGCTGGCGCGAGGTCGTCAAGTAAGGGCTGCGGAGACGCCGATGGTCTGGGGCGGAGGTTCCGCCGCGGTGCTGGGGCGGCCCTCCGGGCCGCTTCGCCACCCGGCCAGGTTCTCCCTGGCGGTGGTGGCCGCGGTCGTCCTGCACGCCGGGATCGTTTGGCAACGGTCCGGCGGGCACGAGGCGAGCCCTCCGGTTTCGCTGGCGCCCGTCATGCTGGTGCGATCGCTCGCGATCCCGGCGCCGTCGAAAGTCGCGGCGACGCCTGATCGCTCGGAGAGCGCGACGGCAGAAGCCGGGAAACCGCCCCAGTCGGCGTCGAGGCTCGCACCACCGGCCGCCGTCGAGCCGCCTCCGAGGGCGCTTCGAAAGGCGCCTTCGCCGGCGGGGCCGGACGAGGCCGATCCGCAGCAAGCCGCGGGCTCACCGGCAACCGTTCCGCCGGTGGCCAGTCAACCGTCGACTGCCAGCGCGGCGCTGCCCGCGGCGCCGGATTACCTTCTGGGGGCGCGTCTCGACCCGGGGCCTCGCCCGATCGGCGATATCGAGCCCGAGTACCCGGACTCGGCGCATTTGCAGGAGGGAACCGTCGTGCTGCGCCTCTTGATCAGCGAGGCGGGAACGGTCGACAACGTCGGGATCGTTCGGGCCGAGCCCAAGGGCCTCTTCGAAGAAGCCGCCATCGAAGCCTTCGGCAAGGCGAAATTCCATCCGGGCATGGCGCTCGGGACGGCGGTGAAGAGCCAGATGATGGTGGAGGTTCACTTTCTTCCCATCAACAGGGGTGCGCGGATATCGGGACGCAGCTACTAGCGCCATTCGCCGCCGCGGATTTGCTGCACTGCGGTATTCTTGCGCCTCATTGTCACGATCGAGGCACCCGTGGACGAGCTTGCAAACGAGTTGCCGACGCCCCGTAGCGAAGTCGACCTGGCGGCAGCGTCGGGCCTGTACTCGCCGGGTCACGAGCACGACGCCTGCGGCGTCGGTTTCGTCGCCCACATCGCCGGCCGCAAGTCGCATGCGATCGTCGAGCAGGGCCTGAAGATCCTCGAGAACCTGAACCACCGCGGCGCGGTCGGCGCCGACCGCCTGATGGGCGACGGCGCCGGCATCCTGATCCAGATCCCCGACGACTATTACCGGGCCGAGATGGCGACCCAAGGCATCGAGCTGCCCGCGCCCGGCGAGTACGGCGTCGGCATGGTGTTCCTGCCCAAGGAGCACGCGTCGCGACTGGCCTGTACCCAGGAGCTCGAGCGCGCCGTCAAGGCCGAGGGCCAGGTCGTTCTCGGCTGGCGCGACGTCCCGGTCGATGCCGAGATGCCGATGTCGCCGGCGGTGCGCGCGAAAGAGCCGGTCTTGCGCCAGATCTTCATCGGCCGCGGCCCCGACGTGATCGTCCCCGACGCCCTCGAGCGCAAGCTCTACGTCATCAGGAAGACCGCCTCGAGCGCGATCCAGGCGCTCAAGCTCACGCACAGCCGCGAGTACTACGTCCCGAGCATGAGCTGCCGGACCGTCATCTACAAGGGGCTGCTGCTCGCCAACCAGGTCGGCAAGTACTACAAGGACCTGGCCGACCCGCGACTCACCTCGGCGCTGGCGCTCGTCCACCAGCGCTTCTCGACCAACACCTTCCCCGAGTGGCCGCTCGCGCATCCGTACCGGATGGTCGCGCACAACGGCGAGATCAATACCGTCAAGGGCAACTTCAACTGGATGCGCGCGCGCGAGGGCGTGATGAAGTCGCCCGTGCTCGGCGCCGACCTGAAGAAGCTTTATCCAATCACGTTCGAAGGGCAGAGCGACACGGCGACCTTCGACAACGCGCTCGAGCTGCTGACGATGAGCGGCTACTCGCTCGCCCACGCCGTGATGATGATGATCCCCGAGGCGTGGGAGCAGCACACCGAGATGGATCCGCGCCGGCGTGCCTTCTACGAGTACCACGCGGCGATGATGGAGCCGTGGGACGGCCCGGCGGCGATGGTCTTCACCGACGGCCGCCAGATCGGCGCGACGCTCGACCGCAATGGCCTGCGCCCGGCGCGCTACATCGTCACCGACGACGGCCTGGTCGTGATGGCGTCGGAGTCGGGCGTGCTGCCGATCGCCGAGAACCGCATCGTCAAGAAGTGGCGCCTGCAGCCGGGCAAGATGTTCCTGATCGACTTCGAGCAGGGCCGGATCGTCGACGACGAGGAGCTGAAGAACCAGTTCGCGTCCGCGAAGCCGTACCGGCAGTGGGTCGACAGCGTCCGCATCAAGCTCGAGGACCTGCCGGAGGGTCCCGCGTCGACCGCGTTCGCGGAGAGCCTGCTCGATCGCCAGCAGGCCTTCGGCTACACCCAGGAAGACATCAAGTTCCTGATGAGCCCGATGGCGCAGGCCGGCGAGGAAGGCATCGGCTCGATGGGCAACGACTCGCCGCTCGCCGTCCTTTCCGACAAGAACAAGCCGCTCTACAACTACTTCAAGCAGCTCTTCGCGCAGGTGACGAACCCACCGATCGACCCGATCCGCGAATCGATCGTGATGTCGCTGGTGTCGTTCATCGGCCCCAAGCCCGACCTGCTCGACATCAACGCCGTCAATCCTCCCATGCGGCTCGAGGTCGCGCAGCCGATCCTCGACGCCGCCGACATGGCGCGCCTGCGCTCGATCGCGGCCCACACCGGCGCCAAGTTCAAGAGCTACGAGATCGACATCACGTATCCGCTCGCCTGGGGCGCCGAAGGCGTCGAGGCCAAGCTGGCATCGATGTGCGCCGAGAGCGTCGATGCGATCCGGAGCGGCCACAACATCCTCATCATCAGCGACCGGCGGCTGAGCTGCGACCAGGTCGCGCTGCCCGCGGCGCTGGCGCTCTCGGCGGTGCACCAGCACCTCGTTCGCGAGGGCCTGCGCACGACCGCCGGCCTCGTCGTCGAAACGGGCTCGGCGCGCGAGGTGCACCACTTCGCCGTCCTCGCCGGCTACGGCGCCGAGGCGGTCCATCCCTACCTCGCCCTCGAGACGCTGGCCGCGCTGCGCGCCGAGCTGCCGAAGGAGCTCGGCACCGACAAGGCGGTCTACAACTACGTCAAGGCGATCGGCAAGGGTCTGTCGAAGATCATGTCGAAGATGGGCGTGTCGACCTACATGTCGTATTGCGGCGCGCAGCTGTTCGAGGCGGTCGGCCTCGAGAAGGCGCTGGTCGACAAGTACTTCCGCGGCACCGCGAGCCAGGTGGGCGGCGTCGATCTCTTCGCCATCGCCGAGGAGGCGATCCGCATGCACCGCGCCGCGTTCAGCGGCGACCCGGTCCTGGAAGGCATGCTCGACGCCGGCGGCGAATACGCCTGGCGCGTGCGCGGCGAAGAGCACATGTGGACGCCCGACGCGATCGCCAAGCTGCAGCACGGCGTGCGCGCGAACCGCTACGAGACCTACCAGGAATACGCGCGCCTCATCAACGACCAGTCGCAGCGCCACATGACGCTGCGCGGGCTGTTCGAGTTCGTCGTCGATCCGGCCAAGTCGATCCCGATCGACGAGGTCGAGCCGGCCAAGGAGATCGTCAAGCGCTTCGCCACCGGCGCGATGTCGCTCGGCTCGATCTCGACCGAGGCGCACGCGACGCTCGCCGTCGCCATGAACCGGATCGGCGGCAAGTCGAACACCGGCGAGGGCGGCGAGGATCCGGCGCGCTATCGCGCCGAGCTGCGCGGCGAGACGATCGCCGAAGGCACGCACTTCAGCGACATCATCGGCAAGGGCGACATCATTGCCGACTACCCGCTGAAGGCAGGCGACTCGCTGCGCTCCAAGATCAAGCAGGTCGCCTCGGGACGCTTCGGCGTCACGACCGAGTACCTCGTCTCGGCCGATCAGCTGCAGATCAAGATGGCGCAAGGCGCCAAGCCGGGCGAGGGCGGCCAGCTGCCGGGCGGCAAGGTGAGCGAGTACATCGGCCGGCTGCGCTTTTCGGTGCCCGGCGTCGGCCTGATCTCGCCGCCGCCGCATCACGACATCTATTCGATCGAGGACCTGGCACAGCTCATCCACGACCTCAAGAATGCGAACCAGAAGGCGAGCATCAGCGTCAAGCTGGTCTCCGAGGTCGGCGTCGGCACGATCGCGGCCGGCGTCGCCAAGGCGAAGGCCGACCACGTCGTCATCGCCGGCCACGACGGCGGCACCGGCGCGTCGCCGTGGAGCTCGATCAAGCACGCCGGAACGCCGTGGGAGCTCGGTCTCGCCGAGGCGCAGCAGACGCTGGTGCTGAACCGCCTGCGCGGCCGCATCCGGGTCCAGGCCGACGGCCAGATGAAGACCGGCCGCGACGTCGTCATCGGCGCGCTGCTCGGCGCCGACGAGTTCGGCTTCGCGACCGCGCCGCTGGTCGCCGAGGGCTGCATCATGATGCGGAAGTGCCACCTCAACACCTGCCCGGTCGGCGTCGCGACCCAGGATCCGGTGCTGCGCGCGCGTTTCCAGGGCCGGCCCGAGCACGTCGTCAATTTCTTCTTCTTCGTCGCCGAGGAAGCGAGGGCGATCATGGCCGCGCTCGGCGTTCGCACCTTCGACGAGCTGATCGGCCGGGTCGACCTGCTCGACACGAAGAAGGGAATCGCCCACTGGAAGGCGCGCGGGCTCGACTTCAGCCGCCTGCTGCGGGCGCCGACGGCGCCGCCCGAGGTCGCGCGACGCCACGTCGAGGACCAGGACCACGGCCTCGCCAAGGCGCTCGACGTGCGCCTGATCGAGAAGTGCGCGCCGGCGCTCGAGCGCGGCGAGAAGGTCCAGCTCCTCGAGTCGGTTCGCAACGTCAACCGCACCGTCGGCGCGATGCTCTCGGGCGAGCTGATCCGGCGCCATCCGCAGGGCCTCCCGGACAACACCATCTTCATCCAGATGGAAGGCACGGGCGGCCAGAGCTTCGGTGCCTTCCTCGCCCAGGGCATCACGATCTACCTGATCGGCGACGCCAACGACTACACCGGCAAGGGCATGAGCGGCGGGCGCCTGGCGATCCGGCCGAGCATCGACTTTCGCGGCGCGGCGACCGAGAACATCATCGTCGGCAACACCGTCCTCTATGGCGCGACCAGCGGCGAGGCGTTCCTGCGCGGCGTCGCCGGCGAGCGCTTCGCGGTGCGGCTCTCGGGCGCGACCGCGGTCGTCGAGGGCACCGGCGACCACGGCTGCGAGTACATGACCGGCGGCACCGTCGTCGTCCTCGGCAAGACCGGGCGCAACTTCGCCGCCGGCATGAGCGGCGGCATCGCCTACGTCTACGACGAGGACGGCGAATTTGCGTCGCGCTGCAACACCTCGATGGTCTCGCTCGGCCGTGTTCTTCCCGTCGCCGAGCAGGAGCAGTCGCTCGAGCGCGCGGTCTGGCACCGCGAGCAGGCCGACGAGACGCTGCTGAAGTCGCTCATCACCGACCATCATCAGTGGACCGGAAGCTTGCGCGCGCGCGACATCCTCGACCACTGGAACGAGGCGCTGCCGAAGTTCGTCAAGGTCTTCCCGAACGAGTACAAGCGCGCGCTCGCCGAGATCAGCCTGAAGGCGATGACGGCGCTCGGCGAGATCCGCGCGACGAGCGAAGCCGACGACGCGATCGCCAAGGCGCGCACCGGCGGCCAGGCCGCCAAGGTCGTCGCGCCGAAGTAGCGCGCCGGCACGAGAACAAAGGACTGGGCAGAGAAGATGGGCAACGTCACCGGCTTCATGGACTTCGGTCGCGTCGAGGAAGACCATGAGCCGGTGCCGCAGCGGGTCAAGAACTACCGCGAGTTCGTCTTCACGCTGAAGGAAGACGACGCCAAGGTGCAGAGCGCGCGCTGCATGGACTGCGGCACGCCGTTCTGCAACAGCGGCTGCCCGGTCAACAACATCATTCCCGACTTCAACGACCTGGTCTACCGCGCCGACTGGAAGAACGCGTTCGCGACGCTCGATTCGACCAACAACTTTCCCGAGTTCACCGGCCGCATCTGCCCGGCGCCGTGCGAAGAGGCGTGCACGCTCAACATCAACGACGATCCGGTCGGCATCAAGTCGATCGAGCACGCGATCATCGACCGCGCCTGGGCCGAGGGTCTGGTCGTGCCGAAACCGCCGGCGACCCTGACCGGCAAGACCGTCGCCGTCGTCGGCTCCGGCCCGGCCGGCATGGCGGTCGCGCAGCAGCTGGCGCGCGCCGGCCACGCGGTCACGGTCTTCGAGCGCAACGACGCGATCGGTGGGCTGCTGCGCTACGGCATCCCCGACTTCAAGATGGAGAAGTCGCACATCGATCGCCGCATCGCCCAGATGGAAGCCGAAGGCGTCGTCTTTCGCAGCGGCGTTCGCATCGGCGCGCCCGGCGCCGGCGAGGTCGTCACCGACTGGTCGACCGACAGCATCGGCGCCGACGAGCTCATGGCGCAGTTCGACGCCGTCGTCCTCGCCGCCGGCGCCGAGCGATCGCGCGACCTGCCCGTGCCGGGGCGCGATCTCGACGGCGTGCACTACGCGATGGAGTTCCTGCCGCAGCAGAACAAGGTCAACGCCGGCGGCCGCATCGAGCGGCAGATCCGCGCCGACGGCAAGGACGTGATCGTCATCGGCGGCGGCGACACCGGCAGCGACTGCGTCGGCACGAGCAATCGGCACGGCGCGAAGAGCGTGACTCAGTTCGAGCTCATGCCGATGCCGCCCGATCACGAGAACAAGCCGCTCGTCTGGCCGTACTGGCCGACCAAGCTGCGCACCTCGTCGAGCCACGAGGAAGGCTGCGAGCGCGAGTTCGCGATCGCCACGAAGGAGTTCATCGGCGAGGGCGGCAAGCTCACCGCGCTGAAGGCGGTCCGGGTCGAGTGGCAGGGCGGCAAGATGGTCGAGGTGCCGGGCAGCGAGGAGATCATCCCGGCCCAGCTCGTCCTTCTCGCGATGGGCTTCGTCAGCCCGCTCGCGAGCTTGCTCGATGCCTTCGGCGTCGTGCGCGACGCGCGCGGCAACGCCAAGGCGAGCACCGAGGCGGTCGGCGGCTACGCGACCAACGTGGCCAAGGTCTTCGTCGCCGGCGACGTGCGGCGCGGCCAGTCGCTCGTCGTCTGGGCGATTCGCGAGGGCCGGCAGGCGGCCCGGGCGGTCGACGCTATGCTCATGGGTTCAAGCGAGCTGCCTCGCTGAGCCGATGACCGACATCCAAAAGACCGCCGAAATCACCGGCCATCCCCATCGCGACCTGCTCGTCGAAGTCGAGCACGTCGTCTTCGGCTACGACGCGAGCCGGGTCATCCTCGACGACGTCTCGCTCGCCTTCGGCCGCGGCAAGGTGACGGCGATCCTCGGCGGCTCGGGCTCGGGCAAGACGACCCTGCTGCGCCTGATCGGCGGCGTCTACCCGGCCAATCAGGGCACGATCCGCGTCGATGGCCAGGTCGTCGATGCCTACGATGCCCAGAAGCTCTTCGCCTTGCGGCGCCGCCTCGGCATGCTGTTCCAGTTCGGCGCCCTGTTCACCGACCTTTCCGTCTACGAGAACGTCGCCTTTCCGCTGCGCGAGCACACCGACCTGAGCGAGACGATGATCCGCGACATCGTCCTCATGAAGCTCAATGCCGTCGGCCTGCGCGGCGCGGCATCGCTCGACATCTCCGAGATCTCGGGCGGCATGGCGCGCCGCGTCGCCCTCGCGCGCGCGATCGCCCTCGACCCCGAGCTGATCATGTACGACGAGCCGTTCGCCGGCCTCGATCCGATCTCGATGGCGATCGCCGCCAACCTCATCCGCACCCTCAACGACACCACCGGCGCGACCGCGATCCTCGTCTCGCACGACGTCGCCCAGTGCTTCAAGATCTGCGACTACGCCTACCTGATGTCGTCGCGCGGCAAGGTCGTCGCCGCGGGAACACCCACCCAGCTCGTCGAATCGGAGGATCCGGAAGTGCGCCAGTTCATCCGCGGCGAGCCCGACGGGCCGGTCCGCTTCCACTACCCGGCGCGCCCGCTCGCCGAAGACTTCGGGATCGGTGCGTGAGCCGGCCGCCAGAGACGGGGCCGACACGATGAGCGGGCTGATCGACGGCCTGGGCCGGCGCACCCTCGAGATCCTGCGCATCCTCGGCCACCACGCGACCTTCTTCGTCGAGCTGCTGCGCGCCTGCCCGGCGGCGCTGCGCCGGCCCTATCTGGTGGTGGCGCAGATCCACGCGATCGGCAACCTCTCGCTCGTCATCATCCTCGCCTCCGGGCTCGCGGTCGGCTTCGTGCTGGCGCTGCAGATGTACTACGCGCTCGTCACCTACGGCGCCGCCGAGTCGCTCGGGCTGATCGTCAACCTGTCGCTGACGCGCGAGCTCGGGCCCGTCGTCACGGCGCTGCTCTTCGCCGGCCGCGCCGGCACGTCGCTCACCGCCGAGATCGGCCTGATGAAGGCGGGCGAGCAGCTCGCCGCGATGGACATGATGGCGATCGATCCGAGGAGCCGCGTGCTCGCGCCGCGCTTCATC
>DASYKC010000125.1:0-30553 GCA_035995885.1 Caldimonas sp. | reverse complement strand
ACGAGCAGCTTGGTCGAGACCTTCGAGCCGGCGACGATCGCGACCAGCGGCCGCTTCGGCCTGGCGAGCGCCTTCGTGATCGCGTCGATCTCGGCGGCGAGGAGCGGCCCGGCGCAGGCGATCTTCGCGAACTCGGCGATGCCGTAGGTCGAGGCCTCGGCGCGATGCGCAGTGCCGAAGGCGTCGTTGACGAAGATGTCGCAGAGCGCCGCCATCTTCTTCGCCAGCGTCGGATCGTTCTTCTTCTCGCCCTGGTTGAGGCGGCAGTTCTCGA
This sequence comes from Caldimonas sp., assembly GCA_035995885.1. Classification (GTDB taxonomy): domain Bacteria; phylum Pseudomonadota; class Gammaproteobacteria; order Burkholderiales; family Burkholderiaceae_C; genus Schlegelella_A. Next base: position 30,279 of record DASYKC010000125.1, on the reverse strand, counting down.
GGACGACGAGCTCGCCGGGCGCGACGGCGACGCCGTCCACCCAGCTCTGCTCGAGCGGCACGTCGCGGCCGAGCAGCTCGCCGAGGCGCGCCGCGATCGGCGCGAGCGAGTCTTGCGGCTTCGGCTCGCCCTCGGTCGGCCGGCCGAGGTGCGAGGTGACCATCACCGCGGCGCCGGCGGCGAGCGCGATCTCGATGCACGGCACGGAAGCGCGAATGCGCGTGTCTTCGGTGATGCGGCCGGCGTCGTCCTGCGGCACGTTGAGGTCGGCGCGGATGAAGACGCGGCGCTTCGCCGCCTGGCCGGCGGCCGCGAGGTCTGCGAAACGGAGGACGTTCATTCGGGCGGCATCGAGGGTCGCGCATTTTACGTTTGCTCCCGGGCGCTGCCGCGGTTTCACCCCGATCGGCGTCGTGGCGCGTTTCACTCGCCGTCCGGTCGTGCGCTTCGGCACGGCCGCTCACGGAGAGCTCGTCATGCCGTCCACGCTTCGCTTCCAAGCCGTTCGCCGCGTTATCCGCATTGCAGTCGGCGCCGCCTGCCTGAGCGGCGTGCTGGCCTTGGCCCAATCGCCGCCGCCGATCTCGGGCCCGATCTCGTCGTCGATCACCGCGCCGATCGCGCCGCCGATCGCGACGTGGCGGGCGCCGACGCTGCAGGTGCAGGGCGCCGAGCAGCCGGTGCGGCTCGCCTCGCTGCAGGTCGACGTCGAGGTCGCGGGCGGTGCCGCCGAGACGCGCGTGCAGATGGTCTTCTTCAATCCGAACAACCGCACGCTCGAAGGCAAGCTCCAGTTCCCGCTCGCGCCGGGCCAGGTCGTGAGCGGCTTCGCCCTCGACGTCGACGGCCACCTGCGTGCCGCGGTGCCGGTCGAGAAGGCGCGCGCGCAGCAGGTCTTCGAGGACATCTCGCGCCGCCGCGTCGACCCGGGCCTGCTGCAGACGACGATCGGCAACAACTACGAGCTGCGCGTCTATCCGCTCCTGCCCGGCAAGACGCGAACCGTCGAGCTGCGCATCGTCGAGCCGGCGGCGGGCCGGCTGCAGGTGCCGCTCGGCTACGCCGATCGCGTCGATGCGCTCGCCGTCTCGCTGCGCGTTCCGGCCGCCGCGGCGGCGCCCGAGCTCGTCGGCGCCGCCTCGCTCGGCCTGCGCTTCGAGCGCGAAGCCGGCGGCGGCTTCGTCGCCCGGTCGACGCGCGGCGACGCGGTCTTGCCGAAGGAGCCGCTCGCCCTTCGCCTGCCGGCGAACGGCGCGGCGGCGGCGATCGCCCCCGAGGAGCGCGACGGCCAGAGCTACTTCACGCTCGAGCTGCCGCTGCCGCAGCGGAGCGCCGCGCGGCCGTTGCCGCACCGCGTCCAGATCGTCTGGGACGCATCGGGGTCGGGCGCGCATCGCCGGATCGATCGCGAGCTCGCCCTCCTCGACGCCTATTTCGCGGCGGTGCGCGATACAGGCGTCAGCCTGGTCCGCGTCGCCGACGTCGCGTCGCCGCCGCAGCGCTTCGAGGTGCGCGGCGGCGATTGGGCGACGCTCCGCAAATCGCTCGAAAGCACCGTCTACGACGGCGCCAGCAATCTCGGTGCGGTGCGCCACGACGGCGTCTCGGCCGAGGCGCTCTGGTTCAGCGACGGCCTCGCCAACTACGGCGCGCCGTGGCGGCTCGCGTTCCCGGTGCCGGTCTATGCGATCAACAGCGCCGCGAGCGCCGACCCTGCCGCGCTGCAGGCGCTCGCCGACGCCAGCGGCGGCCGCAGCATCGACCTCGCGACGGCGACGCGCCAAGACGCCGCCGAGGCGCTGCTCCGGCGCGGCACCGAGCTCGCCGGCTTCGGCGCGCTCGGCGCGCGCGAGCTCGTCGTCCAGTCGCAGAGCGTCGCGTCGGGTCGCCTCGTCGTCGCCGGCGTCCTCACCGCGGCCGACGCCGAGGTCACGCTGCGCCTGCGCGATCCGTCCGGCGCCGTGACGACGCGCGTCGTGCCGATCCGTGCCGGCCGCAATCCCTCGCGTCTCGCCGCCGTGCAGTGGGCGCGCCTGACGCTGGCCTCGCTCGAAGGCGAGGCGCGAACCCACAAGGTCCGCATCCGCGAGATCGGCAAGCGCTTCGGCCTGGCGACGCGCGAGACCTCGCTGATCGTCCTCGAGCTCGTCGACGACTACGTGCGCCACGAGATCGAGCCGCCGGCCGAGCTTCGCGTCGCCTACGACCGCGCCGCTGCGAATGCGGTCAAGCGCCGCGTCGACGGCGACGCCGCGCGGCTGGCGCAGGTCGTGCGCCGCTTCGAGGCGCGCGTCGCCTGGTGGGGCCGCGACTTCCCGAAGGGCGACGTGCCGGCGCCGCTGCAGATCGCCAAGTCGGAGGCGCCGTCGAACGCGGTCGGCGCGCTGGCCGCGCCGGCCGAGCTGCGCCGCCAGCGCGTCGACGGTCCGCGCGATGCCGCCAAGGACAACGAGCGCGAGGCATCGGCATCGCGTCGGCCGATGCCGGCCGCGGCGCCGCCGCTCTCGGGCTTCGCCGACTCGGCCGAGAACGACGCCAGCCCGCGCGCCAAGAAGCTCGCCGCCGGCGACGCCGCTGCCGCGGCGACGACGATCTCGATCGCGGTGACGCCGGCAGCCGGCGCGAGCGGCGCGATCAAGCGACTGCAGGCGGCGCGCCCGGACGAATGGACGCGCATCTATTTCGACGAACGGCGCGCCAACGAGAGCAACGTCGGCTTCTTCCTCGACGCCGCCGAGTTCTTCCTCGCCAAGGGCGAGCGCGAGCAGCGCGCCTTCGGCCTGCGCGCGCTCTCCAACCTCGCCGAGCTCGACCTGCAGAACCGCCAGGTGCTGCGCCTCCTCGCCTACCGCCTGCAGCAGGCGGGCGAGGTCGGCGCCGCCGTGCCGGTGTTCGAGCGCGTCCTCGAGCTGGCGCCGAACGAGCCGCAGTCGCACCGCGACCTCGGCCTCGCCTTCGCCGACGCCGGCCAGCCGCAGGCCGCGGTCGACCGCCTCTACGCCGTCGTCACCGGCGCCTGGGACGCGCGCTTCGCCGACATCGACCTGATCGCGCTGACCGAGCTGAACGCCGTCGTCGACAAGGCGCGCCGCGACGGTCGCGCGGTCGACGTCAGCGCGATCGACAGGCGACTGCTCAGGAATCTGCCGCTCGACGTCCGCGTCGTCCTCGCCTGGGACGCCGACAACACCGACGTCGACCTGCACGTCATCGATCCGAACGGCGAAGAGGTCTTCTACGGCCGCAACCTCTCGTACCAGGGCGGCGCCATCACCCACGACGCGACCGGCGGCTACGGCCCGGAGGAGTTCGCGCTGCGCCTCGCCAAGCCGGGCAAGTACCGCGTCGAGGCGAACTTCTTCGGCCATCGCCAGCAGGTGCTGACGACCGGCACCGGGTTGATGATGTGGCTGTCGAGCGGCTACGGCACGGCGGCGCAGCAGGATCGGCGCACGACGATCCGCGTCAGGAGCGAGCGCGGCGAGCGCGTCGTCGTCGGCGAGTTCGAGGTGAAGCGATAGGCGGGCAGAAGTCGGCCGCCACTGCGAGCGGCGCCGGCCCGGCTAGCGCGCTTCCGCGACCGCGCCCTTCGCCTGCGCCGCGAGCTGCGGCGCAACCGGCTCGATCTTGTTCTCGCGCATGTAGTCGTTCATGTCGCGCCAGCCGGCGAAGACGGCGGATCGGTCGGCCTTCTTGTAGATCGCGAAGCAATCCTCGATCGCCCGGCCGGCGTGGCGGCAGGCCGAGCCGATCGCCTTGCCGTCGGCTTCGCGGCTGGCGGCGATCTTGTCGGCCGACTCGATGCCGAGCATGTCGCAGCCGGCCATGAGGACGGTCGCGGGAAGGGCGAAAGCGATGGCGAGGGCGATGCGGTGCATGGAGGACGAGCGGAGTTCGCCTGCTATTTCGGCCGCGGCGGCGCGAAATTGAGCCCGCCCGGCCCCGACACCGCGCCCGGCCCGCCCCCGCCGCCTCAGCCCCGCGTCGCCCCGGCCATCGCCAGCAGGCGGGCGACGCGCTCCTCGGTCGACGGATGGGTCGAGAAAAGCGTCGTCAGGCCGCCGGCGTGGAGCGGATTGATGATCATCATCTGCGCCGTCGCCGGGTTGCGCTCGGCCGCAGGCAGCGACGTGCCGCGCGAGTAGGCCTGGATCTTCTCGAGCGCCGAGGCGAGCGCGCGCGGCTCGCCCGAGATCTCGGCGCCGCCGCGGTCGGCCTCGAACTCGCGCGCGCGGCTGATCGCCATCTGGATCAGGCTCGCCGCCAGCGGCGCGAGCAGCGCCACGGCGAGGCCGGCGATCGGGTTGGCCGGGCGGCCCTCGCTGTCGCGGCCGCCGAAGAAGACGGCGAAGTTGGCGAGCATCGAGATCGCCCCGGCCATCGTCGCGCTGATCGTCGAGATCAGGATGTCGCGGTGGAGCACGTGGGTCAGCTCGTGCGCCATCACCGCGCGCAGCTCGCTCGCCGTCAGCACCTGCATGATCCCGGTCGTCGCGGCGACGGCGGCGTGCGCGGGGTCGCGACCGGTCGCGAACGCGTTCGGCGCCGCCTCGTCGATGACGTAGACGCGCGGCATCGGCAGGCCGGCCTTGCGCGCCAGCTCGCCGATCATCGAATGGAACTGCGGCGCCGAGGTCGCATCGACCTCGCGCGCGTTGTACATCTTCAGCACCAGCTTGTCGGAGAACCAGTAGCTGAAGAAGTTGAGGCCGACCGCGACGACGAGGGCGATCATCATTCCCTGCTGGCCGCCGACGAAGGCGCCGACGGCCATGAAGAGGGCGGTGATCGCCGCCATCAGGACGGCGGTCTTCAGGAGGTTGAACATCGGTGGTCTTTCGGGTTCGACGCCTGGATGGCATCAGGCCGAAGATGGCGGCGCCGCGCCGGACTTCAATCGGCGACCGCCGCGGAGGTCGGCCCGGGCGCGGCGTCGAAGACGGCGCCGACCGCCGGCTTCCAGCCGCGCAGGAGCGCTTCGGCGCCCATGCGCCGGCCGCCAGCGCGCTGCAGCTCGGTGAGCGCGAGGCGACCCTCGCCGCAGGCAACGACGAGGGCGCCGTCCTCGACGACGACGACCTCGCCCGGCGCGCCGCCACCCGGGCGGACGTCGCCGCGCCAGCAGGTGATCGTCGCGCCGGCGAGAACGCTGCGCGCCCCGGGCACGGGGTCGAAGGCGCGCAGGCGGCGCTCGATCTCGGCCGCGGGCGCGCGCCAGTCGATCGTCGCTTCGGCCTTCGTGATCTTCGCCGCGTAGGTGGCGCCGGCAGCGGGCTGCGGCCGGCCGACGAGCGGCGCCTTGGCGAGCGCGCCGAGCGTCTCGACGACGAGCTCGCCGCCGAGCGCGGCGAGGCGCGTCTGCAGCGCGCCGGCACTCTCGCCGGCGCCGATCTCGAGCGTCTCGGCGCCGAGCATCGGGCCGGTGTCGAGGCCGGCGTCCATCTCCATGATCGTGACGCCGGTGATGTCGTCGCCCGCCTCGATCGCGCGCTGGATCGGCGCCGCGCCGCGCCAGCGCGGCAGGAGCGAGGCGTGGACGTTGATGCAGCCGAGGCGCGGCAGCGCGAGCAGCCACGGCGGCAGGATCAGGCCGTAGGCGGCGACGACGATCGCGTCGGGCGCGCCGGCGACGAGCGCGTCGCGCGCCGCGGCGGCGTCATCCGCGAACTTGCCGTCGAGGCGCAGGCCCCGCGGCTGCGCGACCGCGATGCGGTGCTCGAGCGCGAACGCCTTCACCGGCGACGGCGCGAGCTTCATGCCGCGCCCGGCGGGGCGATCGGGCTGGCTCAGCACGAGCGCGACCTCGAGGCCGGCGCCGTGCAGGCGGGCGAGCGCGACGCGCGCGAACTCCGGGGTCCCGGCAAAGGCGAGTCGCATGGCCTCGCCGGGTGCGCGGCCTAGACGCGCGCTTCGTCGCGCGTCTTCTTGAGCATGCGCGTCTTGATGCGCGTGCGCTTGAGCGGGCTCAGGTACTCGACGAAGACCTTGCCGAGCAGGTGATCCATCTCGTGCTGGACCGCGATCGCGAGCAGGCCTTCGGCGTCGAACTCGCGCGCTTCGCCCGAGCGATCGAGCGCGCGGACGCGGACGCGCGCGTGGCGCGGCACCTTGTCGTAGATGTCGGGCACCGACAGGCACCCTTCGTCGACGAGCGTCATCTCGTCGCTCATGTCGACCAGCTCGGGGTTGATGAGGACGATCGGCTCGTCGTGCGCGTCGGAGACGTCGATGACGATCACGCGCTCGTGCACGTCGACCTGAGTCGCGGCCAGGCCGACGCCTTCGGCGCCGTACATCGTCTCGAGCATGTCGTCGACGAGGCGGCGGATTCGATCGTCGACCGCGGCCACCGGCCGGGCCACCTTGTGCAGGCGCGGATCGGGGTAGCGAAGGATGTCGAGTTGGCTCATTTGTGACGATTCAATTCAGCGCCGGCCGAATGTGGATGCTGCGCAACGAAAAGTGGTGAGAAAGGTCGCATGCACGACGTTGGCGGTGGCGTACTTTCGTTGCGATATCAATGCTTTATGGGCAGAATCTGTGAAACCAAGTGAGATTTTCGCCGAACCGCGCTCAGGCACCCCGGGCCACGCGGAAGACCTTTCGGACCGAGCGCGTGGGCGCTCTCCTCGCCGCCACGAGACTTCCTGCATGAGCCGACGAATTCTCCCTGCACCGCCCGCACTTCGGCAACTCGCCGTCATCGGTCTCGGCGCGATGCTCGTCACCGCTGCCGTCGCCGCCGAGCCCAACTTCCCGATCACGCCGCAACAGCGCGCGACGGCGCAGAAGGCCGCCGAAGCCGGCGTTCCGCTCAGCGAGCTGCTGCCGAACGCGCCCGACATCTACACCGTCAAGCGCTTCGACACGCTCTGGGGCATCTCCAAGCTGTACCTGAAGAGCCCGTGGCGCTGGCCCGAGCTCTGGGGCATGAACCTCGACCAGGTGCGCAACCCGCACCTGATCTTTCCCGGCCAGGTGCTCTTCCTCGACAAGTCGAACGGTCGGGCTCGTCTGCGCATGGGCGCGCCGGTCGGCGGCGCCGGCGACGCGAGCATCTCGCCGAAGGTTCGCCCGCGCGACATCGCTCTCGACGGCATCGCCTCGATCCCCTTCAACCTGATCGAGCCGTTCCTCAACGAGGCGGTGATCTTCGAGACCAACGAGCTCGCCGCCGCGCCGCGCATCGTCGCGACGCAGGAAGGCCGCGTGCTGCTCTCGCGCGGCGACACCGCCTACGTTCGCGGCGACATCGGCCCCGAGCGCGAGTTCCGCATTTTCCGCGAGCCGCGTCCGCTCAGGGACCCGACGACGAAGGAAGTCCTCGGCTTCGAGGCGACCTACGTCGGCGCCTCCGAGTACACGGTGCAGGGCGAGACCCGCACCAACGCCGAAGGCAAGGCCGAGATCATCCCGGCGACCTTCACCGTCACGAGCATCCGCCAGGAAGCCGGCGTAGGCGACCGCCTTGCGCCGGTGCCGGCGCGCGAGTACACGAACTACGCGCCGCACCCGCCGGCCGCGCCGATCGCCGGCCAGATCGTCTCGATCTACGGCGACAGCCTGACCGCCGGCCAGAACCAGATCGTGGCGCTCAACCGCGGCGCCGTCGACGGCATCGAGCGCGGCCACGTGCTTGCGCTCTACCGCGACGGCAAGGTCGTCGTCGACCCGACCGAGAAGGGCCGCACGAAGATCAAGCTGCCCGACGAGCGGCACGGCGTGCTGTTCGTGTTCCGCGTCTTCAGCCGCATGTCGTATGCCCTGATCCTGTCGGTGAAAGAGCCGGTCGCCCCAGGCGACCGCTTCACCCAGCCGTAGACTCGCGACGGCGGCGGCCCGCTCCCGGGCCGCGCCGACGAGGCTCCTTCGCGCACCGCCGCGGCGATCACGATCGCCGCGCAGCGCGCCGCACACATGATCGATCGCGACGAGTTTTCGGCGTGGCTGCGCCTGCTCGAGACGCCCGGCATCGGCCGCGAGTCGGCGCGCGCGCTGCTCGCCGCGTTCGGCTCGCCCGAGGCGGTGATCGGCGCGTCGACGACGGCGCGCCGGGCGCTCGTCGCGCCCGGCCCGGCCGCGGCGCTGGCGCAGGTGCCCGAGGCCTTCGAGTCGCGCCTGGCCGCGGGCTGGCAGTGGCTGACGAGCGACGCCGACGAGCCGCGCGACGTCGTCGCTCTCGGCGACCCGCGCTATCCGCAGGCGCTCCTCGACAGCGCCGATCCGCCGTTGCTGCTCTACGCGCGCGGCCGGATCGAGCTGCTCCAGCAGCCGGCGATCGCCATCGTCGGCAGCCGCAACGCGACCGCGCAGGGCCTCGAGAACGCGCGCGCCTTCGCCGCGCATCTCGGCCGCGCCGGCTGGGTCGTCGTCTCCGGGCTCGCGCTCGGCATCGACGGCGCCGCACACGAAGGCGCGCTCGCCGGTGGAGCGGGAACGATCGCGGTCGTCGCCACCGGGCTCGATCGCATCTACCCGGCGCGCCATCGCGCGCTCGCCCAGAAGATCGCCGCTGACGGCCTGTTGCTGAGCGAGTTCGCGGTCGGCACGCCGGCGCTCGCCGAGAACTTCCCGATCAGGAACCGCATCATCGCCGGGCTGGCGCGCGGCACGCTGGTCGTCGAGGCGGCCATCCAGTCGGGCTCGCTGATCACGGCGCGGCTCGCGGTCGAGTCCGGCCGCGATGTCTTCGCGATCCCCGGCTCGATCCACTCGCCGCAGTCGCGCGGCTGTCACGCGCTCATCAAGCAGGGCGCCAAGCTGGTCGACAGCGCCGCCGACATCGTCGACGAGCTGGCGCCGCTGGCGCGGGTCGCGCCGGCCGCTTCCGGCGCGCCGATGACGGACTCGGCGCCAGCCGCCAAGGATCCGGTGCTCGACGCCCTCGGCTTCGATCCGATCGGCCTCGACGCGCTGATCGCGCGCACCGGGCAAAGTGCCGCCGAGCTGTCGGCCCGGCTGCTCGACTTCGAGCTGCAGGGCCGGGTGGCGCGCCTGCCCGGCCAGCGCTTCCAGCGCGTCGAAAGAGGCTGATCCCGGGCGACGCCGACACGCCGCCGTTCGTCCCTGCCGGGACATCGGCGCGGACCGCTGCGGTATAGTGTTTTCATGTTCGACGTGCTCGTGTACCTCTACGAGAACTACTGGCGTCCCGACGCCTGCCCCGGACACGAGCAGCTGACCCGGAAGCTCACGTCCGTGGGCTTCGAATCGGAAGAGATCGCCGACGCGCTGACCTGGCTCGACGGCGTCGCCGCGGTCGCCCAGGCCAAGGTCGGCGAGCAGCACGCCGAGAGCATCCGCGTCTACGCGCCGGTCGAGCAGGAGCATCTCGGCGAGCAGTCGATCGGCTTCATCGCCTTCCTCGAATCGGCCGGCGTCCTGCCGCCGCCGATGCGCGAGATGGTGATCGACCGCGCCAGCGCGATCCCCGGCGGGCCGCTCGATCTCGAGGACCTGAAGATCATCGTCCTGATGGTCTTCTGGAGCCTGGGCGAAGAGCCCGACGCGCTGATCCTCGACGAGCTCTTCGTCGCGGAGGAAGACCGCCTCATCCATTGACACCGGACGCGTTGCGTCCGGTTTCAGCTAGTTCAACAAGCGGCTCGGATCGCCGTCGAGCTTGGCCATCGCGCTGCGCGTGGCCCGCACGGTGAGCGCTTCCTCCTGCGCCGGCACGAGCAGCCCGGCCTGCAGGAACGCCGCCAGCCGATGCTGCTGGAACAGCACGCCGCGCCCCTGCGGCGAGACGAACAGGGTGAGCTGGCGGCGCATGCCCTGCCACGCCAGCTGCATCGCCTCGTTGCGGCTCCGGTAGTCGAGCATGTACCAGCTGCCGACCTGAAGCTCGCGCGCCCAGGCGAGCATCGCCGGCGTCGGCATCGAGCCGCCTTCGCCGACGACCTCGAGCTCCGAGCTCTCGTGGCCCGAGAGGTCCATGACGAGCGACTCGTCGATATCGACATCCTCCGCCTCGGGCAGCAGCTCCTCGAGCGTCTCGAGGCGGCCCATCAGCTCCTCGAGGCGCTCGTGCGAGATCGCCGCCGCCTTCGCGGTGAACGCCGCGGCGAGCGAGTTGTTGAGGCGCTGGATGTGCTCGTCCTGCTTCGGCACCGGGATGCCGGCGTCGTCCATGCCGTCGCGCAGCGTCTTCAGGAGCGGCGGCAGGCGCCGGATCACCTCGGCGCGCTCGGCGCGCGAGACCTTGGCGCTCGCCGACCAGATCAGGTCGGCGGCGGCGCGCTTCATGTCCTTGGTCGCATCGGCGTTGCCGGTCTTGACCGCGGCGGTCGCGAGCACGTCGGCCCAGACCTGGAACAGGAACTCGCGAACGCCTTCCTGCACCGGCACGTCGTTGAGCATCTTGCGGAGCTCGATCGTGTACTGGATCGCCATCGTCTCGCGCTGCTCGACCTGCGCCGCCAGCGAGACGCCCTTCTTCGACGCCTCGTTCTCGTTCTTGAAGTAGTGCTCGAGGAATTTCTCGAACTCGGTGAGCACGGTCTGGAAGACGCGGCGGCCAGTGTCGGGATAGGCCTCGACGACCTGGACGACGCGCTTGATCTCCTTTTCGAGGATGTCGCCGACGGCCCGGCTCGACGAGTCGAAGCCCATCACGCACGAGCCCATGCGGTCGATCAGGCGGCGTGCCGGATGCTCGACGGTGGCGAAGAAGTCGGGCTCGGAGACGGCGACGCGCAGCACCGGCATCTGCAGGCGCGCGAACCAGACGCGCACGATCGGCGGAATCGCGTCTTCCATCAGGATGCTCTGGAAGAGGAGCGCGACGATCTCGATCGTCGCCCGCTCGACCGGCGACGACGCCGCCTGCTTGAGCGCCTGCTTTCTCTGGTGCAGCTCCTCGAGCAGCGCCGGCGTGTTGACGACGCCGCGGCCGGCGCCATCGGTCGCGGCGGCGCTCGCCAGGCGGCGCGCGACGCCTTCCTGCGCCTCGACGATCGCCGCGTTCAGGCGCGGCGACGGCGGCGCCGGCGCATGCGAGGTGACGGCGAAATCCGGCAGCTGGCGGCCGACGAGGCGGTTCAGCCGGCCGAGCACCGCCTCGGCCTGGTCGTTGCTTCGCGCCAGGCCGCCGGCGCGCGTCATCAGGCGCGTCTCCTCGCCGACCTCGCTGGCCGGGCTCGCCCGCGTCGCCGACGACTGGAACTCCGACGGGCCGCTCGGCGCGACGCCGGTCGGCGTGCCGAAGCCGCCGCCGGTCGATGCCGGCGGCAGCCGCCCGCCGTGGTTCGAGCGGCGGATGAACGGCCGCAGGTCGACCTCGGGCAGGACGTGGCGCTGCAGCAGGAAGCGGTTGGTCTCGTGGTACGCCTCCTCGGCGAACAGCGACAGCTCCTCGTGCACCACCGACTGCAGCAGCCGCCAGGCGTCGAAGCCGAGCGGCGCGGCGAGCCACGAGCTGGTGACGATGCGCGCGAGCACGTGCGGGCGCAGGATGTCGTTGGCGTCGAGCTCATCGCGGCTCTCGAGCATGTTCATGCGCGAGCGCAGGTCGGTGAACTCCCACGAGGCGCGGTCCATCATCGCCAGCGCCAGGCGCGAGCTGAGGATCTCGTGCTCGATCGTGTCGTCGTCGACCAGGCTGAGGTTGGCGCCGGGGCGCATCGACGCGTTCTGTGCCGGCAACTCGCCGAGGCGGGTCTGCGTGACGCTGCCGGTGACGAGCGCGGCGCGCAGCAGCGTCGTCATGCCGTCCTGCCAGATCGGGAAGGCGCGCTGCAGGATCGGCAGCAGCTCGCGCCGCTTCAGCGCCACCGCCGGCTCGGCGACGGCGGCGGCGAGCATGCGCGCACCCTGATCGATCGCCTGCACCACGCCCGGCATGCCGGCAAGCAGCCGCTCCGCATAAGACCGCCTCGCCTGCTGAGCCAATGCCGTCGGGTTGGCGGGGGTGGGCATGGGGTCTTGGGGGTGCCGGATCGTCCTGAGAAAGTCGCTTTCGACTCTACACCACCGCCCCGGCGTTCGGGTCGTTCGGATCGTGGTCCTTGGCCGACGACTTGACGAGGTCTTCACGCTTGACGCCGAGCCACATCGCGATCGCCGCGGCGACGAACACCGACGAGTAGATGCCGAACAGGATGCCGATCGTCAGGGCGATGGCGAAGTAGTGCAGGGTCTGGCCGCCGAAGATCAGCATCGACAGCACCATCATCTGGGTCGAGCCGTGGGTGATGATGGTGCGGCTGATCGTGCTGGTGATGGCGTGGTCGATGACCTCCTGCGTGTCGAGCTTGCGAAAGCGCCGGAAGGTCTCGCGGATCCGGTCGAAGATGACGACCGACTCGTTGACCGAATAGCCGAGCACGGCGAGCACCGCGGCGAGCACCGAGAGCGAGAACTCCCACTGGAAGAACGCGAAAAAGCCGAGGATGATGATGACGTCGTGCAGGTTGGCGATGATCGCCGCGACCGAAAACTTCCACTCGAAGCGAAACGCCAGGTAGATCATGATGCCGATGACGACGAAGGCGAGCGCCTTCGCACCGTCCTGGGCGAGCTCCTTGCCGACCTGCGGGCCGACGAATTCGCTGCGCGACAGCCGCACCGGCTCGGTCGCCCCGGCCGCGCACACCTGGCGCGACGCCGACTGGCCCTGCTCGACCGGCCCGTCGCGGGCGACGACCTGGCCGCCCTCGGCCTTGCACACCGCGGCGAAGACGCGGCTGACGAGGTCTTCCTTCTTGATGTCGCCACGCAGCGGCACGCGGATCAGGACGTCGCGCGAGCTGCCGAAGTTCTGCACCAGCACGTCGCCGAGGCCGAGGCTCTCGACCGCCGTGCGCACCTTGGCGATGTCGGCCGGCTGCGAATAGGCCGTCTCGATCACCGTGCCGCCGGTGAACTCGATCGAGAAGTGCAGGCCGCGCGTGGCCAGGAAGAAGACGGCGGCGAGGAAGGTCAGCAGCGAGATGACGTTGAAGACCAGCGCATGCCGCATGAACGGGATGTCGCGGCGGATGCGGAAGAACTCCATCGGGATCGGCCTCTTTCTCGGTTCGGATCGAAGAGCGCAGTCAGGTCTTGGCCGGAACGCTCGCGCCGGGCTTCCAGACCTGGCCGATCGAGACCGCCTTGAGGCGCTTCTGGCGGCCGTACCAGAAGTTGACGAGGCCGCGCGAGAACATCACCGCCGAGAACATCGAGGTGATGATGCCCAGGCAGTGGACGATCGCGAAGGCGCGGATCGGGCCGGAGCCGAAGGCGAGCAGCGCCAGGCCGGCGATCAGTGTCGTCACGTTCGAGTCGAGGATGGTCGCGAAGGCGCGCTCGTAGCCGGTGTTGATTGCCGCCTGCGGATTGGCGCCGCCGCGCAGCTCCTCGCGGATGCGCTCGTTGATCAGCACGTTGGAATCGATCGCCATGCCGAGCGTGAGCGCGATCGCGGCGATGCCGGGCAAGGTGAGCGTCGCCTGCAGCATCGACAGCACGGCGATCAGGAGGAGCAGGTTGAGGGCGAGCGAGAGCGTCGAGATGACGCCGAAGAGCAGGTAGTACAGGCACATGAAGAGAGCGATCGCGCAGAAGCCGTAGATCACGCTCTGAAAGCCCTTGGCGATGTTCTCGGCGCCCAGGCTCGGGCCGATCGTGCGCTCCTCGATGATCTCCATCGGCGCCGCGAGCGAGCCGGCGCGCAGCAGCAGCGCGGTGTCGTTCGCCTCGGCGGTGTTCATGCGGCCCGAGATCTGGAAGCGGCTGCCGAGCTCGCCGCGGATCACCGGCGCCGTCACGACTTCGCCCTTGCCCTTCTCGAACAGGAGGATCGCCATCCGCTTGCCGATGTTGTCGCGCGAGACGTCGCGCATGATGCGCGCGCCGCGCGCGTCGACGGTGAGATGGACCGCCGGCTCCTGGCTCTGGCCGTCGAAGCCCGGCTGCGCGTCGGTGAGGTTCTCGCCGGTGATGAGCACCTGGCGCTTGACGACGAGCGGCTGGCCACCGCGCTCGACGTAGCGCTCGGCGCCGAACGGCACCGGGCCGGCGCCGGTCTCGGCGAGGCGCGCCTCGCTGCTGTCGTCGACCATGCGCATCTCGAGCGTCGCGGTGCGGCCGATAATGTCCTTCGCCTTGGCCGTGTCCTGCACACCCGGCAGCTGGACGACGACGCGGTCGGCGCCCTGCTGCTGGATCACCGGCTCGGCGACGCCGAGCTCGTTGACGCGGTTGTGCAGCGTCGTGATGTTCTGCGTGATCGCCGCCGACTGGACGCGCTGCGCGGCGTCGGGCTTGAGGTTGCCGGCGAGCTTCCAGTCGACGCCCTCCTGGCTTTCGACCCAGTTGAAGTCGGTGAGCTGATCGACGAGCACGGTGCGCGCCGCTGCCAGCGTCGGCTGGTCGCGGAAGCGGACGACGATGCCGTTGCCGTCGCGCGTGATGCCGGTGTGGCGGATGTTCTTGTCGCGCAAGAGCGTCCTCACGTCGCCGGCGGTCGATTCGGCCTTCTTGGTGAGCGCCGCCTTCATGTCGACCTGCATCAGGAAGTGGACGCCGCCGCGCAGGTCGAGGCCGAGGTACATCGGCAGCGCGTGCAGCGCCGTCAGCCAGCGCGGCGAGCGCGACAGCAGGTTGAGGGCGACGATGTAGGTCGGGTCGTTCGGATCGGGGTTGAGCGCGGCGCCGATCGCGTCCTTCGCCTTCCTCTGCGCGTCGAGGTCGGCGAGGCGCGCCTTCACCGAGTTGCCGTCGTAGCGGACGAAGTCGGGCTTGAGGCCCGCCTTCACGAGGATGTCCTCGATGCGCGGGGCGAGCGACGGATCGAGCTTGACGGTGACCTTGCCGCTCGATACCTGCACCGCGGGCGCCTCGCCGAACAGGTTCGGCAGCGTGTAGATCAGGCCGACCAGCAGCGCGATCAGCATGACCGCGTACTTCCAGAGCGGATAGCGGTTCACGGCCGACCTCCCCGCACCCGACCCTTCGCGCGACCGGTCACTTGACGGTGCCCTTGGGCATCACCTGGACGACGGCCGATCGCTGGACCTGGATCTCGACGCCGCTCGCGACCTCGACGCCGACGAAGGTGTCGCCCATCTTCGACACCTTGCCGAGGACGCCGCCCGAGGTGACGACCTCGTCGCCCTTGGCGAGCGCGTCGATCATCGCCTTGTGCTCCTTCTGCCGCTTCATCTGCGGCCGGATCATGACGAAGTAGAGCACCACGAACATGAGGACGAGCGGCAGCATGCCGCCCAGCCCGCCGAGGGCGCCGAGCGGCCCGTCGGCGGCGCCGGTGGCCGCGGGAGCGGCCTGCGCGAAAGCTTCGGAAATGAACACGGGGATTCCTCTCGATGCGCGGCAGGGGTGGCCGGCCAAAACCTGCGAATTGTAAATCGCGGCGTCTGCTCAGACGGCCGGTACGGCAGCGCCGCCCCGCGCGGGCGGCGCGACCGCTTGTGCGGCCGGCGCCGGAACGGCGACGAGCCGCAGCAAGGTGATCTCGGACGGTGCGCCGAAGCGCTTCGGCGGGCCCCAGTAGCCGGCGCCCCGGCTGGTGTAGACCCACATCCGGCGCCAGCGGTGCAGCCCGGCGGTGAACGGCTGCTGCAGGCGGACCAGGAAGTTCCAGGGCAGGAACTGGCCGCCGTGGGTGTGGCCCGATAGCTGCAAATCGAAGCCGGCCGCCTCGGCGGCGGCGGCGCTGCGCGGCTGGTGCGCGAGCAAGAGGCGCACGGCGCCGGCCGGGCTGCCGACGAGCGCCGCCGCCGGATCGCTCGCCTGGGTGCGGTCGAAGTGGCCGGCGCTGAAATCGGTGACGCCGGCGACGACGAGCCGGGCGTCACTGCGGCGGACGACGGCGTGCTCGTTCATCAGCACCGTCATGCCGAGCCGGCGCAGCTCGCCCACCCACGCCGCGGCGCCGGAGTAGTACTCGTGGTTGCCGGTGACGAAGAAGCTGCCTTCCTTCGAGCGCAGGCCGGCCAGCGGCGCGACGTGCTCGGCGAGGTCGGCGACGCTGCCGTCGACGAGGTCGCCGGTGACGGCGACGAGGTCGACGTCGAGCCCGTTGACGGTATCGACGATCGCCTCGACGAACGGCCGCTTGATCGTCGGCCCGACGTGGACGTCGCTGACCTGGGCGATCGTGAAGCCGTCGAGCGCCGCCGGCAGGCCGGCGATCGGCACGTCGACGCGAACGACGCGCGCGGTGCGGCGCGCGTTGGCGAAGCCCCACAGCGTGACGAGGCCGGCGGCGATCGCGACGAAGCGCGCCGACGGCGTGAGCAGCGATGCCGGCACGACCGACGCCGGCCAGACCGCCGCGGCGGCGGCAGCAGCGAGCAGGCCGACATCGCGAACGACGGTGAGGACGAAGAGCGAGGAGAAGAGTCCCATGCAGACGAGACCGATCCAGGCCAGCGTGAGGGCCACGCGGCCGCTGCCGCCGCGGCGGGCGCCGAGCGCGTACGGCAGCGTCAGCGCCGAGACCAGGAGCAGCACCGTCAGGGCGACGCCGCCCGCGAGGGAGCCGAGCGCAGGCACGAGGCGCCAGCCGACGTAGGCGTGAAGAAGGAGCGAGATCGCCTGCAGGGGCATCGCCGGCATGTGGGACTGCCCCGGTCCGCTTCAATGCCGGACATCGGGCCTTTCATCGCGCGATGCGGAAGCCGCGTGGCGAACCGACATCGTCCCCTTGATCATCCTCATCGCTTTCCCGATCATTGGGCTCCGGCCGCCCCGACGCATGGGTTGACCGGAGAAGCTCTGCGCCGACCGCCTGCAGGCAACGCGGGTGCGCCGGCCCCCCTACAACGACGTTGCCGCAGGAGTGAGACATGTTGAGTTCGATCCATCGCGGCGCCGTGATCGGCGCCTGCCTCGGGGCGGCTGCCGGCCTGGCCTTCGCCGCCGATCCGCCCGCACCCGCCGCCTCGGCGCCGACCGAGGAAGTGCCGTTCTGGGCGGTCGGCATGCCCAAGGGCAACAAGCTCGCGCCGGTGCCGTCGTTCCCGATCGCGACGCCCGCGAGCCAGCTGCCGGTCGGCAAGCTCAAGGTGCCGCCGGGCTTCAAGGTCGAGGTCTGGGCCAGCGACATCCTCGACGCGCGCGGCCTGCGCCAGGGCGACAAGGGCACCGTGTTCGTCAGCTCGCTGTTCGTCGCCGGCAAGATCTACGCGGTCACCGACAAGGGCGGCAAGCGCGAGGTCAAGACGATCGCCGAGAAGCTCAACCTGCCGAACGGCATCGAGTACCACAAGGGCGCGCTCTACGTCGCGACGCCGGCCGACATCACGCGCTACGACAACATCGAGAGCAACCTCGACAAGCCGCCGGCGCCGGTGATGGTCTACGACAAGCTGCCCGGCGACGTGCCGCACGGCTGGAAGTACATCCGCATCGGCCCCGACGGCAAGCTGTACGTGCCGACCGGCGCGCCATGCAACATCTGCGCGCGCGACGACAAGCACATGATCATCCAGCGCATGAACCTCGACGGCAGCGGTGTCGAGACGGTCGCGACCGGCGTGCGCAACTCGGTCGGCTTCGACTTTGATCCGAAGAGCGGCGACCTCTGGTACACCAACAACGGCCGCGACTGGCTCTCCGAAGACCTGCCGAACGACAGCCTGAACCACGTCGCCAAGGGCGGCAACACCGACTTCGGCTACCCGTACTGCCACCAGGGAACGATCGCCGACCCCGAGTACGGCTGGGGCAAGGCCTGCACCGACTACGCCCAGCCGGCGCTGCTCACCGGGCCGCACGCCGGCACGCTCGGCATGCGCTTCTACACCGGCACGATGTTCCCGGCGAAGTACCGCGGCGCGATCTTCATCGCCCGCCACGGCTCGTGGAACCGGACCAGGATCTTCGGCGGCGACATCGTCGTCGCCTGGCCCGACGGCAAGGGCGGCATCAGCAAGATGGAGCCGTTCCTCACCGGCTTCGTCGAGAACAACCAGTACCTCGGCCGGCCGGTCGACGTCATGCAGATGAAGGACGGCTCGCTCCTGATCTCCGACGACCACGCCGGCGCGATCTACCGCGTCAGCTACGGCGGCAAGTGACGGTGGGCTGCGGCGCGGCGGCGGCTCGCGTCCGAACGCGCGCGCTCGTCGCCGCGGCGATGCTGGCGGCGGCCGGCGCGGCCTCGGCGCAAGCCGGGGCCGCCCCGGCGCCGCGCGGCGCCACCTCGCCGCAAGCCGGCGCCGCCTCGACGTCGGCCGACACCGATCGCTTCGCGACCTGCGCGCCATGTCACGGCGCCGGCGGCGTCAGCACGACCGCCGACACGCCGTCGCTCGCCGGCCAGCATTCGTTCTACGCCATCACGCAGCTGTTCCTGTTCCGCGCCGGCCGCCGCGCCAATCCGCTGATGACGGCGATGGCCAAGGGAATGAGCGACGCCGACCTGCGCGCCTATTCCGATCTGATCGCGACCTTGCCGGCCGCGCCGCCCGCGGCTGCCGGGCCGGCCGATCCGGCGCGAATGGCGCGCGGCGCCGCGCTCGCTCAGCGCCACCGCTGCAACTCGTGCCACGGCGACGACTACGCCGGCGAGAAGCAGGTGCCGCGCCTCGCCGGCCAGCGCGAGGACTACCTCGCCAAGACGCTCGCCGAGTTCAAGGCCGGCACGCGCGTCGGCTACACGTCGGCGATGAACGAGACCCTCGCCGGCGTCGACGCGCAGGAGCTGCCCGACCTCGCGCATTACCTGGCGCACGTCGGCGCCAGGCGCTAGCCGGTCGAGGCGTCGCGGCGGAAGCTACCAGTACGGAGCCGCCCGGGCGACGTCCCGCAGCGCCGCGCTGCAGCGCTTGATCGCGTCCGCTTCCTTCGCCTGCAGCCAGCCGACGTTGAACCAGGCCCGGGCATCGCCGCCATCGACGCGGTCGCGTGCGAGCCGGGTCGCGACGACGAGGTCGATGTAGTGACCGAGCTCGTCCTGTGCCGGCTCGAGCGCGCGCAGGAAGCGGGCGACCGGGCGCTTGTCGTACAGGGACGCGATCAGCTCGCTCAGGTAGCGCAGGCGCTTGAGTCGCTTGCGAACGCCATGCCGCTCCAGGGTCGACAGCTCGACGAAGCGCTTGGCGTCGCGCGCCAGGCGGCGATGCAGCTTGTCGAGATGCCGGCCGGTCACGGCCCGAGGCGACTCGTCGTCGGCGCCGGCGACGTGCGCGCGGGGTGCGTCGTCGCGCGGCGAGGAATCCTGGCGAGCGAGCGCGAACGCGAGCAGGTCGAGCAGGGCATGCTGAAACGCCGGGCTGCGAACGACCGCGACCGGATCGACCGCGGCGTCGGCGGGCAGCGCGCGCAGCTCCGGCTCGGGCGATCCCGCGTCGGCGAGCGGCTGGCGCAACGCCGCGGCGACGGTGCGCCGGTCGCGATAGGCGCCCAGGGAACGAAAGACCTGCGCCGCCGGCGCCTCCCACGTCGACGCCAGGGTGCCGCGCCAGTCGGGCAGCTCGCGCCAGAGCGTTCGCATCCGGCGCAGGCCGATCCGCAGCTGATGGACGACGTCGTTGTCGAACGCGCCGGAAGCGACGATGCTGGCGTTGGCGAGCACCTGCTCGAGGCAGCTCCGGAACGCGGCGCGAAAGACCTCGCTGCCGTCGGCATGCGCGCGAAAGCTCGGCCGTGTCGCCTTGACGGCGCTGGCGAGCTGGACAGATCCCGACGCGAGTCGATTGCCTCTGGTCGACTTCGCGATCGTGCTCAGCCACAGCGCATGGGCGTCGATGCTGCGGCGGCCGAAGTCGATGAGGTCGGCGACGTCGCCGTGCTTCAGCTCGGCCTCGACTTCGCAGATCGGCATCGATCGGCCAGCGGCCTCGATCTCGCCCCAGTCGAGCGCGACCTCGATCGCGGAGCGCGCGGCGTCGACGAGCAGATGGCGACGGCGGACCCGTGTCGTGTGGACGAGCTCGAGCGGCGCCGCCGCGCCGTTGCCGCGCGCCAGCGCCTTGTCGACGAGGTGTCCGGCGCGCGTTCCCGCATGCAGCGAGAGGTCCGGCTGCGGCGCCACGCCGGCGAGCGCGGCGCGACGCGGCACGGTCGCCTCGAGACGCTCGGCCGGGCTCGCTCCGGCCGCTTTCACTGTCTGCTCCCAGCGACCGTGCGCCTTGCGCAGGCGCAGCGAGACGTCGGCACGGGCGAGGCGTCGATCCGGCGTGTCCCAGTAGCCGGACTCGATGCCGACCGAGCGCGCGCCGTGCCGGACCAGGGCGCGCTCGACGCCGGCGACGGCGGCCGGGGCGATGCCGAACTTGAGCTCGATCTCGCTCACCGCCTCAACCGACGACGAGCGAGCCCAGCGCGATCAGCCCCAGACCCAGCGCCGCGATCGCGTCGCCGGCAATGAGACCGCCGCCGAAGAGCGACGTGCCGGTCATGTCCGACGGCAGCTCGCCGTCGTCGCCGGGCGCGTCGCGCCGCAGCTTCCGGCGCGCGGCGCGCGCATCGATGAGGCTGGCGACGACGCCGCCGGCGCCGAGCCAGAGCGATGTCGCCAGGTTGACGAAGCCGCCGAACGACATCGCGTACGGCGACGACAGCACGGTCGAATCGAGGACGAAGTCGACGGCGCCGCCGGCGCGCGTCTTCCGGTAGCGGAGCCACCGCTCGCTCGTGAACGCGACCTTGCGGACGAGCTCGATCAGGAGGCCGGTGCCGACGCCGATCCAGATGGCGGTGCGCTGGTACGGCTTATCGTCGGTGAGGCTCTTCAGGATGCCGACGAACTTGAAGGTCATCGCCGCGTTCCATTGCGCCGGCTGCTGGCCTTCGCTCATCGCCGTCTGGTCGAGGAGCAGCACCGGATACGCGGCCATGAACAGACGCGCGAAGCCGACGGCGAGCAGCGCGCCGACGAAGATGCCGGCGGCCTGGTAGCGGAACTGCATGACGCGGTCGGTGCCGAGGCGGGCGCCGGTCGAGCGGTCCTGCTGCATGTCGCAGGCGACGCTGGTCGAGACCAGCAGCACCGTGCCCGCCATCAGGCCGACGGTCGGATCCTTCAATCCGATCGCGGCGAGGATGACGATCGAGACGACGAACGCCGACGAGATCGGGTTCGAGTCGCTGATGCCGAGCGAGATGCCGTTGACGAGCGCGAAGACGCAGACCAGGACGAGCGCGACGACGAGGTAGAGCACCGGCTGCTTCAGCACCAGGTGGCCGACGGCGACGACCGCCGCGCCCCAGCAGATCGACCAGATGACGAGGCGCACGGTATGGACGCGGCGCCAGCCGTGGACCGCGACGTCGCCGCCCTTCGCGCTCGGCCCGGCTGCGGTCTCGCGCCAGCGCCTGACGGCGCGGCTCATGATGAGCGTCATGTCGACGATCGCGGCGCCCATGATCCAGCCGAGCGCGATCAGGAACATGATCTTTCGCGGCGGATCGCCGGCCTGCAGCCAGCCGATCGAGACGAAGTAGGGCTTCAGGAGGATGCCGATGACGCCGCCGGTCACCGCGGCGAGGCCGATGCGCGCGCCGACGACCATGCCGGCGCCGAAGGTCGAGGTCGAGAGCTCGATCGCGCCGAGCAGCGCGATCTTCGCCGACCCGATGCCGCCGACCAGGCCACTGGCGACGCCGCCGCCGAGCAGCGCGACCGAGCGGCGCAGCAGCACCGGGTCGGTCAGCGCGCGCAGGATGTTGGCGACCGCCAGGCCCGAGGGAAAGACCAGCTTCATGCGGTCGATCAGGATCGGCGTGTAGAGCATGCCGATGCCGGCGCCGAACATGCCGATCGTCAGCATGTAGAGGACGAGCTGCCACATCGGCGGCTGCGGCAGGCCGAGCCAGACCATCGCCTGGATCAGGACGCCCATCGCGCTCATGCCGGCGACCGATGCCGCCGCGGTCTGGATGTAGTTGGCGCCGTGCTTGCCCTCGACGCCGTAGCCGTAGGTGACGGTCGAGCCGAGCAGGCCGGCGAGCACCTGGCCACCGACGAAGAAGCCGATCGAGAAGTTCATGTACGACGCCGTCAGCCCGCCGAGCGGGCCAAGGACGAGGATGCCGAGCGCCAGCAACAGCGCGTGGTACTTCCAGGTGCCCGGCGCGGGCAGCCAGCGCCAGCGCGGTGCGGCGACGGCGGCGGTTGCAGGGTCGAACGGGATGGCGCTCATGACGACGTGACCATGCGAGGGTCCTTGGGCGCCGGGATCGTCCGGCGCAGGTTGACGAGGTTGGCGACGAGGATCAACCCGGCGCCGACCACGGTGAAGAGATCGATGCGCTCGCCGTAGACGAGCCAGCCGGCGACCGCGGTGAGCGGCACGCGCAGGAAATCCATCGGCACGATCATCGTCGCGTCGGCGTGGCGCAGCGCCTGCGTCACGCAATAGTGCGAGTACGTGCCGCACAGGGCGATGGCGCCGATCCACGGCCACACCGGTGCGGTCGGCATGCGCCAGACGAGCGCCGCCGGGACGAGGCCGATCACCGACTGGACGAGGAGCATCCAGAAGATGATCGCGACGACGCTCTCGGTCGCGATCAGCGACTTGACGAGGATGATCGAGACGGCGAAGCCGACGGCGGCGGCGAGGGCGACGAGCTGGCCGGGATCGACGTGCCCGAGGCCGGGCCGGACGATGACGGCGACGCCGGCCAGGCCGAGGGCGACGGCGGCGATCCGCGCCGGCCCGAGTCGCTCGCCGAGAAAGACGACGGCGAGCAGCGCGGTCCAGAACGGCATCGTGAACTCGATCGCGACGACCTGGGCGAGCGGGATCAGCGTCAGGGCGAAGAACCAGCCGATCTGGGCACCGTAATGGACGGCGCTGCGGGCGACGTGGCGGCCGAGGCGGCGCGTTCGCATCGCTGCCAGGCCGCCGCTCGCGTGGAGGAGCGGCCAGAGCAGCACGAGGCCGAGCAGCGAGCGCATCTCCATGACCTGGAAGACGTGCAGCGTCCGGGTCGCTTCGCGGCCGGCGACGGCCATGACGACCATCGCCGACAGCCAGCCGGCCATCCAGGCGACGGCCTTGCGCGGGGAGGCGGTCGCGGCCGGCATGGCCGCGATTCTGGCCCAGGCGCTGGCCGGCGCCGGGCCGCCGCGAGCGGCGCCCCGCAGCGTCGTCGCCCGCGCGCAGAACGGGCCTCGACGCAGCTCGGACATGACGCCTGCGGCCCGCGGCGGCATGATGCGGACGCGGCGCACGCCCGCATGCGCGCAGGAGACCTCATGACGACGACCTCGTTCGACGCGATCGTGATCGGCGCCGGCCAGGCCGGTCCGTTCCTCGCGGTCAAGCTGGCACAGGCCGGGATGAAGACGGCGCTGATCGAGCGCGAGCACCTCGGCGGGACCTGCGTCAACGACGGCTGCATCCCGACCAAGACGCTGGTCGCGAGCGCGCGCGCGGCCCATGTCGTTCGCCGCGCTGCCGACTTCGGCGTTCGCGTCGACGGCGCCGTCAGCGTCGACATGAAGGCGGTGAAGGCGAGGAAGGACCGGATCGTCGGCGAGTCGGTCGACGGCCTCGCGAAATGGCTCGGGGCGACACTCGGCCTGACGCTCGTCTGGGGCCGTGCCCGCTTCACCGGGCCGCGCTCGATCGAGGTGAACGGGGCGACGCTCGAAGCGCCGCAAATCTTCATCAACGTCGGCGGCCGGCCGGTGCTGCCGCCCTGGCCCGGCATCGCCGACGTGCCGGTGCTGACCAACACGACGATGATGGGCGTCGACACGCTGCCCGAGCACCTGATCATCGCCGGCGGCAGCTACATCGGCCTCGAGTTCGCGCAGATGTACCGCCGCTTCGGCTCGCGCGTGACCGTCGTCGAATACGGCGACCGCCTGATCTCGCGCGAGGACGTCGACGTGTCGCGCGAGGTGCAGGCGATCCTCGAGCGCGAGGGCGTCGCCTGCCACTTCTCGGTGAAGAGCGCGAGCGTGAGCGCCGGCGCAGGCGGCAAGGGCGTTCGCGTCGCGCTCGGCAGCGGCGGCAGCGTGCCGGTGATCGAGGGCAGCCACCTGCTCGCCGCCGTCGGCCGGCGCCCCAACAGCGACGACCTCGGCCTCGACAAGGCCGGCATCGCCGTCGACTCGCGCGGCTACATCGTCATCGACGACGAGCTGCGAACCAGCGTGCGCGGCGTCTGGGCGCTCGGCGACGTCAACGGCCACGGCGCCTTCACGCACACCTCGTTCAACGACCATGAGATCGTCGCCGACAACCTGCTGCGCGGCACGCACCGCCGCGTCAGCGACCGCCTGCCCACGTATGCGCTCTTCATCGATCCGCCGCTCGGCCGCGTCGGCATGAACGAGGCGGAGGTCCGCGCGCGCGGCAAGCCGGCCCTCGTCGGCGTCATGCCGATGACGCGCGTCGGCCGCGCCAGGGAGCGCGGCGAGACGCAGGGCTTCATGAAGATCCACGTCGACGCCGGCAGCGAGCGCATCCTCGGCGCCTCGCTGCTCGGCATCGAGGGCGACGAGATCGTCCACGCGCTGCTCGACATCATGGCCGCCGACGTCTCGTACAAGGTCGTCGAGCGCGCCGTCCACATCCACCCGACCGTGAGCGAGCTGATCCCGACGCTGCTTGGCCAGCTCGTGCCGCTGGCGGCGGCGCCCTGAGGCGAGGCCGCGAAACGTCGTCGCGCGCGAACGCCAGCGCCGCCTCAGGTATCGACGCGATCGGCGCCATCGGCAGACCAGCGGCGCTGCACCGCCGCCCAGCCTGCAGGGCCGAGTCGTTCCAGGGTCGCGATGTTGGCCTCGAAGATCGCCTCGGGCCGCGCCATGCCGGCGAGCCCCCGCTCGACGCTCGCCTCGCGCAGGAGCTGCAGTGTCGGATGCGGCGAGCGGTTGGTGGCGTTGGCGATGTCGTCCGCGCCGCTGCCGGCGAAACGGTAGTCCGGATGAAAGCTCGCGACCTGGATCACGCCCTCCAGGCCGAGCGCCGCGATGGCGGCGTCGGCGACCGAGAGGAAATCGTTGAAGTCGGCGAAGTCGGTCAGCACGTGCGGATGGATCACGAGCGTCGTCTCGACGCGCTCGGGCGGCTCGTCGACGAGCCCGTTCATCTCCGCGACCAGCTCGGCCAGCAGCGACTCGGGATCGCGCGCCGCGCTGACGACGTAGCGGACCTGCCCGGCGACGTGCGGCGCGCGCGCGAACGGGCAGAGACGAAGGCCGATGACGGCGTGTTCGACCCAGGCGCGCGTCTGGTTCAAGGCAGCATCGCTCATCGCCCGACTGTCGGTGGGCCGAAGCGCCGCGTCAACGGCCGGCCCCGGTTCCGAAGTCCGGGACGAAAGAAATCGCGCGCAACGCTGACCAACCCGAGAACGCCATGACGACCGCTCGCCGAACCCGATCGAAGAAAGCGGCGCTGCCCGGCCAGGTCGTCCTCGTCCTCCAGGGCGGCGGTGCCCTCGGTGCGTACCAGGTCGGCGTCTACCAGGCGCTGCACGAGGCCGGGATCGAGCCCGACTGGGTGATCGGCACGTCGATCGGCGCGATCAACGCGGCGCTGATCTGCGGCAACGAGCCGGCGCATCGCCTCGATCGCCTGAACGCCTTCTGGGACCAGGTCGAGCAGAAGGGCTTCGGCCCGAGCGCGCTCGATCCCTTCGGCCTCGCCGCGATGTTCGGCACGATGAGCACCCTGCTGCGCGGCATCCCCGCGTTCTTCACGCCCAACCTCGGCGCGCTTCGCGGCGCCCACGCCACGAGCAGCGTCGAGGACGCGTCGTACTACAGCACCGCGCCGCTGCGCGCGACGCTGCTCGCGCTGATCGACTGGCAATACCTGTCCGACTGCCGGACGCGCCTCACCGTCGGCGCGGTCAACGTCTGCAGCGGCGCGATGCGCTACTTCGACACGCGCGACGAGCCGCTCGCCGTCGAGCACGTCATGGCGTCGGGGGCGCTGCCGCCGGCGTTCGGCGCCGTTCGCATCGACGGCGAGCCGTACTGGGACGGCGGCCTCTACTCGAACACGCCGATCGAGGCGGTGCTCGACGACAAGCCGCGCCGCGACTCGCTCATCTTCGCGGTCAACGTCTGGCACCAGACGGCGCGAGAGCCGAGCTCGATCCGGGAAGTGATGGCGCGCACCAAGGACATCCAGTACGCGAGCCGCGCCGACAGCCACATCGCGCGCCAGAAGCAGATCCACCACCTGCGCCACGTCATCCGCGAGCTGGCCCGGGAAGTCGGCGCCGCGAGGCAGGACGATCCCCAGGTCAAGGCGCTGGCGTCGTGGGGCTGCGGCACGCAGGTGCACGTCGCGCATCTGCTCGCGCCGCGCATCGCCAGCGAGGATCACACCAAGGACATCGACTTCACGCCCGCCGGCATCCGCGCCCGGCGCGAGGCCGGCCACGCCGACACGACGCGGATGATCGGGCGCGCCCCTTGGCAGGCGCCGGCCGATCCGATCGAAGGCGTGATCGAGCACGTCTGAGCATCGCCGGAGCGAGCGCCGTGCCGATCGTCGTCGCCAGCGTCGCCTTCGTCGTCGCCGCGCTCTGCGCCGGCGTCATGGGCTACGCCATCCAGCGCGGCGCGACCTGCACCGTCGCCGCCGTCGACGAGATCGTCACGCAGCGTTCGTACCGGCGCCTTCTCAGCCTCCTCGAGGCGGCGCTCTGGGTCGCCGGCGGCCTCGTCGTCGCCCAGTCGCTGCACCTGCTGCCGCCGATGCCGTCGGGCTACGCGATCAGCGGCTGGACGATGGTCGGCGGCGCCCTGCTCGGCCTCGGCGCCTACATCAACGGCGCCTGCGTGTTCGGCGCGATCGCCCGCTTCGGCTCGGGCGACTGGGCCTACATCGTCACGCCGATCGGCTTCTATCTCGGCTGCCTCAGCGTCGTGCCCCTCTTCGGCGTGCCGATGCCGACCGCGCTTGGCGACGGCTCGCCGGTGCTGCGGGCTTCGGCGGCGGTCGCCGTCGCCTTCGTCGCGTTCGCGCTCTGGCGGCTCGTGCGGCCCTGGCTCGGCCGCGGCGAGCCGATGAGCGTGCGCTGGCACGAAGCGCTCGCGGCGCGCGTCTGGTCGCCGCACGCGGCGACGACGGTGATCGGCATCACCTTCGTCGTCATGCTGCTTCTCGTCGGCGGCTGGGCCTACACCGACGCGCTGGCCGAGCTGGCGCGCGGCATGTCGGCGAGCGTCGTCGCGCGGCTGCTGCTCGCGGTGTCGCTGCTCCTCGGCGCCGCGCTCGGCGGCTGGACCGCGGGACTTTTTCGCAGCACACGCGTGTCGCCGACGCAGCTGCTGCGCTGCCTCGTCGGCGGCGTGCTCATGGGCTGGGGCAGCCTGCTCCTGCCGGGCGGCAACGACGGCCTGATCCTCGTCGCCATGCCGCTCGCCTGGCCTTATGCGTGGCTCGCCTTCGCGACCATGTGCATCACCATTGCGACGGCGCAGCTCCTGGGCTCGCGCCGGCGACCGCGGCGCTGACCGGCACGCTCCAGCCGCCGCCGAGCGCGCGATAGATGCTGACCAGCGCGGTCGCCTGGCCGACCTGCGACAGCACCAGCGCGTCGCGTGCCGCCAGCGACTGGCGCTCGGCATCGAGGACGATCAGGAAATCGACCGCGCCGGCGTCGAAGCGCAGCTTCGAAAGGCGCGCCGCGTCGTCGGCGTTGCGGGCGGCGCTGGCGAGCTTGTCGGTCTGCTCGGCCGAGTGGCTGAACTGGCTGAGCGCACCCTCGGTCTCCTCGAGCGCGGTCGCCACCGTCTGCTCGTAGCCGGCGAGCGCCTGCAGGGCCTGGGCCTCGCTCGCGGCGATGCGCGAGCGGACGCGCCCGAAGTCGAGCAGCGGCCAGGTCAGCCCCGCGCCGAGCGAGTACTGCTGCGAGTTGCCGTCGCCCAGCGACGTCAGCCGGCCGCTCGCGAAGCCGATCAGCCCGGTGAGGCTGACGCGCGGAAAGAGATCGGCGGTGGCGACGCCGATGTTCGCCGTCGCCGCAGCGAGCAAGCGCTCCGACTGGACGAGATCGGGCCGGCGGCGCAGCAGCTGCTCGGGCGTGCCGAGCGGCAGTGCCGAGAGGTCGGTGACCGGCAGCGTCGGCAGCAGGCGCGGCGTCGCCAGCTGAGTCGCGACGTCGCGCAGCGAGGCGGCGGCGAGCGTCGCGATGCGATAGGCGCTGCGGTCGGCCGCGACCTGGAGCACCGGCAGGCTGGCCTCGGTGCTGTCGAGCAGGCTCTGCGCGCGCGCGACGTCGAGTCGCGTGCCGCGGCCGACGTCGAGACGAGCGCGGGTCAGGCGCAGCGTCTCGCGCTGGTTGACGATCGAGTCGCGGGCGACGGCGAGGCGCTGCTGCAGGCCGCGCAGCTCGAGGTAGTTGCGCGCGATCTCGGCGGCGACGATCGTCTGCGCCGCATGGACGCCGGCCTGCGACGCGTCGACCTGCGCCGCGGCCGATTCGCTCGCGCGCCGGTTGCGGCCGAAGAAATCGAGCTCCCAGCTGGCGGTGAAGCCGGCGTCGTAGAAGCCGGTCGTGCGCTGGCTGCGCGACGCGCCCGGCAGCAGGTACTCCGGCGTCAGGACGCGGCCGGCGTCGGCGGCGACGCCGACGTTCGGCAGCAGCTCGGCGCGCGTGCCCTGCAGCGTCGCCCGCGATTCCTGCAGGCGTGCCTGGGCGATGCGGATGTCGCCGTTGGCGGCGAGCGCGCGATCGATCAGCGCAGTAAGGTCGGCGTCGCCGAAGCCGCGCCAGAAGGCGGCGATATCGGCGTTGGCGGCGTTGGCGCCGCTCCCGCCGGCACGCGGCGCGGCGTTGACGAAGCTGCCGTCGAGCGCCAGCTTCGGCTCGCGGTAGTCGGGGCCGACGGCGCAGCCCGCGGCGACGAGCGCCGTCGCCAGCGCCGGCACGAGCGCGAGCGCCCGGCGTCGGAACGAGGCCATCGTCGTCGCGCTATTCACCGGCGCCTCCGGCAGGCTGCGGTTGCGGCGGTGTCGGCGCCACGTCGGCGGCAACGCCCGCGTTCAGGCGCCGGCTGCGCCGGCTGCGCAGCAGCACGTAGAACACCGGCGTCAGGAAGATGCCGAACAGCGTCACGCCGAGCATCCCCGAGAAGACGGCGATTCCCATCGCCCGGCGCATCTCGCTGCCGGCGCCGCTGCCGAAGATGAGCGGCAGCACGCCGGCACAGAACGCGAACGACGTCATCAGGATGGGCCTCAGCCGCATCCGGCAGGCGTGGATGATCGCGTCGAACAGGGCCTCGCCGCGCTCCTCGAGCTCCTTCGCGAACTCGACGATCAGGATCGCGTTCTTGCACGCGAGGCCGACGAGCACGACCAGCGCCACCTGCGTGAAGATGTTGAGGTCGCCCGGCTGCCCGAACGGCGGAAAGTGCGAAAGCCAGACGCCGAAGAGCGCCGCCAGCACGCACATCGGCACGATCAGGACGATCGCCATCGGCAGGCTGAAGCTCTCGTACTGCGCCGCCAGCACCAGGATCACGAGCAGCACGGCGATCATCATCACCGCCGCGAGCACCGGCATCTT
The DNA here is from genome assembly GCA_035995885.1 of Caldimonas sp. Classification (GTDB taxonomy): domain Bacteria; phylum Pseudomonadota; class Gammaproteobacteria; order Burkholderiales; family Burkholderiaceae_C; genus Schlegelella_A. Next base: position 837 of record DASYKC010000125.1, on the reverse strand, counting down.
GGTGCCGGTGCCGGGCAGCGTGACGTCGCGCGTGAGCCGGTCCTGGTAGGTGAGCTCGGTCCACTCGTAGCCGAGGCCGCGCGGCAGCGTGCGCTTGAGCAGGGTCTCGATCTCGGCCTCGGCCTGGCCCGACGAGAAGCCCGGGTTGGCGGCGCCGTTGACGTCGGCCGACGGATAGCCGTTGTAGCGCGTCACCCGCGTCGGCCCGAAGGTCGGCTCGACCGTCATGAGGGCGCTGAGCGGGACCATCTCGCCGGCGGCGTTGCGCGTCTTCAGGAGGCCGATCGCCTGCGCGTCGGCGCGAAACGGCGCGTCGGCCTGGACGATCACCTGATAGGTCTTGCCGAACTTGGTGAAGTCGTTGACGTAGAGCGAGCCGAGGTTGACCTGCATCGTGTCGTAGATGTCGTTCAGGTTCACGCCCATCTGCTTGGCGCGGGTGCGATCGACGTTGGCGTAGAGCTGCGGCACGTTGATGTCGTAGGTCGAGTACGGCGTGCCGATGCTCGACTTCGGGTTGCCGTAGACCTGGCCGAGCGTGCCCCACACGGCGCCGAAGAGCGCCTGCTCGCCGAGGCCCTCGCGGTCCTGCACCTGGAGCTTGAAGCCGCCGGCGTTGCCGAGGCCGTCGACCGCGGGCGGCGGCACGACGAACATGCGCGCGCCCTGGATCTGCTGGAGCGCGCCGTTGACCTTGCCGAGGATTCCGAATTTCGAGAGCTCGGGCGAAGTGCGCTCCTCGAACGGCTTCAGGCCGAAGAAGACGATGCCCTCGTTCGGCGCCGCCGCGAAGCCGGCGATCGACAGGCCCGGGAACGCGACCGCGTCGACGATGCC